>JBFHKL010000336.1:0-4404 GCA_041595375.1 Saccharicrinis sp.
TGGTGCGGTCCTTGCCGACGGGAAAATCCGAATGTGGTGCAAGCCTATCAGGACTATAAAAACAAGAAGTTTAAACAAGGAAAAGGCTTTACTATTTTTAGCGTTTCCCTGGATAAAAATAAAGAAAAATGGGCACAAGCTATTGAATACGACAAGCTGGAATGGCCCTACCACGTAAGCGACCTAAAGGGATGGCAATCCTTAGCGGCCCAAAAATACGGCATCAGAGGCATTCCTGATAATTTTTTAATTAACGGTGATGGGATCATTGTTGCCAAACGCCTTAGAGGGACAAACCTAGAAACGACACTTGAACAATTCCTCAAGTAAATAATACAATCAAACCGTCTACCTTTATAGGCACATCTAGGGATTCTTACAAGGTGCTGGAGACATTCAACAAAACATAAAACCCAAACAGGTACTAAGACTTTGTACAACAAAGAAGGTACAAACATCAATGGCAGCACTTGATAAGTGAACTGCCATTGATTTGTTAACGATGACAGTATTATCCTGTTTTTATCTAAAATGCTGTCAATTTGTCCCTCTTTTAACACTTGGCAAAATAATTGTTACCGCAAAACAAATTTACCTGTAATTTATAGAATTTAAAATAATGACAAAGAAAGCTTCGAAAAAAGAGACAAAGGAAGAAGTGGCTGAAGAGCAAGTAACAGCTCAAGAAAACACTGAAGAAACTACTGAAGAAGTTACTGCTGAATCAAACAATGAAGAACAGGAAGCAGGTCCAGAAATTAGTACTGAAGAAAAAAAGATAAATGAATTAACAGCTCAGGTTTCTGAACTAAACGATAGGTATCTTCGCCTGACAGCCGAATACGATAATTACAGAAAAAGAACGCTGAAAGAAAGAATGGAACTCATCAAAAGTGCTGGAGAAGGACTTTTAAAAGGACTATTGCCTGTAGTTGACGATTTTGACAGGGCTATTGCACATCTGAGCGAAGCTTCAGACCTCAATGCCGTTAAAGAAGGTATTCATTTAATTTATAATAAGTTTCAGGAGTATTTGAAACAAAATGGTGTGACTGAGATAGAAGCGAAAGAAAAAGCTTTTGACACCGACCTCCATGAGGCAATTACCAAAATACCGGCCCCAACAGAGGATATGAAAGGAAAAGTGATGGATTGTGTTGAGAAGGGCTATATGCTAAACGACAAGATAATGCGTTTTTCAAAAGTTGTTGTTGGCGAATAATAAAGTACATTAAATTATGTCAAAAAGAGATTATTACGAAATATTAGAAGTTTCAAAAAACGCTACACCAGAGGAGATTAAGAAGGCCTATCGAAAAAAAGCCATCCAATTTCACCCTGATAAAAATCCGGACAACAAAGCAGCCGAAGAGAAATTTAAGGAAGCAGCAGAGGCCTATGAGGTATTAAGTGACCAAAACAAACGTTCTCGTTACGATCAATTTGGACATGCAGGCGTAGGAGGCTCTTCCAGTGGTGGATATGGTGGCGGAGGTATGTCGATGGACGATATCTTCTCACATTTTGGTGATATCTTTGGTGGCGGAGGCTTTGGTGGCTTCAGTGGCTTTGGAGGTTTTGGTGGCGGTGGAAGCCGTCAGCGTGTTAACAAAGGCTCAAACCTGAGAGTAAAGGTTTCACTAACGCTGAATGAAATACTAAATGGTGTAGAGAAAAAAATACGCGTTAAAAAATACGTACCATGCTCTCACTGTAGTGGTTCAGGTGCCGAAGGAGGTGCTTCGCACAGTACTTGCTCAACCTGTAATGGTAGTGGGCAAGTTACCCGTATATCAAACACTATTTTAGGACAAATGCAAACTGCATCAACCTGTCCTACTTGTGGTGGAGAAGGAAAAATAATAACCAACAAATGTAAACACTGTGCCGGAGAAGGTATTGTGCGCGACGAGGAGGTTATTTCCATAAATATACCTGCCGGAGTTGAAGAAGGCATGCAACTTTCTGTTTCTGGAAAAGGAAATGCAGCACGCCGCGGAGGAATCAATGGCGATTTGCTGATATTAATTCACGAAGAAAAGCATGACGAATTGGTTCGCGACGGTCGAGACCTTCTTTACAACCTCTTTGTAAGTATTCCACAGGCTACCTTAGGTTCTCCTGTTGAAATTCCAACCTTAGAGGGTCGTGTGAAAGTTAAGATAGAACCAGGTACACAACCGGGTAAAGTGTTAAGACTTCGCGGGAAAGGCCTGCCTGAAATCAATAACTATGGACGAGGAGACCTCTTGGTTAAAATAAATGTTTGGATACCTCAGGATCTAAGCAAGGAGGAAAAGAAAGCCATGGAAAAAATGGCAGAATCTCCAAGTTTCGAGCCCAAACCAAGTACACAAGAAAAAAGTTTCTTCAACCGCATGAAGAATATCTTTGAATAGACAATACTAAAAAAGGCAGTTTCACCAAAATAGTGAAACTGCCTTTTTTTTATTTTATAACATTTAATTCCTTACCAATCTTCACAAAAGCGTCAATCGCCTTATCCAGATGTTCTTTATCATGAGCTGCTGAAATTTGAATTCTGATTCTGGCTTGTCCCTTAGGCACAACAGGATAATAAAATCCAATTACATAAACCCCCTCTTGAAGTAACCTATTGGCAAACTCTTGCGATAATTTTGCATCATATAACATGAGCGCTATAATGGCTGAGTTGGTTGGTTTAATATCAAAACCCGCCTGCATAATCTTATCTTTAAAATAGCTGGCATTTTCAATCACCTTATCTCTGTAAGCTGTTGAACTGCTCAACATATCGAACACCTCACTAGCGGCACCCACAATAGCAGGAGCTAAAGAATTGGAGAACAAATACGGACGGGAACGCTGACGAAGCATATCAATAATTTCCTTTTTCCCACAGGTAAAACCACCTAAAGCACCCCCTAATGCCTTACCCAGCGTGCTGGTAATTATATCTACCCTATTCATCACATGATGATATTCGTGAGTCCCACGACCCGTTTTACCAATAAATCCTGAGGCATGGCTATCATCTACCATTACTAATGCATTATACTTATCAGCCAAATCACATATCTCATTTAATTTAGCTATATCGCCATCCATTGAGAATACTCCATCCGTAACAATAATACGATATTTTTGCTTTTGTGATTGAATAAGTTGTTCTTCCAAATCGGCCATGTCAGCATGCTTATAGCGATAACGAAAAGCCTTACACAAACGAACGCCATCAATAATGGACGCATGATTTAATTCATCAGATATTATGGCATCCTCAGCAGAGAATAGCGGCTCGAATACACCTCCATTAGCATCAAAACAAGCGGCATACAAAATGGTATCCTCCATACCAAGAAAATCAGCAATTTTACGCTCTAAATTTTTATGTATATCCTGTGTTCCACAAATAAACCGTACCGACGACATACCATAACCATGCGTATTCATAATATCCTGTGCTGCTTTCACCACACGCGGATGCGAGGAAAGACCCAAATAATTATTGGCACAAAAATTAAGTACATTTTCTCCCGTACTAACTTTTATCTCTGCTCCTTGAGCAGTGGTGATAATACGTTCATTCTTATATAATCCCGATTCCTTAATTTCCTCGAGCTCCGTAGTTAGGTGTGCTTTAAAATCTCCGTACATAACGTTTCAATTATAGTTTATTCAAATGTAAAAAGCCTTTGCATTAAAAAAAATGATTTTGTAAAGGTTTAACTTTAACTGTATTTTAACTAAACAATGACAATAAAATAATATATTCAATGTTATATTTACGGCGCCCAAGGTACATTAAGTAGTTAAACTATTTCTTTTTGCAGATAAATATTACTTTTGTGCCTGCCCATTATTTTAATGCAAACAATTAAACGGGCATAAACGAATGATAACAAAGTTTAATTTACATACAACTAAATTTTTTATCTATAAAAAAATATTGGTTCTAATTCTGCTGATTTATTCAACAGGCAACCTGCACGCGCAAGATAAATTAGAAATTGGGGTCATGTTGGGAACAAGCTATTATCTTGGGGATTTAAATCCTCAAAAACAATTTTACAAACCCAGTCTTTCCTATGGAGGAATAGCCCGCTATGTATTAAGTGATCGATTTGCATTAAAGGGAACAGCCTCTATAGTACGCATTAAGGGTGATTATCCCGACAATGGTGTTTTATTCCCCGAAGGCAATGTTAATTACTCCTTCAATAGAGGAATGGCTGATGGCTCAATGCAAGTGGAATTTAATTTCATATCCTACGATCACCCATATATTAGTACAACCAATTACACACCTTATATTTCATTTGGCTTAGGAACAACAATTTATAAAAGATTTTCCACAGAAAGTGAAAATAACTCTGAACAAACAGTTTTTATATTATCTTTGCCCATCGGTGTCGGTTTTAA
>JBFHKL010000337.1:0-4398 GCA_041595375.1 Saccharicrinis sp.
CGTATACGCTAAATAACGGAATCAGGATAATTCACAAGCCAGAGAAGTCGGAAGTGGGATATTGCGGCATTATTATTAATGCAGGTTCTCGTGATGAGGATGTTAATGAGCATGGAATGGCTCATTTTATTGAACATGTTGTTTTTAAAGGTACTAAAAAACGTAAAGCATTCCATGTGCTGAGTCGCCTGGAAGATGTAGGGGGAGAATTAAATGCCTATACAACAAAAGAAGAAACCTGCATTTATGCTTCCTTTTTAAAGGAAGACTATGAAAGATCCATGGAGCTGATAGCAGATATTACCTTTCATTCCATATTTCCCGAAAAGGAGATTGAAAAAGAGAAAGAGGTGATTATTGACGAGATCAATTCGTATAAGGACTCTCCGGCAGAATTAATTTTCGATGATTTTGAAGAGTTGCTCTATCCAAACCATCCGATAGGGCGTAATATTTTGGGAACGCCGGAGATGTTGAAGTCGTTTACACGGGATGATATCTTTAATTTTATAAATAAGAACTATCATACCGATCAAATTGTATTCTGTTCTGTAGGAAGTCAGGATTTTAAACGTGTGGTTAAACTTGCAGAAAAATACTTTGGAGATATTCCAGAGAATAGACGAATCAATAAGCGGTCATCTATCTTGCCCTCCAGTCCGACGATTGTTAAAAGCATGAAAGATACTTACCAAAGTCATATTATAATTGGTAGTACTACTTATGATTATAACCACCCTAAACGCCTAGGGCTTCATTTGTTGAATAATTTGTTGGGAGGACCAGGGATGAATAGCAGATTAAGCATGTCGTTGCGCGAAAAAAGAGGAATTGCTTACAATATCGAGTCTTCCTATACTCCCTTTTATGGAACAGGGGTGTTTTCCATTTATTATGGAACGGATCAAAAAAACGTTGAAAAGAGTCTGAAAATTGTATTTAAGGAGTTGGATAAGCTAAGGACTGTGGGCTTAGGCGATATGCAACTGCATAAGGCCAAGCGTCAGTTAAAAGGTCAAATAGCCATTTCTTCTGAGAGTAAGGAAAGTTTGATGTTGAATATAGGAAAGAGTCATTTACTATATAATAAGGTAGATTCTTTAGCAACGGTGTATGATAAGATTGATAAGCTAAGTTCCTCTGATTTGTTGGAGATTGCTAATGAAACCTTTGACCCTCAAAATCTTTCACAACTTATATATTTGTAAATAATGGCATTGAATAATCAATCTGTTGATTTGGAAAATTATATCCTCGAACATATCGATTCTGAGGATGAAATTCTTTATGAGCTTAATAGAAAAACAAATCTGCATATTTTAAGGCCAAGGATGCTCTCAGGGCATTTGCAGGGGCAGATATTAAAAATGATTTGCCGAATGATTCAACCTGTTCATATTCTTGAAATAGGAACATACACAGGTTATTCTAGTATTTGTATGGCACAAACCTTACCAGATAATGGATGTATTGATACCATTGAAATTGATGATGAGATAGAAGCCTTTACGCAATCCTTCTTTAATAAATCAGGGCTGGCTCATAAAATCAATATGCATATTGGTGATGCGTTGGATGTTATGCCTCGGCTTAATAAAATATATGACTTTGTTTTTATGGATGGTGATAAGCGTCAATATCCAAATTATTATAAGCAGGTTTTTGATATGGTGAAACCGGGGGGCTATATTCTAGTTGATAATATTTTATGGGATGGCAAGGTAGTTGAACCTGTTGATCCTAACGATACCTATACACAAGGTATTTTAGAGTTTAATTCAATGATTAAAAATGATGATAGGGTTGAGAAAGTGATCTTCCCCTTCAGAGATGGTATTTTTGTTATACGTAAGAAATAGATTTTAATTTCTTGGGATGAACTTATCGCCTTATTCAATGTTTGTATAATCAGGTACATTAATAATTATTTTTATGGAAAAGGTTGGTATTTTTTATGGTTCTTCGGTGGGTAATACCCGGTTTGTGGCTGAAAAACTAAGTGGTTTGATTGAGAGTGCAGAATTAAATCCTGTAGAAAAAGCAGGTAGACAGGATATTGAAAAATACAACTTTTTAATTTTAGGCACCTCTACCTGGGGGGTTGGAAACCTGCAAGATGATTTTGAAACCTTTGTATATACGCTGATAGATACAGATTTGAGTGGAAAAAAAATCGCTTTGTTTGGCCTGGGAGATCAATATACCTATCCTGATACTTTTTGTAATGGTATGGGTAAACTTTATCACCTGATTAAAGATAAAGGATGTGAATTTGTGGGTTCTTGGCCAACGGAAGCGTATGATTTTTCTGAGTCGGCTGCTGTTGTTGATGATAAATTTGTAGGATTAGCTCTGGATGAAGATAATGAACCGGATTTAACAAACCACAGATTGACACAATGGATTAAAGCAATAGGTCTTTAAACTTTAATCTTATCCATATCTTTTTTGTCAAACAAAGTTGGGTAATCATCTAAAAAGTGATCCATAATTGTTCGTAATAAGGTTTCACGCATAAATTTTGATTTGTTCCGGATTTTATTTTTCTTACAATATAGATCCAGTGCTTCTTTCTCTTTGTGGTTCAGTAGAAAAGCTGTTCGGTGACTTCTTTTTAAAGAAGAAACTATAGCAGATGAATGCTGTGCTTTGTTGCTGTTTTTTGAAGCTTTCTTTTTTGTCATTCCTGTGTAAAATGAGAATTTGCCTGCAAAAGTAGTAAAAATACATTGATTGCTAACTGATTGTAGAATAAATACCATAATTAGTTCTGTTGTAGCCTTTCACTAGCTTGTTTATTGTGTTTTGTGCACTGTCTTTATTAACAAGCTTTAACTTTAGTTGAAATAATTTAGTTGAATTTTATCTTATATTTGAATTGTAGATTTTTTTTCATAGATTTAGATTTAACAAGACTGATTTTAAGGGTAAAGGATAGGCATTTGTCTATCCTTTTTTTATGTTTATACTTTTCTTTTTTCTTTTGATCATATTCAATTTTCTTGTATCTTAATGAACACAAAATAACCTAAAACATCACAGTCATGGAAAATGTATTTTTAAAATATATGCGCGATAGGGTGGGTAAGCGGGAGAGTCAGCGAACCATTCAGGCAGAAGGTCCTGTAATTACTATATCACGTGAGTATGGATGTCCCGGAAAAAGAATAGGAAAGTATCTTGCTGAAGTGATTACTAGTAAATTAAAACGCGAAGGAAAGGATATTGAATGGAGATGGCTTAGTAAAGAAATTATTGATGAGTCGGCACGGGAATTGAAATTGTCGCCTCAATTAATTAAAGATTTGTCGGAATATAAAAACAGGAGTTTTTTAGATAATTTGGCTTTATTCTTTTCGGATACTTACTATCCAGGAGATACCAAAGTCAATAACACCATTGCCAATTTTATTCATACAGCAGCCTCTGAAGGGAATGTAGTTATAATAGGAAGGGCAGCAGAAGCAATTACCAAGAATTTTAAAAAGTCGTTCCATGTTAAATTGATAGCGCCTCTTCAATGGCGTGCTGAAATCGTAAGTAATGAATTTGGGATGACCATGTCCGAAGCAAAAAAGGAAGTCATTGAAATGGATAGAAGAAGAGCTGTTTTTAGACATTATTTCGAAAAGGGAGTGCCTGATGTGGAGTTTTATGATGCTCTTTTTAATTGCAAAGAAATGACAGATGATGAAATTGTAGAGTTGATTGTTATTATTGCAGAAGCCAGAGGGTTTATATAATTGATAATAAAAATTATACTTGAAAAGTCAATCTCTACTGTGGGTTGACTTTTTGTTTTTATAGGTAATAGTTTATCAATTGCATGGTTTGTGTATAGTAGCTGTTGCCAAATAAATTCATATGGTTCAATACGTGATATAATAAATATATCTTTTCACGATACTCCCAGCCATCCTTTAAGGGATTTGTTTGTTGGTACGCCAGATAAAAGTCGGGGGAGAAACCACCAAATAAGTGTGTCATAGCTAGATCGGCTTCACGATGACCGTAATATGCGGCAGGGTCTATCAAAACAGGTTCTCCATTTTTATCAACCATATAGTTACCTCCCCATAAATCCCCATGTAAAAGAGCAGGCCTTTCTTCGCTACCAGCTAGGATGGAAGGATAAATCTTTTCCAGCTTTTGAAAGGCGGTTTGAAGCTCTGGTGTTACATAGCCTTTTTGTTCTGCCAGCTGGTATTGAAAAAGTAGGCGATGTGTAAAGTAAAAGTCTGTCCAATTATCTTCAATGGTATTTATTTGGGGAGTGGCACCTATGAAGTTATGTTCAAAAAAGCCAAACTGTTTTTGTGTATTTTGATGCATTTGTGCAATCTGTTTCCCAAATAGCTTAAAAAAATCAATGGTTTTACTTCCCTGCTTAATCCATTC
>JBFHKL010000338.1:0-4395 GCA_041595375.1 Saccharicrinis sp.
CGAACTTATACTTAAACCAGACAATTGCGCATTGGCTTCACTCACCTCAAATTTTAGAATATCACCACGTACTACAAAATTGATTGTAGAACCTTTTTTGACAGCACCTTCTGATTCTGTAATAAGTAAAGAATTTTTCCCTAACACTGATTTAATTTCCTCAGCATATCTGAAAAAACTAAAAGATGACCCCACATAAAGCACCTGACAATCAATAAGTTCTTCTACAGATTTAAACTCTTTAATTACGACATTTTGGTTTCCAAATTTTTTACCTACAGATTGTTTTTGCAGCCAATCAGCCACGACAGGACTTTTTAATACCCCAATAACAAAATCGCCTTGTTTAGCATCTTCTCCCCAACCAATGTAACGAATAAAATTCAACGTAAATACCGATTTATATTTCTCTACTTGACTAAATCCAAATTTTGGCATCATCAAAAGAAAAACTAAAAATAAAAATATTTTCTTCATTTTATAAACTAATAATAGTTAAAACTTTTCCTTCACCTGTTACGATCATTATGAGTATAAGTTACTTTTTTTATTAATAAATTATTTAAAAAAGCCCAAGATGGCAAAATTAACACCTCGTTAATTAAACTAAACAAATAAAAGACCTAAATTTGTGCGAATTTTAACACATGGTTTAGTAATGAGAGGAATTAGATTATTTAAGATACTTGAGGGGAGTCTCTTTGAAACTAGAGTTAGTAATACACTAAATAACATCAACAAAAAACTACAAGACAGTAAAATTGTTAAACTCAATTTTTACATAAATTCTAACAGTACGGATGATTTTATTAATAGCTGCGATGCAATTCAAACCATTGCAAAGGACATCTATAAGCATCAGGTACCTGCACTCACTTTTATTTCATTAGAATCAGTTGATCATAAAGAATTAATGATTGAGTGTCAATCTATCAAAGATCCCGAATGCACCATCAATTACAAGAGCATACTAAAGCACAACTACGTTACCATATCTCACCCCAACGGAGTTGAGCTTATATCTGGAGGCATACAATTTAATGAAGATTCCTTTTTAATGAGCGTACAACGTTCCTTTGATTTTGCTGAACAACTACTTATGGCTGAGGATATGAATTTTGGACACATCTACCGCCAATGGAATTTCATACCCAACATACTTAAGCACACCACTTTTGAAGGTAAAGAAGCATCCTATTATGACCTTTTTAATGAAATAAAACAATTCTTTTTTGAGGACGCATTATTTAAAAATGGATATCCTGTAAACACAATAGCAGGCAGTACATATGGAAATGTAATCCTAGATTTTAATGCTTTTAACAACTATCAAAGCGTATTGTCTTTTAACGAACCAGAACAACTATTTGCACAAGGGAAATTATTAAACCTTACCAATCAGGAAATTTGGTTTCGCACCTCATCAAGCCCAGTTCTGAATATCAAAGAACAAACGCTACAGTCTTTAATGAATATAACTGCACTTATTGAAAAAATCACCCTTGAACAGAAAAACATAGCAGAGCAAAACATTCAGCTATTAAAAATTTATATTAAAAACATGAAGGATAATGCACTGGTAAAGGAAATCTTAAAAACACAACTCCCCCAAACTGCTGTACTCCTATTTAATACCGATAACTATAAGGAAGATTTACTTATTGAAATGGAAGGAATAACAAGTAACACCATGAAATAAGTGTTTTTACCTTGTAAAAAAGGTATTTATTTAAAGCTAGAATTAATTATATATTCGCAGCTTGTTTTAATTGCTAATTAGAAAAAATATGTGGATTTTCATTGCACGCACTATACTAAAAAACAGATTACCCATCATCTTCATCTTACTGGCTATTACCGCTTTTATGGGCTATAAGGCCGGAGACGTACAAATGTCATATCAATATGCCCCTTTATTACCCGAAGACGACCCTGCCTATTTAGAATATGAAGAATTTAAACAACAATATGGCAACGAAGGCAACCTGATGGTAATAGGTGTTACAGATAAAGATTTTTTCTCTCTGCAACATTACAAAATATGGATCCAGTTAATCGATGACCTGTCATCATTAAATGGCGTAAGTTCGGTACTATCTGCCACAGAAACCTACAACCTGGTAAAAAATAAAAATAAAAAGCAGTTTGAAACACAAACTCTCTTCAACAGAAATATTTCATCACAATATGAACTCGATTCGATTCAAAAAGAGTTTTTCGGTTTGCCTTTTTATGAAGGTAATCTATATAATAAAAATTTAAATAGTTATTTAATTGCTATCACCCTTGATCCTTCTATTTTACAGAGTCCTGAAAGGGTGCAACTAATAAAGAATATTATCAAAGCTGGAGAACAATATACTTCAATCTCAAATAATGAAGTACATTATTCAGGGCTACCCTACATTAGAGTGACAACTGCTGAGATGATTAAAAAAGAGCTGAATATGTTTATATATATGGCTCTTGGCATAACAGCCATCATCATATTCATGTTTTTCCGCTCCTTTAAGGTGGTCATATTCTCCTTGCTTGTGGTTGGAATAGCGGTAATTTGGGCTTTGGGAACGCAATCTCTATTTGGCTTTAAAATAACCATTTTAACAGGAATGATACCCCCCCTGATTATAGTAATCGGGATACCGAACTCCGTTTTTCTCCTGAACAAATACCATCAGGAATACAAGAAACATGGCAATAAGATTAAAGCACTCCAAAGGGTGATCCGGAAAATCGGAAACGCCACCTTTTTAACTAATCTGACAACAGCTTCTGGTTTTGCTACATTTATTTTTACGAGCAGTAAAATACTAGTAGAATTTGGAATTATTGCAGCCATTAATATCATTGGTGTTTTTATCCTTTCACTCCTATTAATCCCAATTATATTCAGTTTTTTATCAGAACCGAAAGAGAGACACCTAAACCATTTAGAAAATAAAAGTGTAAATAAAATAATAGATAAGCTGGTTCATTTTTCACTAAACAAGCGTAAAGCTATTTATATTACAACGGGCATCATATTAGTATTGGGTTTTGTAGGCATCAGTATGATCAAAGCCACGGGCTATATGCTCGACGACATACCTCACCACGATCCTCTTTATGTAGATTTAAAGTATTTTGAGGAGAATTTTGATGGTCTAATGCCTCTGGAAATAACCATAGATACTAAAAAACCCAATGGAGTATTAAAGACTAGCAACTTGAAAAAGATAGATCAGTTTAACAAACATCTTGCTGCTAATCCCGATATTTCAAAAGCCGTCTCCATATCTGAAGTTGTTAAATTTGCTCGTCAGGCTTTTTATAATGGTAATGAAAAATACTATGGTATTCCAAGCAATCAGGAACGTAACTTCATACTATCTTATGTTTCAAACAGTAATGGCGATCATAAAAAAATAGTTAATTCATTTTTAGATTCGCTTCGCACAAAAACCAGATTAAGTTTCCGATTAAAAGATATTGGAACCACTAAAATGACTGAACTAAACAATCAGGTATTACAGGATCTTCAAGAAATGTTTCCCAAGGATACCTATGATACAACAGTTACCGGCACCAGTGTTTTATTCTTTAAGGGAACAAGATATTTAATTCATAACTTATTTATCAGCCTGTTACTGGCCATTTTATTAATTGCCTCATTTATGGCATGGATGTTTTCATCGAAACGAATGGTACTAGTTTCCCTGATACCAAACCTGATTCCGCTAATCACAACAGCCGCCTTAATGGGTTATTTTTCTATACCAATCAAACCCTCAACAATACTAATATTTAGTATAGCATTTGGTATATCTGTAGATGATACAATCCATTACCTGGCAAAATACCGTCAGGAACTTAGTGAAACCAATTGGAGTATTAAGGCAGCTGTGGTTTTAGCTCTTAAAGAAACAGGCACGAGCATGATCTATACTTCAATAATTTTGTTTTTCGGCTTTGGGATCTTCGGATTCTCCGAATTTGGAGGCACTGTAGCTTTGGGGATTTTGGTAGCAGTAACCTTATTGATTGCTCTTTTTTCCAATCTCATTTTGTTACCTTCCTTATTGCTTACTCTGGAAAAACAAATTACTAATAAATCATTTAAAGAACCTTTGTTACATATTTATAATGAAGATGAAGATATTGAATTAGAAGATCTGAAAATTGAAACCCTAAAAAAAGAGAAAGAGTAAATGTTAAGCTTACAACAAGTCCAACAACTGATCAGTAACGAATTAAAGCAGACTGACTTTATTAAGAAACCGATAAACTTATATGAACCCATTGACTATACTATGGATATGGGTGGTAAACGAATAAGACCCGCCTTGTGTCTGATGGCCACACCGTTGTTTAACGGAGACATTCAACATGCCCTAAAACCTGCACTTGGACTGGAAA
>JBFHKL010000339.1:0-4371 GCA_041595375.1 Saccharicrinis sp.
CATCAAGACCAAAATAAACGAGAATGTACCTTTCATAATTTATATATGTATTTATTAATTAATGATTTTTTAATTCTTATGCCTTACTTTTATAAAAAATGCAATAAAACATAACAGTTATCTTCATTTTTCGTAAATGTTTTAATAAAAATAACTATTTTAGACATGTAAATAGAGTTTAATGGTTTTATAACACAAGCCAAAAAATAATATTACAAAAATTGCGTTTTTCCAACAATAAAACAACTAGCAAAAATAAACATATCTAACACATGAAAAAGGTACTTGCTTTAACATTCGCTATAATTTTTACATTCAGCATACTATTACCTAACCAGGCGGTTTCACAGGAAGATGAAAATAATCATTGTGGAGATTTAATACAAGCCCCTTTTATATCTAATGGCCAACCTTTTAGAGCATTTTTAACAGGCAATGAGGTTGCTGAATTTCATACTACGTTTTTAAATGGAAGTTTATATCGACTTGTGGCCTGCTCAGGAAGAGATGAGCCGATTATTTTTTCCATCTATGACACCAACAAAAATCTTTTATTCACAAATGATGAATATAACAAGGCCAATATTTGGGATTTCAAAATTGCAGGCTCTGTTGAGTGTGTAATCGAAGCCCGATTGGATACCAAACAAGCTACATCAGGCTTGGCTTTATTATATATAGTTTTTAAAAGTTTAGAGGAAAAATAAGTCTCTACCCTCCTACCTTTTTATTTCAATAGTCCATTTGCGTTTTCACTTTTTAATCCGGTTCTATGAGCGAAGGAATATTAAAAGCCTTAATTCAACTTTTTGCTTTAATCGCATTTCCTCATAAGGATAATTTATCAAGACGTAACATAGTCACAAACTTCCTTAACCAACAACTTAATAAACAAAAAGTTAAGGAATATCTTGATATTTATGAGAAATATTATCAAGAACACGTTTCTAAACTGGCTAAACTTCAAAAAAGTGTAATTGAACGTAATACTCTCACTGCCAATTCGGTAAAAGCGTTAAAAATTTCCAATGATATCAATAAGGAATTAACACATTATCAAAAACTAATTGTGATTATTCAACTTATTGAATTTTTAAAATCGGGTATAGAAATAAGTCATTTTGAAAGGGATTTTGTATACACAATTGCCCAAACCTTTCATATTGATGATGATGAATATAAATTAATGGAGCATTTTGTTATTGGCGATTTACAAAAATCGGTTAACAACAAAAATATACTCCTCATTAACAACCAAGAACAGCCTGACAACAAGATTTGTCGTCATTTACGCTGGCCCAACATCAAGGCCGAAATACAAATTCTAAGAATTGATTCTGCTAACCTATATCTGCTTAAACTCAATAATAAGCACGAAATAAATGTCAACGGGCAATTATTAAACACCGAAAGAATTCATATCCTCACCCCTGGTTGCTCCCTAAGAAACAACAGAATAGACCCCATTTATTACAGTGATGTTGTGCGTAAATTTACCAGTGACAACATCTCCTCCCCAATTTCATTTAACGTAAAAAACATTAGCTATAAATTTAAAAACAGAATGGTTGGTATTCAACCTCTTAGCTTTTATAGCCAATCGGGGAAACTTGTAGGTATTATGGGTGCAAGTGGTGCAGGAAAGAGTACCCTTACCAATATTTTAAGTGGCATATACAAACCAGTAAAAGGCTATGTTAAGATTAATGATATCGATATTCATAAAAATCATGATCAAATAGAAGGTCTTATTGGTTATGTTTCTCAGGATGACTTGTTAATGGAAAACCTGACTGTCTACGAAAACCTATTTTATAATGCAAAACTTTGTTTTGGTGATTACAGCGAATACAAAATAAATAAACGAGTATCCAAATTGTTGTCATCATTAGGATTATATGATATTAAAGATATGAAGGTAGGTTCTCCTCTGAACAAAAAAATAAGTGGAGGCCAACGGAAAAGATTAAATATCGCTCTTGAATTAATCCGCGAACCGGCTGTTTTGTTTTTAGATGAGCCAACATCAGGCTTATCATCAAGAGACTCGGCCAATATACTTGATTTATTAAAGGAACTGTCTTTAAAAGGAAAACTGGTGTTTGTTGTTATTCACCAACCATCGAGCGATATTTTTAAAATGTTTAATCAACTGCTGGTATTAGACACTGGCGGATATTTAATTTACGATGGCGATCCTGTAGAAAGCATTAACTACTTTAAGGCCAGCATCAATCAGGCTAATTATCAGGAAAGTGAATGCCACACCTGCGGTAACGTAAACCCAGAACAGGTGCTTAACATTGTATCTTCGCAAGTTATTGATGAGTATGGCTCGTTTACCGGAAACAGGAAAATAGAACCCTCAGAGTGGGCAAACAGGTTTCAGCTTGAAAAAAACAAACACACCATTCATAACGAAGAAAAAATTACAAGCTTACCTTCGATAAATTTTAAAATACCTAATCGTTTAAAACAATTTTTTGTTTTTGTAAAAAGAGATATTCTCTCAAAAATAACCAACACACAATATCTGGTTATTAATTTGTTTGAATCACCTTTGTTGGCACTGTTACTTGCCAGCATCATTAAGTTTTATAACGTTGATGCAGCAAGCAATCAAGGATATACATTTCAGGACAATCCGAATGTTGTGGTATATATTATCATGGCGGTTATTATTGCGCTATTTGTTGGCCTAACGGTTAGCGCAGAGGAGATTATCAGTGACAGAAAGATATTAAAACGGGAAGAATTCTTGAATCTAAGCAGATTAAGCTATCTGCTTTCTAAATTTGCCATCCTCACCTTTATTTCGGCTATTCAAACCTGTTTGTTTGTGCTTATAGGTAATTCCATCATTGAAATAAAAGGAATGTTTTTTGAATATTGGCTGATTCTCTTTAGTGCCTCTGTTTTTTCTAACATCTTAGGACTAATTATTTCTGACAGTTTTAAGCATGCCGTTAATATATACATATTAATTCCATTTCTTATTATACCCCAAATTATACTATCGGGTGTGTTTATTAGTTATGAACATTTAAACCCAAAATTTTCTAATCCGGAAAAGATACCTTGGTACGGGGAAATGATTACAGCACGCTGGGCCTTTGAAGCATTAACAGTTAATCAATTTAAAAATAATGCCTACGAAAAGGAATTCTATGTATATGACAAAATAAAAAGCGAGGCAAGTTTTAAAAAAGAATATTGGATACCTACGCTTTTGGCTAAACTGGATCACAGTCTGAAGATTTACCAAAATCATGACACAGAGAAATTAGCATCAACTCTGAACTTAATTAAAAACGAAATTATACAGGAGAATAAATTTGGATTAATAAAAGACGAATTTCAAACTATTCATTCTTTAAACACTAAAAATTTTGATTTTGATTACTATCATAAGATTCAAGATTACTTAAAAAGTAAAAAAGTAGCATACGTTAATCTTTTTAATAAAACAGATGAGCTATTAGATCAGAAGAAAAAAGCACTTACAGGAACAGATGAACAACGCAAGGCCTTTAATGACCTAAAGCAACAAAACTTCAACCTTGAACTGGAGAGATTTGTGCGTAACAGTAATAATATATTCACCAAACAAATTATAGAACACAAAGGCAAACTCCTTCAAAAATCAGATCCTATTTTCAAGGAACCGCAAAATAATTATTTGCTGAGTCATTTTTTAAGTCCACACAAAAAATTGGCTTCCTTTAAAGTAGATACTCTATGGGCAAATACCTTGGTTATATGGCTCTTTAACCTTATTTTATTTATTATCCTATATTCAGGATTTATCAAATTCATATTAAACAACAGCGGAGAGTTCTATAGTCGCTTTAGAAACAAGAAAGAGCAATAACAGATTGAAATAATCTATCATTGCTCTTTGACTTGTATAAAAATCTTTCTTCCGAACGGCTATTCTTCCAACTCAATCATTTTAAAAGGGATGTTAATAATTGACTGATAATCTTCTCCAGCTTCAAACATATCTTCATCATCCTCTTCGTAGTACCAGTTAACCTCAACCTTTTGACCTTTCTTAAATATATTTTCAAGTTTCTTAAAAATATCTAAAATACATTTCGAAGAACTGGTATTAAAATATTCAAGCTGAATATTCACAGAAGTATCCCACGATACTCCATCCCCATATTCTTCTAGCCAATCGATAAGCGGCTTATAAAATTCAATTGAGTTTTCTGGTATTGAACGTCCTTTTATCTCTATAACTCCATTTTCACCATCCAACCTTACATAAGGTGTTTTTGGTGTTCCTTCTCTAACTATTGTTTCCATATTGGTAGGTATATGGTTTTAACTAATATAAACATCTAATGAAAAAAATATGTGGCTATC
>JBFHKL010000340.1:0-4364 GCA_041595375.1 Saccharicrinis sp.
ATAAAACTTTTCTTCCTGTATCGGTATACGAAAGTTACGTGGAGGCATGATTTTGGTTTTTAAGGTTCGCTTATTATATTTTTAATTTTTAGCGGTTTCGCCAGTTTTGGCGAAACCGCTAAGTATATAATTATTCACCTACTTGAACTATTTTTCCTAAATGATTGATTCGAACTTTAATAATATTCATAAGTGGGTCTAAACTTTTTATCTGATGATAAGTTATTCCTTTCATTACTTTATTCTCGGTGGCTATAGTTTCAAGATGATGCTTGAATTTAAAGTCTCGGATTGTAGAATTACCATACTTAACAACAGATAATGTTTGCACCCTAAACAAATTAGGGCTTATAATGCTATAGTTTTCCGGACTTAACAAGTCAATTTCTTTAGGATTAAAGTCATCCGATGGAAAAACAAACATCTCGTTTTGTTTCATCGTAAATAAAAACTCCCAACCTTTTTCATGCTCAGTTTTTATAATGGGTACACCTGCATTTACACGAGCTACTGCTTCATAAAGCGAAACCACTTCTTCTTGCAGGTTTCCTTTTTCATCTTTATATATAGCTACGTGGTGATTATTACCTGTATTTACAAAATCAACCGGTACTTCCTGACCATTATGGTTTAATACAGGCTTTCCCAAATTATCTTTTTTAATATGTAAGGATTCTGCATTGTTAATACCTGAAATGGTAACCCTTTTTATGGCAATTCCTTTTTCCTTGTTTAACCAAATTGGATTTTTATCCAGATTCGAGAATGCTTCTTTTGCATTTCCTGCATACCGTTCTAACCTTTGCTTCAGCAAGGTTTTAATACCTGTGTCAATTACCTTATCAATCTTTAAGTCGGCGGTAATATCTTTTCTGATTGTATATTGCTTACCAAGCCATACCAGCTTAACTTTTTCAGGTACTTGGTTGTTATTGGAACATATAACAGGATTTTTTTTAAGATTATTTTTACCCCCAAATGCTTTCTTAGGGTCATTACCATTTTCGGCCAACCGCTTCAACAAAGCCTCGCGATAATCCTTATTGGCAACCATTGCAATCGTATCTGCATCAAATCTGACACCTACAGCTACTTCTTTTGTTTCATATTTTAATGACTTTCCATAAATCGTTTCCAAATGTAACTGCCCGCGTGGAGTCAATGCAGTTTGTAGGACTCCACTTCCTTTAATCTTATTTTTATTTCGGGTAACCACTTTGTTTTTGGCCTTATGCGAAATAAGAATATTATTTAAATGCTCCTTTGCCTGATTACGGAAGTGAGGCATCGGTAAATTAAATTTCTTTTTCCCATTCTCATCTCTACTAAGCTCTTTTTTCTCAATAGCAATTATATTACCATGCTTCTTATGATATTCGTTTTTGCGAGCATGCAAATTATTTAAATATTGAATATGGTTATGCTTTGTAAAAGCTACCGTTAGTGCATCCATAGCATGATGACGATGATCGTTACGTTTAGTCCAATCGATGATACGTTCAATCTTTTTACTGTTTCTGTTTTCGTGAACTTCTGTTAAACCCAATGCTTTATATTTATCGAGGTTTAGTTCTTTCATCGTATTTATCAGTCCCCAATCTTCACGTAAGGTATCGGTAATACTTCCTGTTGTAGCAACCACCGTACGGCACAACTCCAACAGCATTTCTTTTGCTTTTTTGGCTATGTACTGGCTTTCCCTTAAATCTCGCTCAATAAAGCCCTCTCCAATTTCATCACTTGTTTTTAAAAGCTTTTGGTATTTAGCTTTACTTATCTCGTTTAGCTTATATAAATTCTCAACCCTTTTTTTATAGGTTACCAAAGCATCTTCTCCAAAATTATCTAATACAAAATCATAAGCTGTTTCATCACTTTTATCGATATTAGCCTGACGGAATTCAAGTGTTTTATTAGAGAAGCTATCATCATACAATCGTGCTTTAGGTATAATATGCTCAATGTCTATTTCCTTAGAAAAAAGCAATTCAGGAGAAATATACTGATTGGTATAAAGTGTTTTATACCCTTCACTTTTCAGCTCGTGGTAAAGTCTGTACCTAATAATATCATTTCTGGTAGGATTAGCTACATTAAATTCGTTCTGTAACTTCTTTCTTATGGCCTCATGTTCAATTTTGGCTCTATTGATATTCTGAGTCATTTCAGCCCTCTCTTTGGCATTTTTCTTTAACTCCCTTGCCAGCTCAATCCTTATTTCATCCGGTTTGCCAAGTTCCTCATCATCAATAATGATATTGATAACATTAACCATCTGATTTAATATTTTTTCTACCACAGGATTCCGCAACGAATTCTTTGGTAACAACTCTAATCGATCCTTTAAATCTCGCTTTTCATTCTCTTCTTTAGTTAAGGATTTAGAGTGATTATAACCTGCCAATGCACATGCTTCGCTATAATTATTATCCTTTATATAAGGAAATATTTTTCGAATAGCTTTAGTTGATAAACTTCCGTAATCATCTTGTAAATCAACATTAATCAGGTATTGTGCATGTTCCTTTTTAAACCCAAATTTCTCTTCTAACTTTTTGTATAAAGCATCATTACCCGTATTTGAATTATCGCCTTCGTAGGAATACAATAAATGCCAAAGTTGATAAAAAGCCTGATTCTCGAACGCTTTTCCGTCCAACTCGGCATTAAATTTTAGTATATCAGTACTTATGCCCAACGAGGTAAAAATACTAGTTACTGCATCATTAATCTCTATTGCACTTAGCTTGTTAAAGTCAATATTATCGTTTCCTTCATGTCGCAGGATGGACAGGTAGGTTTCGTAAAATGCCTGATTAGTTTTATTACCCTCCAGTATTTTATAGTTTAAATCCCACACTTTAGGTTTATCGCTTATCAAAGCAAGAGCCTGTGCTTTTGTTAGATTTCCCTTGATATTCAATTCATAAAAAAGCAATTGTTTCTGCTCTTGGTTAAGGCTAAGTATTTCTTTGGTTTCTTTATTCTTAGCTTCAACATTGGCAAGTATCTGCCATATTTTAAACTCCTGAAACAAAGGAGATGATTTGGGAGCAACACGCATCCCTATTGTTTTCACTTTCCTCTTTCCTTCAATTTCAACTTCAACTTGCCTGCTTTCAAACTCACAAAAACTAATTAAGCCTTTCTGCGACTTCAACCTTCGCTGATAAAAAATAATCGTATCCCTAATATCTGACTTTAAGGAATTGCTTAACGCCGGATGAAATTGTTTTTGCGTTTCCCAAATTCTTTCAAATTCGTCTAAATAATCCTGACGGTAAAACACCTGACTTTTAAGCCGTGTATGCGGATTCTTTTGTATCTGACGGTATAAATTCTGCCCAACCGTTTCTTTATTAAAATAGAGTTCCTTGCTACGGTCGCTAATAGCTCCAAGATAACCGCTCGATTTATTTAAATCGTTATTGATTTCGGTCAGCACATAGGCTACCTCGCTTATAGCTAACTTTTCACTTGCCGCCCGGCTTCTCCATGTATAAGCTGTAAGTTTTTTACTTTCTCGTGTTCCTTTGTTTTCGGCAGTATAAATATCTTTAATAGCTAAAAATCGTTTGCGTGTATTTTGCTGTCCCTGACCTTCTAAAGCTTTATAAAGCTCATCGCTCAACACCTCAGGATAATGTTTCTTCTGAAAATTCCATATTATATCAAACTCGGACTTTAAGTCGGAACGATAAAAATCGGGCATAACACTCTTACCTTTTTCCAATAGCCCTAAACAAAATTGCCCTGGTGTCTGATTATTTTCGTATAGTTGCCTGGCTATTTCCATGCCATCAATCACAGCACCTTCATCCTCACTCTTGGCTTTACGACTACTCTTATAACCTCTTTTTTTGTTGATTGTCAATAAAACTCTGGCCAACTCTTGTTTTTCAATTCTCTCTGTGGCTGCCTTTGCTCTTAAATCAAGTGTTTGAAACGTTGTGAACTTACCATTCTCAGTTAGTATAGTTTCTTCATTTATTAACCCGGCTCCAATTAATTGTTTAATTAAACCATCCCTTCTTTGCTGGTACCTATCCAGATTTCTTCTGGCTCCACGTTTTAATGTTCTGTCCGCATTAACCGTAATACTTTTACCTTTTTCAAAATCCTGTTGCTCATCAGTAGTAAGAGGATTAACCCTTACTCCTAACCTTATTATTTTCGATTCTTCATTTTCGTTTTCTGCTTCGTGTACAAAGGCCCACCCTATTGAGGTAGTTCCCAAATCCAGCCCTAATATTTTCTTCATAATTTCGTTTAGTTATACTTGTCTATAAATCTACCACTTAAACACCTGCCTTACATCATTAAAAAAACACACGTGTTTATAAAAAAAGACGTGTGTTTTTCAC
>JBFHKL010000341.1:0-4355 GCA_041595375.1 Saccharicrinis sp.
AACACCTGTATTACAAGATGCCATCACAAAACTCATGGCAATTAATAATGAGGTAATTCCCCATTTAGAACTTTTTTTCATCTGTTTAAGTTTATTTTCATTTGTCATATGCCCGTCAACGCATACGTACAGGCATCAAGTTAAATTGATTATTTTTTGTATAAATCGATAACCAAATTTACATGTTCATTTTTCTGTTTAATAAATAATATTTTTAAAACAGAAATTTATGATTTGCTACAAATATAATTTATTTCGAAAACAAATTTATTTTAATAAGTTTATTTTTCCAACAAATTGAAATTAATGAGGTAAAACACTATTTTTTATTGTTCATTCTCTTCTTTAGCTGGAAATTTTATATCCTTTATCATCATTTGAATGCTCGACCTGCCATTGTACACATTTTCTTCAATGGTATAACAAATATCAAAGGCATTACCTGTTTGCAAATTCTCCAACTCATTACCCATAGAAAAAGCAATACCCTGCTTTATAGACCCTGATGCTTCCTCAATTAATTCTACTTTCAAGTGCCCCTGATCTTTACCTACTTTTTTACTGGTCCCATAATCAAAAACTCTTTGAGTAACAAATACAGGTTTTAAATTACCCGGACCAAAAGGCCTAAACTGTTTTAAGATCCTAAAAAATTTATCATTAATATCCCTCAGCCCAATTTCTTCATCCACCTCTATCTGGGGGACAAGTTGATCGGGAGTGATATGCTGGATAACATAATCTTCAAATCGCTGCTTAAAGGCGTCAATATTTTCAACTTTCATTGTTAAACCGGCAGCATACATATGCCCTCCGAAATTTTCAAGCAAATCACTACAGGAATCAATAGCCTTATACAAATCAAAACCCTCTACAGAACGGGCAGAACCAGTGGCAAACCCTTTTGATTGGGTAAGAATAACCGTTGGACGATAGTAAAACTCTGTAAGACGGGAAGCTACGATACCGATCACACCCTTATGCCATTCAGGCTCAAACAAGACCGTAGATTTTTTACTCCTCTCCTGTTCACTGGAAGAAATCATATCAAGTGCCTGCTGTGTGATATCCCGGTCGAAACCTTTTCGCGTATCATTACATTTATCAATATCGATACTCATCGTACTAGCCATCTCTTCATCGTTGGCGATCAATAACTTTACGGCATCTCCTCCCGAATCTATTCGACCCGCAGCATTAATACGGGGTCCTATTTTAAATACAATATCACTGATGGTCAACTCCCTTCCTTGCATACCCGACACCTTGATGATATGCTTTAATCCTATTCCGGGATTAGTATTTAACTTTTGAAGTCCAAAATATGCCAGCACCCTGTTTTCACCAACAATAGGCACAATATCCGAAGCAATACTCACCGCAACCAAATCCAGATATTTATATACCTCGTCCTGGTCAATATCGTGACGCTGACAATAACCTTGCAAAAACTTAAACCCTACACCACAACCAGAAAGATTTTCATCGGGATAATGGCAGTCCTTTCTTTTGGGATCAAGTAAGGCAGCTGCATCCGGCAAAACATCACCAGGGGTATGGTGGTCACAAATAATAAAATCTATGCCTTTTTTTCTGGCATATTCAATTTTCTCTACTGCTTTCACCCCGCAATCAAGGGCAATAACCAGTGTACAGCCCTCTTCTGCAAAATAATCAATCCCTTTTATAGATATACCATAGCCCTCCTCATATCTATTGGGAATATAAAATTGGATATTCTTAAAATAAGACGATAAAAATGAGTATACGATAGCCACCGAAGTGGTACCATCCACATCATAGTCGCCATAAACAAAAACCTTTTCATTATTTTCTATGGCCTTATCTAACCGATCGATAGCTACATCCATATCTTTCATTAAGAATGGATCATTTAAATGCTCATAACTCGGTCGGAAAAATGCCTTGGCCTGATCAAAAGTCTCAACCCCTCTCTGAACCAATAAATTAGCCAAGAAACGATCAATATTCAGAACCTCTGACAGGTGCTCAATCTTTTCTTCGTCACCACGTTCCTTTATATTCCAAATTTTCTCCATCATTGTATTATGAGCCCAGTTTTGTGAGGTTAAATTTTCCGAAAAAAAATGGATTTTCAAAACACCACATTCACCATTTAAGCCATTCACAACAGTTAATTGTTCATTTATTCATTTGAAATACGAACATATCAACACTTTAGCTTATTTTTTTATCTTTTATATTTAATTGAAATACATCTATCATATGTTCCAGCAGTTGGCTTTTTACCTGGTTAAAATCCTGTTCAGCTCCTAACTCCTGTTGCAGTGAGGTAACTCCCTTATCAATAAAACCACAAGGATTAATATGATTAAAGTATTTCAGATTTGTATTTACATTTAAAGCAAAGCCATGCATACTCACATATCTGCTGGCTTTAACACCAATTGCACATATTTTTCTGGTCTTTCCCGGCACGTCCTTATCTAACCAAACACCAGTGGCTCCATCTAAACGTTCTCCTTTTAAACCATAATCGGCTATGCAACGAATAATACTCTCTTCCAAAAGATGAATATAATTTTTTATAGTTAAGCCAATTCCCTCCAAATCAAAAATAGGATACCCAACTATTTGTCCCGGCCCATGATAAGTGATATCACCCCCTCTATTACTTTTGTAATAGGTGGCATTAATTTGTTTTAAAAAAGCATCATTAATCAATAAATTATTCGGGGTACCACTTTTCCCAAGAGTATACACATGAGGATGTTCGCAAAACAACAAACTATGTTTAACCTCCTTATGATCCTCCGGATGCTCTCGATTATAAAGTTTCAGACCAATGAGACTTTCAAAAATTTTTTCCTGATAATCCCAGGCCTCTTTATATTCAATTAATCCGAGATCCTCAAATGTAGCACAAGTATTTGTCATTTAGTTCTAATAAAAAAGATAAAATTAAGAAAATTTAAAATCCGCACTATTCTTTTAAAGCATTAATATGTTTCTCGGCATGATAAGAAGAACGCACCATAGGACCACTTTCCACATATTTGAATCCTATTTTAAGTCCAATTTCCTTGTATTTGGCAAATTGTTCCGGCGTAACATATTCTTGAACAGCCAAATGATCCTTACTTGGTTGCAAATACTGACCTATAGTAAAAACTTTCACTCCTGCATCATAGGCATCCTGCATCGTTTCAATTACTTCTTCCTCTTTCTCGCCTAAACCAAGCATAATTCCTGTTTTCGACACTACTCCATTATCCGAAATATATCGCAACACATCAAGACTTAAATCGTATTTCGCACGACTACGGATGATAGGCGTAATTCTTCGAATGGTTTCCAAATTATGTGAAATAACCTCAGGCTTAGCATCAATGACCTGCTTAATCAGATGTCGTAAGCCGTTGAAATCAGGAATCAAGACTTCCTGCGTAATTTCAGGGTTCATTTCTTTAATTTTTAAAATCGTCTTCTGCCATATTTCAGCACCTCCATCCTCCAAATCATCTCTATCGACCGATGTGATTACCGCATGTTTAAGTTTCATAATTTGAATAGATCGAGCTATTCTAAATGGCTCTTTTACATCAACAGCCAATGGCTTTCCTGTTTTTACATTACAAAACTTACACGCTCGTGTACATATATCACCCAAAATCATAAATGTCGCAGTCCCGGCACTCCAGCACTCTGCTGCATTGGGGCATTTACCGCTGGTACAAATCGTATGTAAATGATTATCTCTGATTACCTGGTGCATCCATTTATAATCCGATGTATTGGGTAATTGAATTTTAAGCCAATCAGGCTTTTTAGTTCGTATTTGCATATATTATATTTTACTATCCAATTTTAATAAGGGATACAATCTTAATAATTTTAAACGCGATGAGTTATGAATAATATTAGCTTTTCGCATTTAATTTATTACTTATATCAGCCCTCTTTAATCATCCAAACCTAACAAAATTCAAATATTTGAAATTCAATATATTACAGTATCGTCAATTTGCTTTTTATACAAATATGATTTGCATATAATTATTTTTGACAACGAATATCCTGTTATAAACACGATAAAATAAGTTAAAGTTCAATGAACTCCTCTTTTTATAAGTTCATTATTAAAGGTTAATGATTATCTTTGCATCGATTTTTCTATGTTTTTCATAGAATCATACAAAAGCTATCTCCTTGATTATGTGATTTTGACACAGGATTAAAACAAGGAGACTATTTAAATATTCATATTGAAAAAATAAGAATGAGCACCGTTGAATTAAGCGAACAAGAATTAATCAGACGTAACAGTCTGCAAGAGTTAAACAAGCTGGGCATTAACGCATTTCCTGCAGAAG
>JBFHKL010000342.1:0-4331 GCA_041595375.1 Saccharicrinis sp.
ATCATTGATCCTATTACCATTAAGAAAGATAAAAATGTAGGTGATGCATTGGCCTTGATGAAGGAATACAAAATTGGAGGTATCCCTGTTGTTGATGATTATGGCTACCTGGTAGGTATTGTCACCAACCGTGACCTTAGGTTTCAGGCTGACATGAGCAAGCAGATTGTGCATATCATGACTTCTGAAAATCTGATTACAACAAACCAAACTACGGATTTAATTTTAGCAGCTGAAATTCTTCAGAAACACAAAATTGAAAAACTTCCTGTTGTTGATAAAAACAATAAGCTGATTGGTCTTTTAACCTATAAGGATATTACCAAAGCTAAAAACAAGCCATTGGCTTGCAAAGATTCAAAAGGACGATTACGAGTGGCCGCAGGAGTTGGCGTAACAAACAATACTTTTGAAAGAATTGAAGCATTGGTAGAAGCAGGAGTTGATGCTATTGTTATTGATACAGCACATGGTCACAGCCATGGGGTTATTGAAACCCTAAAACAAACCAAAGGTAAATATCCTGATTTAGAAATAGTTGTAGGTAATATAGCCACAGCAGCTGCAGCTAAAGATTTAATTGAAGCAGGAGCAGATGCTTTAAAAGTAGGTATCGGACCAGGTTCAATCTGTACCACCCGTATTATTGCCGGTGTAGGTATGCCACAATTATCAGCCATCTATGATGTTTCACAGGAAGCGAACAAATACGGTGTGCCTATTATTGCCGACGGTGGTATTCGTTATTCCGGTGATATTGTAAAAGCACTAGCTGCTGGAGGAAGTAGCATTATGGCTGGTTCTCTATTTGCAGGAGTGGACGAGTCGCCGGGTGAAACCATCATCTATAATGGTAGAAAATTTAAAACCTACCGTGGTATGGGCTCTATTGAAGCCATGCAACAAGGTTCTAAAGACCGTTACTTCCAGGATGTGGAAGACGATGTAAACAAATTGGTTCCGGAAGGAATTTCGGCTCGCGTACCTTACAAAGGCACCTTAAACGAAGTCATTTACCAATTAATTGGTGGTTTAAGAGCTGGAATGGGCTATTGTGGAGCTGCAACTATTAGCCAACTGCACAAAGCACAGTTTACAAGAATCACCAATGCAGGAGTTCAGGAAAATCATCCTCACGATGTAACCATCACAAGGGAAGCTCCTAACTATACACGATAACAACTACGTTTAAATATATATTAAGCCCGTTAAATTTTGTTTTTCGGGCTTTTTTATTTTCCTAAACATTGGGTAATCACCTATTCCTTTCAAATAATCCCTTATATAAATTCCTTACACAATATTTAACCTTAACAACGTTTATTCTTTGTACAGCTATTTAAAACAGTATTTTTGTACTTTTGCTATATTGCTTGCTCCGGACTTTCACTCCGGTTTATAAAAACTATTTACATCATCAGTTGAATAAACAACAATAGTAGTAAGTAGCCATTGACTAATATTTTAATGATTTAATTGTATTAAAATGAAAACCATAAAATTATTTTTTGCTATAGCGGTCTTTATAACCCCCTTAACATCCTTTTGCCAAGATGCACATACATTGGTCAGCATTGGAGACAAGAACTACAGTGTTGAGGAATTTGATTTCATCTATACTAAAAACAATGCTTTCTCAGAACACCCTATATCAAAAAAGGAATATATCGATCTTTTTGTCAATTATAAATTAAAAGTTCACGAAGCCATCGCACAAGGTTTTGATACACTGCCTTCGTTTACCAAAGAATTTAATTATTATAAAGAAGAGCTGGCCAAACCCTATCTGTCAGACACATCCATTACCGAGCATTTAAAAAGAGAGGCTTATGAAAGAATGACTA
Organism: Saccharicrinis sp.; assembly: GCA_041595375.1. GTDB lineage: Bacteria > Bacteroidota > Bacteroidia > Bacteroidales > Marinilabiliaceae > Saccharicrinis. Next base: position 1,845 of record JBFHKL010000342.1, read on the forward strand.
AAGAGGTGAATGCTAGCCATATATTAATTCAAATACCCAAATCGGCCACACCTGCCGATACTTTAAAAGCCTATAATAAAATCAGCGATATCCTAAAAAAGATTAAAGAAGGAGAAGACTTTAACGAATTAGCCACTGAGTTCTCTGAGGATCCATCTGCGAAAACAAATCATGGTCGCCTAGGTTACTTTAGCGGATTTATGATGGTTTATCCCTTTGAGTCAGGAGCTTTTAATACCCCTGTTGGTGAGTTGTCAGATATCATTCGCTCATCATTTGGATACCATCTCATTAAGGTTCACGATAAAAGAGATAATCCGGGAGAGTTAAAAACAGCTCACATTATGATGATGACACCTAAAACAGCATCAAAGGAATTAATAGCCTTGAAAAAATCAAGGATCGATTCCATTTACCAGCTGATAGTAAAAGGGGAAGATTTTGCAGAGCTGGCACAAAAATTCTCTGAGGATAGAAACAGTGCCCGAAACAATGGAGAACTACCATGGTTTAGCAACGGCAGAATGATTCCTGAATTCAGCGAACCAGCTTTTAAACTTGACTCTATAGGTGCTATCTCAGAAGTTATCCACACCCCCTTTGGTTACCACATCATTAAATTACTCGACAAAAAACAAGTTAAGCCATATGAGGAGATGGAGGAAGAAATAACCAAGAGGATAGCCAAAGATGAAAGGATATTTCAGGAAAAGAAAGTGGTGATTCAGCGTTTAAAAAAAGAATATAACTTCCAAGAAAACGAAGATTTAATCAATACCATCAAAGCTACAGCCAAAGAAAAAAACATCTCCGACGAAGACTTTTTTAGCACTTTTAATGAAAATAACCAAAGCATTGCCTCATTAGATGCCAAAGAAATAAAAACAGCAGAGGTAATGGCCTACCTAAAAAACAACCGCCAGTTTTCTAAAACACGAAAAAGCATATTAATTGACAAATTACTAACTACATTTATCGATAATCAAATACTAGACTTTGAAAAAAGCAGACTAACAGATAAATATCCTGAATTCAGATTTTTGCTAGAGGAATACCATGACGGTTTGTTAATATTTGACATCAGCCAGAAAGAAATATGGAATAGAGCCAGTGAAGACAGTATAGGCATTGCTAACTATTATGCAGCACATAAAAATAACTATTTTTACCCCGAAAAGATTGACGGCAGAGCAATTTTTATGAAAGATAAAAAAACACTCAAAGCGGTAAAAAAATTACTGGCCTCAGATCCGGAAATTAGTAACGATTCGCTTAAACATATCTTTGGCAAGCAGCAAATAAAATGCATAAATGGTGCATTTGAAAAAGGAGAATACAAAGCCATTGACAAACAAATATGGAAGAACAAGCAATCAAACGGAAAAACCGATCAGGAATATCCATTTGTATACGCTACAGGTGATCTTATCGCTCAAAAAGAAAAATCACTGGACGAAACCAAAGGTCAATTGATTGCTGATTATCAATACAATATAGAGAAACAGTGGATTAGCCAACTAAAGGCAAAATACAACCCCACTATTAACTATAAGGCTTTAAAATTTTCAAAAAAAGCCATCAAAAAACAAAAGTAATGAACCTGAATAGCCTCATAAAAAATACAGGAATAGCCGTCATGTTTTTTACTGCTTTTGCATGCCATAAAATTACCACAACAGAAACAATTGTTCCTGTTGTGGAAGTGGATGGCAAAACTTTAACTCTGCAAGAGCTACAAAAAGCTATTCCTAAAAATCTGAATAAAAACGACAGTTTAGCCTTTACTCAAAACTTTATAACCAGATGGGTAAAATCCTCATTATTGCTGCGCAAAGCAGAACTAAACCTCTCCCCCGAAGAGAAAAATGTTCAACAATTACTGGATAACTACAGAACCTCCTTGTTGATACACAAATACCAGCAAAAATTATTGCTGGAAAAGTATTCTCCTTTAATCACTCAAATTGAGATTGAAGATTACTACAATAAGATGAGTGAAAATTTTAAACTCAACGAGGATATTATTCAAGGTGTTTTTATCAAAGTACGATTAAACTCACCCAATCTGGACCAGCTTAAAAAATGGTATCGTTCCGATGCTCCTGAAGATTATATTCATTTAGAAGAGTATTGTTACCAAAATGCTCAAAAATTTGAAAATTTCATGGACACATGGGTAACGATGGAAGATATCTCAAAACTTCTACCTAAGGGTCTTCCCTCATATCCCAATTTTTTAAAATACAATGATCATTACGAAACCACTGATAGCATCTCACAATATCTGGTCTCAATTAAGGGATTTCATAAAACCGACGAAACAGCTCCGCTCTCATATGTTGAAAGCAAAATAAAAGCCATCCTACTAAATAAAAAAAGGATCCAATTCATCCAAAATCTCGAGGAAGAAATCTATCAGGAAGGCTTAAAACAAAAAGTTATTAAATTCTATTAATCTCTGTGTATTATTTTTAAGTCAAAATCCTG
>JBFHKL010000343.1:0-4331 GCA_041595375.1 Saccharicrinis sp.
GATAGTATATTTGACTAGTTTTTCACCTAACGAAGGCACCGAATCTGCAGTTACATAATCATAGATAGAAATGGGCTCTTTATACTTTTGAAAATGGAATTTCTCATGGATAAACTCATTTAAAAAAGGATAACTATTCACCACAGCAGGATAGAGGTCTGCAGGAATACCTTCTGACTGCCCCATCATGGAACTGAGATTAATTCCTGCCATACCGGCTAAGGAACTTAGTCCACTCATGCTACTGCTTTTATCTTGAGACGATGGCAATAAAGTAGCCGAAGCAGTATATTTAGCGGGACTTAAAAAAGCGATTAATAGACCTATAAATACACATACCCCTACTGAATAATAAATGGTTCTACGCCCATCCCAGATGGTTTTAACCAGGGCGATGAGATCAATTTCTTCGTCTTTGATAATAGCACGGGCAGCCTGCCCTCGACTCTCTCCTGTAGAATGGGAGGTGGAAGCTCGTTTTTGATCTTCTCCTTTCGATAAGTCTGATGGACTGTTCATATTGTTTTGTTCCTTCATTTTAAAGAATGAATGTTTGGAATTTGATTAAGCAATAAGCATGTTAAAAATCGATATTAGAGATCACAACAGCCAGTGAAGCTACTGCACTACCCAATGACACCCAAGCTGTAGCCGGCATAGATCGGTCAGGTTTGGTAGGCACAATGATCTCTGATCCCGGTGTTACCTTAGGGTAATTTCTAAAGAACATAAACCCCCTGGTGGCATAGGAAGCCCCGTTAGGACGAAGCACATAGGTTTTTCTTTTCTTGGCATTTAAGGAAAAACCCCCACTGGCATGAATATATTGTTTGACATTAAATTTATGTTCAAAAACCGTAGACGAAGGATTTAATACTTCACCTGATATTTTAACCGTTTGTAGAACCGATGGAATTCTGATCTCATCTCCATTACGCATAAAAATATCATCTTTACAGCCAGGATCATCTACAATGTTTTTTAAATCTACACTCACGGTTGCAAAATCCAGTTCAGAGAATGTCAATGTAGAATCCTTTTCCATTAACTCCTCTCTTTTGGCTTTTTCCTCATCTGTCAGATTAATTCTACGCACCAGAGTGGCTCCTTCGGGATAGGCATTCTTTTTCAATCCCCCTGCCCGTTTGATGATATCGGATATCTTATCATTATCGGATATCAGGTTATAGATTCCACCATACATAATTTCACCTAAAATAGTTACAGAACCTGATGACTGGGAGCCTGGCATAAAACGCACGGCAATCTCATCATATGGTTTTAATATAAAAGAAGTGGCCTTTTCATCCAATTTTAAATCCCGAGATACCTTAAAATAAAATAATTCAGTACTCACATCAGAACTCTTATCCGATTGATCATAATTCAATCTTCTTCTGACCTCAATGGTAGACTCAGAGGCTCTTTCGTTAAATCCTCCGGCTTTTAATACCATATCTTCAATGCTCAGGTTATCGGCATAGGGGTAAACCCCATTTAGCTGTACTTCTCCCCATATAGATATTGTCTTCTCCTCCTGCATATCATCAATACTCCTGATCAGAATCTGATCATTAGCTTGAAGCGCAATATCTTTTTTCCCATTGATCACTTCGGCAACCGAAAAGGAGATATTTTCCAGTGAATAATCTGCTTTCAGTCGGGTAATCAAGCCTCTGTTGAGGTAGGCATTTTCCAATAAGCCATCTGCCTTTTGAATAAGACCCATCATGGTTAAGCCCTGCTCATACTCAAAATCTCCGGGCGAGAATACAGCTCCTTCTATACTCACAATATTATCAAAACGATCTAAGACCTTCCCTACATAAAGACTATCGCCATTAGCCAGTGTGATTTGCGATAGATTACTCTCATTGATCTCCTTAAAAGTCTTCCCACGACCATTATTTCTATATAGTTTTATTTTATCTATATAAGCCTTTTCGGTATAACCGCCAGCATACTTTAGCATATCAGCGGCCGTTTCATTTTCTGCAGCTTCGAAAATACCATTGCGTTTAAATTCACCGGCTACTCTCACGCGATGAATAAAAGTAGGCACCATCACCACATCATTATCCATTAAAGGAACATTTACCTGTGAATTACCATTAATGAGGTAATCGTACACATCAAGACTCGCTATCCTTTTCCCATTCCTGATCAACTGAATATCACGGAATGAACCTTGTTTATTAGGCCCTCCCGACAGATACAGCACATTAAACAGACTAGCTGTTCCGGGCAGAGTATAGGTTCCGGGAGCCAATACCTCGCCAAGTACATTTATCTTGATGGCTTTAATCTCTCCCATATGAATGGAGGCAAAGGTACGCGGGTTGGCAGAGGCCAAATCGCTATAGATAGTTGCCAATTTATTCTTAATCAACTCTTTACTTGCCTTCAGTGTTTTACCTGCTACATAAACAGGACCTACCAGCGGAATACTAATTTCTCCACTTGTATTGATTTCGAGCTGATAGGATTGTTGGGAGGTTCCCCACACATCGATGATAATTTCATCGCCTGCACCTAACACATAACTATCCGAAACGGGAATATTGACACTGGGCTCAAAAGTCAGGTTTGAATTATTAAAAAAGGAGAAGCCAAATATTTTGTCATCGACCATTGAACTGTCAATCACTGATTTAGAAGATAATTCGGAGACAACTCCTTCATTTACGTCTGTTAAACTATTGGCCTGATTGTAATTAGCTACACCCCCACTCTGCTGCACCTCTTTGATCCTTTTTTGTAAAAGCGAAATCTGGGAGTTTGACATGCCCTTTAAACGTGCCATATTAATGGCTTCATTTTCGCTCAGTCCTTGTTTTTCCATTTGAGTGATAATCTGCATAATCTGATCATCACTCAAGTCATTGACATCTACTGTTGAAGGATCAACATTTTGGGCATCTACCACAACAGCAGATACAACAAACAAGGCAATAAGAAATAAAATGATTTTTTTTGTCATTGTGTTCACTTTAGGGTACGCTTCGCTTCCTGAGTCACATATTGATCAGAAAAACAAAAGTTAAACATTTACTAACTACCTGTTTAGTAGCATATTAAAGAAGAATATAGTCTTTATATATTCAACAACAGACCAAATAACACGACCTGTTACAACTCATCCTGCATTCCTAAAAGAGGAATGCAAGTCACTTATTTAAAATATCTTCTATGGAAAATCAGGATACTAATGATACCGACGCTAATTGCTGAATCAGCAATATTAAACACCGGTCTGAAGAAGACAAAATGCTCACCTCCTAATTTAGGTATCCATGAAGGGAAATTACCTTCGACAAGAGGGAAGTAGAACATATCCACTACCTTACCATGTAAAAAAGAGGAATATCCACCTTCAGCAGGAAATAAAGAGGCTACCTGAGGATAGCTGTCGCTGAATATCATTCCGTAAAAGGCACTATCGATAATATTTCCAATCGCTCCGGCCAGGACCAAAGAAATACTGAATATTAAACCATAGGAAGCTCCTTTTTTAGTTAGCTGACTAAGATAATAGCCAATACCAACTACAGCAATAATACGGAATACACTAAGGATAATTTTACCGAATTTACCGGCGAGCTCCATACCAAAAGCCATTCCATTATTCTCTATAAAGTGGATGATAAACCAATCACCTAATACATTAAACTCTTCTCCCAACATCATATGGGTTTTCACCCATATTTTTAATGCCTGATCGGCCATTAAAACCAACAACACGATAGTAAGTGGCTTCTTTAAATATGATAGCATTTGTGTGTGTTTTTAATGCTTCCTGACCTACTCTAAAGCCAGAAAGCATTTACTGTCTGTTAAATCTATTAAATAGTCAATTATATTCAAAAATATCAATCCCACCTCCCCCTTTGGGGAGATCGAGAGTGGCTCTCCTTTACTTTTGATTTCTTTTGGCATCAATAGACAAAGTAGCATGAGGTACTGCACGTAAACGATCTTTGGATATCAGCTTTCCTGTTTCGCGACAGATACCGTAAGTTTTATTTTCAACACGTATTAGGGCAGCCTGCAGGTGTTGAATAAACTTTAGCTGTCGCTGTGCTAACTTACCTGCTTCTTCCTTGGATAACACAGAAGCTCCCTCTTCCAGTACTTTAAAGGTAGGAGAGGTATCCTGTATATCATTACCATCACCCTGAGTAATGGTATTCCTGAGCAATTCGTAATCTTTTTTAGCCTTCTGTAATTTAGCATTAATCAGCTGTTTAAATTCCTGAAGCTCTTCATCGGAATATCTAGTCTTATCTGCCATAACGGTTAAATTTGAGTTTCACTATGCTTTTTTACTCACA
>JBFHKL010000344.1:0-4318 GCA_041595375.1 Saccharicrinis sp.
CATAAATAATTGCTCATAGTGAGGGGCAAGACGAAGTATTTGATCAATAAAAAATTTACGCTCAGGCCTTGGTCCCACAAATGACATATCTCCTAATATCACATTGAATAACTGAGGTAATTCATCTAAATGCAGTTTTCGCAGATGGCGACCAAAAGAAGTGATACGGGGATCATTGGCTGAAGATAATGCAGGCCCATCCTTTTCTGCTTCAATATACATTGACCTGAATTTATACATCATAAAGGGCTTGCTGTTTTTTCCAATTCTTATTTGCTTATAAAAAACAGAACCCTTTGAAGAGAGCTTTACACCAATTGCCAATGCAATAAACAAAGGTGATAGCATGATAATTCCTAGCAAAGAAAAAACAAAATCAAATATAGTCTTTAACAGTAACTGCCATCCGGGCATCGTATTAGAACAAATGGTGATATAGGGTAAGAATTCCAGATTTTGTTTTTTTAAAGTTCCTTCAATCACTTGATTTAAATCGACAGATAACTTGATTAAAATATTCTGTTGTCTTAAAATATTAATAGTTTTATTTACCATATCATGAGATGCCCTATTCAATATAACTATTGCTTCATCTACTGAAACATCTTTCATAATTTGTTCTAATTCAGAAATTTGCCCCAAGCATGGCAAATATTCACTTAAATCATAACCTTTTTCTTCATTTTCAGCAATATAACCTACGTAATGATAGCCCTGTCTTTGCTTTCTTTCATAAAACTCTTTAACTACACTCCTCACTCTTTTATTATTACCTATTATAATTCCATAGTAACCTATACGACCTTTTTTTAAGAGATAATAATGCCTTGTTATCAACACCATACGAAAAGAGAACACCAAGGTAAATACGATAAAAAAGTATTTTAAAGATATGGAAAGATATATTTCCTGAATATGAAATGGGCTAATAATAAATAAAAAATAAAAAAGTAATAAGCTTAAAATAAATGATGTTGATAGTGTTGGCCATATAATTTGCAAACCCGATCGACGAGCAATATTTGCATAGTTACCTGCTAAATAAAAAGCAAAAATCCATAAGCTTACAATAATAGTCAGAGATAAATAAGAGCCTAAACTTTGCAATAATTCGGGATATAGAGTAGTATAAATATCGCAATAGGGAAATTTATAATTATATACAAAAAATAAGTGACCGATTAATAGGGCTAAAATATCCGAAACCAGAAATTTTATAATAACTGCATTTTCTTTTATCCGAACTATTTTATCCTTATCAAGATTGTTTTCCATATAATGCTTTTCATCCAGGTCAACTATTATATCGCAATTAAATAACAATTATTGTGAAAGACCTATTTTTATTGATCTCATTAACTAAAATACTATATTAGTCAGACTCTACAAAAACCAATACACACAATAATTAGGATCTCTGGCAAGCTAATCTCACTAAACAAATATAACACTTAGATAAAAACTTCTTAGGTACCTTCGGTGATTTTTTGCCTATTTAGCTTAGATTTCAGATCACATTTTTAATCACCAATTTTTAAACAATACACAACCTGAAAACCACTCTCTTGAAAGATAAAAATTTATTAAATAAAAATATAGACGTATATAAATTAAATGTGATAAAGATAGTATTACCCTATTTATAATAGGCCGTAGCTACTCACAGTATAAACTATATTCTCAAAAAAAACTTATTTTTACAGGCTATTACACTACAAAATGGATACATTCAGACATAAAGGACTCAGAAATAGATTAGTACAGGAATTAATACACAAAGGTATTGCTGACCAGGCGGTATTAAATGCAATTGGCAGTGTTCCACGACATATGTTTTTCGAAAGCAGTTTCATTCAGTTTGCCTATCAGGATAAAGCTTTTCCCATTGGAGCAGGTCAAACCATATCACAACCTTATACTGTTGCTTTTCAGTCGCAGCTATTAAAGATAAAGTCAGGTAATAAAATTCTTGAGGTAGGAACCGGTTCTGGTTATCAAGCTGCTGTTCTAGTAGAATTAGGTGCGAAGGTTTATTCCATAGAACGACAACGCGAACTAAACTTAAAGAGCAGTAAAATGTTAAGAGATATGGGATATCAGCTTAGCTTATTCTTAGGGGATGGATATAAAGGTCTGCCCCAATTTGCTCCTTTTGACAGAATAATTGTTACGGCCGGAGCCCCAAAAATTCCTGAAGAGTTACTAACCCAATTAACCATTGGGGGCATCATGGTGATACCTGTTGGTGAGAATGTACAAAAAATGATACGGGTAACCAGAGAATCCGAAACAGCATTTAGTCAGGAGAACTTTGGTAATTTTGAATTTGTTCCTATGCTTAAAGGCGTTGTTAAATAAAGAACCAAAACAATTAACATTTATCAATGTTGCATAATAAAAATGATATAAACTTAGAAAATATGCTAAAAGTACATACCTTAACCTACAATCCCTGGCAAGAAAACACCTACATTCTTGCTGCCGAAAACGCTAATTGTATTATTATTGATCCGGGCTGTTTAAATACAGAGGAGCACCAACATCTTATTGACTATTTAAAAGAACACCACTTAACTCCCCAACGCCTATTTAACACCCACCTTCATCTCGACCATGTGTTTGGGAATCGTTTTGTTTGCGAGCACTTTAATTTAGGTGCCGAAGCCCATAAGGATGATGAGTTCTGGATAGAACAAACAGTGCCTTACGCCGCCCAGATGGGGATGCATATAGCACAGAATCCTCCTGCCTTAAAGGCATATTTTAAACATGACCAACAAATAGAGTTTGAAGGTTCTGTGATAAAAGTAATGCATGTTCCGGGACATTCTCCGGGAGGTATTGTTTTCTATTGCGAAAAAGAAGGTTTCGTAATTGCTGGCGATGTCCTATTTAAGGAGAGCGTTGGCCGTGCCGACCTTCCTGGTGGTGATTTTGACACACTGATTGCCGGCATAAAAAACAACTTATTAACTTTACCCGACAATGTAGTAGTATATTCAGGTCATGGACCATCAACAACTATTGGCCACGAAAAAACACACAATATGTTCTTTTAAATTAACTATGAATTACTATTATAGCTTCACTGAACATAGTAGCATAAAATCATTTAGCGATTGACAAGCAAAATTATGCAGTCAATTAGTTCATTAACTTCAATATTTACCCGGACGGTCCCATCGATCGCCCGGGTAAGTTAAATACCTATACTTATCAGCCCTTCTTTGTTCTTTTTTTTCTGATAAAAGTCATTCATAAATCCTTCCTTCATCATTTTTATAATTTTCTTAATATCTTACCTTTAAAGCCAGTAAAAGGAATTATATAACGCGAAAGAGTTTTCATACAAAAAGCTTAATTCTTTTGTATCAATAAATCCTCAATCATTTTTGAATTTAACTGGTATAACATATATAAAAATGGCTACAGATAAGTTTGTAACAAGGCACATTGGACCTCGCGAACAAGAAATTGATGAGATGCTTAAAACCATAGGTGTAGAGTCAATGGAACAATTAATTAATGAAACAGTACCTTCAAATATCAGGTTAAAGCAACCTCTAAAACTAGCAAAAGGATTAACGGAGCGTCAGTATTTTAGGAAAATATTAGATATTGCGTCGAAAAACAAGGTGTACAACACCTACATTGGTATGGGTTATTACGACACCATTACCCCGGCAGTTATACTACGTAATGTATTAGAAAACCCGGTATGGTACACCTCTTACACTCCTTATCAGGCAGAGATTTCCCAGGGACGCTTGGAGGCACTTTTAAATTTTCAGACTGTTATATGTGAATTGACAGGAATGGAGATTGCGAATGCGTCCTTACTTGATGAAGCTACTGCTGCAGCTGAAGCTATGGTAATGATGTTTAACTCCCGCTCAAGAACTATGGCTAAAGCCGGTGCAAACATTATGCTTGTTGACAAAAAGATATGGCCTCAAACCCGTGCAGTACTTGAAACCAGAGCCAATCCACTGGGTATAGAACTTCACTTTGGAGATTGGAGTAACTTTGAGTTTTCTGAAAAATCCTTTGGTGCTTTGGTTCAATACCCCAATTCCGATGGAAATGTGATTAACTACAGCTCCTTAGTATCTAAGGCTCATGAGGCAGGATGCAAAGTAGCTGTGGGTGCTGACCTATTGAGTCTGGCCCTGCTAACACCTCCTGGAGAATGGGGTGCTGATATTGTCTTTGGTTCTTCGCAACGTTTTGGTATCCCTATGGGATACGGAGGTCCTCATGCCGCCTTTTTTGCTGCCCGTGAAGAAGACAAGCGCCATATGCCCGGACGAATTATCGG
>JBFHKL010000345.1:0-4316 GCA_041595375.1 Saccharicrinis sp.
ATAGATATTGGAGCCAAGCTCAAATACCAGTTGGCTGCGTTAATTTATCCACAATGGGCTGGTTTTATTTTTCCTCTCCAAATACCCGCTAAGCCTACCATTTTGCCTTTGTATAGAAAAAAGATTTAAAAATTGATAGCTTACAATTGACGTATTGGTCAATTATTTATACTTTTAAGCAATAAATAAAACATACTATGAAAACTTTTCTACACCAACTTGTCGAAAAATACGATATACCAAAAGCCTGGTTAGCGAACCAATGCGGTTTCTCTCGAAGTCAACTGGCCAACTGGATAGCACAACCCGATAAATATCCAATCCCTGCAGATAAAAAAGCTATTGTGCAAGATAAATTAAGAGAAATAGGAGAAGTGTTGTGTAATATAGAATTAAAGTAAATGTAACGCTCACACGCCTGTCCTTTTTCTAAAACATACTAAAACCTTCATTTGCATAAAGCATTTGAAGGTTTTTTTATGAAACGACACGAAGTATTATCTCAACTCAATTATAAAGAAGACGGATTTGGTAAGCCTGTTCAGTTTTCAATTAAGTTCCGGACAAAAAAAACCGGAGAATTAATCTTTATGCCTCGTAGCGTAGCCTGTGGTGTTAAAGGTAATATGAGTGAAAATAGGTTACGCGGTGTTCAGTCGGTGGATGAAATGGGTAATTATACCGGGCATCCAACTCCTGTGAGTATTGATAGAATTGTAGAGTTTAACGGCAAAAAGGTGTACTTGTAATGGCTAATATTCTTTACAATAACAAAGGTATACCTTTAATGGCCCATGGCCGTACTTTTATGATGGATACCAAAGGTGCGCCTATGGTTGATTCCAAGAGCATTACCACTGTTTCTCCTGATTTAGATGATACCGTAGCCGTTGGCACCCATAGCGTGGCCAGTTGGGGACCAGGTAACGCATTCCCAACTGAAGTCGAAGAAATAATAGGCCGTACAGGTGTTTTGAATACCGGCTTAAAGTTTATTCATCGTTTTACCCTTGGTCAGGGTATTTTTCCCTGTATGGTTACCGGTTATGATAGCAGTGGAGGCGAAATACTAAAGGTGGTTAATGATCCTGCTTTAACCAAGCTAATTAATGGGCGCATGGTAAGGCGTTATTTGGCTAATGCGGCTCGTGATTATTTTAAGTTTGGACAAGCATTTCCTGAATTTATATTTACTGCAGATGGGAAGAAAATCCATGGCATTGATGTAAAGAATGCTGTTTACTCAAGGTATATTGAAAAGAAAAATGGTGTTATTCCTGGTATTGTTGTTTCAGGTGATTGGCCAGACTCTCCAGGTGCTCAAACAGATTACACTGTTGTCGATTTACTCGACAATTATGATCCATTCTTTGATTTGGATGCACGTAGATTATTAGGTCGTACTGTTGGTAAAACCGTTGCCATGCCATTACGTGATGAATGGAATAATAATGAGTACTATCCTTTGCCTATTTGGTGGAGTGCTAAAATGGCTGGATGGATTGATATTGCTAATAAAATACCCATGTTTTTACGTAAAATGTACGAACAGCAAATCTTTTTAAAATGGCATATTCAAATACCATATGCCTATTGGGATAAGAAATACCCGGACAAAGATTTTAAAACGCTGGAGGAACGCAAAACAGCCATTCAAAAAGAAATGGACAGCATTGAAGAAAACCTAACCGGTGCCGAAAATGCGCATAAAACCTTGTTCACGATGTTTGAGGTTAATCCTAATGGAAAAGCCGAAGAACAGTGGCAAATCAATGCTTTAGATAGTAGCAGTAAGGACAGTGAGAAACTGGTTACCTCGGCAGCTGCTAACTCCGAAATTCTTTTTGCATTGATGATTAATCCAAACGTATTTGGGGCTGGAATGCCTGGAGGAACTTATGCAGGTAATCAGGGTGGAAGTAATATTCGTGAAGCCTTTTTGGTAAACATAGCTTTAGCCTGGCTCGACAGGCAAACGCTGTTGGATCCTCTTGAAATGATGTTGCGTTTTAACGGCTTCCCTGATGATATTCAGCTGCGATTTAGAAGCACCATTTTACGAACCCTTGATTCCGGATCAGGAACCTCAGAAACTTTAAGCTAATGTTAGTACAATCAACCAGTCATATACGCGCAATCATACCAGTAAATGCCCTGGCTAATTTCGATACGTTTGAGCCCTATGTCGATGTGATCGAAAGCCAGGTGTTTATTCCCGTATTAGGTCAGGATTTATACGATGAACTCGAAGCTGTAGCTGATGATTCGGGTACTGATAACCAGAAAGCATTACTTAAAAAAATACGGTACAGTCTGGTTAATCTAATGATGTACAAAGGTTTTGATATGCTTAATGTTACCTATGATGATAGTGGTTTTGAGCGAGTAAGTAAAGATTCAGGCTTGTATCGTTACCAGGAGGAGAACCTAAAGAGCATGTTTAAAAATGAAGGCTATAACGGTTTAGATACTTTGCTCGAATACCTGCAGAGTAACCTGGATACCTTTGAAAAATTTAAAAACTCTGATTTCTATGCCGATATGCAGGAAAGTTTCTTCCCTACAACATCGGTTTTTAATAGCATCTATAATATAGGTAACAGTCGTTTGGTATTTCTGCAGCTATCGAAATACTTTACGCAATTAATTGATTTTAAGATAAAACCCTTGTTAGGATCAGCTCTGTATGCCAATATCCTTACCGAAATGAAAAAGGAAAGCGACCAAGATACCGATTTAATGGCCTTAGTTCCATATATCCGAAAGGCTTTAGCATTTATGGCAGTGAAAGAAGGACTAAGTGAGGTTGGCATTCAAATAACTGATAAAGGCTTGTTTTTCGAAATGCAAGCAGAAGGTAGTAATAGCAATGTTGAAACACAGCAAATTAATGGTGGTCAAATGGCGCTTATGCTTCATAAAGCAGATGTGAATGCTCAACGCTACCAAGAAATGCTATTGGATTACCTAAAAGAAAATGCAGATATGTATACCGATTTTACACAAACCAATTTAGAAAATACTAACCCTTACCGTCGTGATAATCACGGTAAAAAATCATTTTTCGCATGAAAGATTTTTCCATAAAATTTTTATCCATTGCCAAGATGGAAGTATTTGCACCAGTTTCAGGGGGTGGTGTGGGCTTCTTTGCCTGGGCCATTAAAATGGCTCCTGTATTTTCCATTATAGCTGCTGCTATAGGAATTATCCTGGGCGTATTATCATATCTCCAGAAACGCAAGATAGCAAAGCTTGAGGCTGAGTATTATAACGCAAAAATCAACCAATTTAAAAACAATAAGTAATGAAAGATTTTTTCAAAACCTTTAAAGAAGAAATGATAGCTATTTCTCTTTTATTAACGGGCTTTTTTTGCCTTAACTGGGTACTTGGGGCATTATTCCCCAGTAGTGCATTTTTCGATGCTTTTTCTGAGCTCGAAAATATTTTTTACAGTATAGTGCGCTTTATTGTCGTGCTGGCTGTTTCATGGTTTGGCCTTCGGATTATTTTACCTGGCGTATTTAAGTTTATAAAAGAAGATTTTTACCACAACTTTAATACCCTGGATAAAAACATGAAGTACATCCTAGCTACCGCCATATTTCTGGTATTTATACTCGCTGGATCAATAACCGCTAAAGCCCAGGATAATGTTAGACATGAGCTCTTATTAAACCTTAGCGAACAGCTTGATGTACGCGAAATAACACCCAATAGCTCACCAATGATTGATCAATATTTACATCATGTAGGTTTTGATTATCCGGTGCCCTGGTGCGCTGCTTTTGTTAGTTACAATTTATCCCAGCTTAACGTAGCCAATCCCAATAGTGCATGGTCACCATTATTTGCCAATGATAAGGATGTGATATGGTATGGTAGAACGGGCTATAAAAAACAAGGAGTAAGCGCTAAATGTGGCGATGTGGTTACCTTTTATTATACCAGTTTAAAACGAGTTGGTCATGTGGGCTTTTACATTAAAACAGATAAGTCTGGTTATTTTATAACTATCGAAGGAAATACCAATAAATCAGGCAGTAGAACAGGGGATGGGGTCTACCTAAAGAAAAGAGATCCCCGTAAAGTTTATGCTATTTCTCGGTACATAAAATCAGTATAGGATGACTCTAAAAGGTAAAATATTTATGTGCCTTACCTTCCTATTTATCGGAGTGGGAATGGGCCTTATAGGAGGGTATAAATTTGCCAAAGCAAATTCAAATACCGGTAACCAAATAAGCGTGACTGTTGATGGTAAGGTTAAAAAAGATGGCCACTTAAACATTAACATGGAAGGCAACGACCAG
>JBFHKL010000346.1:0-4310 GCA_041595375.1 Saccharicrinis sp.
GTTCCTAAAAAGGTGGTTCATCTACAATGTTGCTCTTAAGTATGAACAAAATTAGCAAAAAATAGAAAATTTGTGCTTTTTGTCATGTTTAATTAGTAAGCATATTTTACACCTGTTGTTTTATAAGATGCCTTTCGCTTTGTCGGTAATGCATTGCGGCAAGGATGCTTGAATATTTTGTTTATCTTTAAATTTCAAAAATAGATATTGTTTGTACTGCTAAAACAATCAAAACGCGATGAAGT
This sequence comes from Saccharicrinis sp., assembly GCA_041595375.1. Lineage (GTDB taxonomy): Bacteria > Bacteroidota > Bacteroidia > Bacteroidales > Marinilabiliaceae > Saccharicrinis. The sequence continues at coordinate 246 of JBFHKL010000346.1, forward strand.
TTAATTAGATGGATAATAAAATTAATGTCTTTTGTAATGATGAAGAACAAACTGTTTGCTGAAAATGTAAAGATAGCTATGGGAGCTATTCAATCCAATAAACTTCGTACGATTTTAACCATAGCTATAATTACTATTGGTATTACTGCTTTGATTGGAATAATTACGGCTGTTCATTCTATTGAAGCTGCTATTTCCAGTAATTTTACCAGCATGGGAGCCAATTCGTTTACTATTGAAAGTAGGGGTAGAGATATCCGGATTGGTAAGCAAAGGCAAAAGACAATGGATTTTGGATACATATCTTATAAAGAGGCTATGGAGTTTAAAGAAAAATTCGAGTTCCCGTCAGTGGTAACCGTTTCTTATCAGGCTTCAGGAACTGCAACGATAAAAAGGGAAAAAAATAAAACCAATCCCAACGTAGCGGTTTATGGGATAGATGAAAATTTTATCTCTACAGCCGGTCATGTGGTTAAAATAGGAAGAGGATTTTTGAGTCATGATATAGAGAATAGCAGAAATGTAGCTGTAATAGGAGCTGACTTGTATAAAAAGCTTTTTCCACAAAAGGATAATCCTATTGACAAAGTGATTTCTTTGGCTTCAGGTAGGTATGCAATTATAGGCGTATTAGAGGAGAAGGGTACCGGATTTGGAGGACAGAGTGATAATATACTCTTACTTCCGGTGAGTAATGTGCGCCAATATTTTAGCAGGCCAAATATGTCGTATAAGTTAGAGGTGAAAGCAAATAATCCTAGTCAGGTAGAAGCTGCTATCAGTGAGGCTACTGGTGTTTTTCGTTTAGTTAGGAAGTTAAAGACAGTGGACGAGAATAACTTTAACATTACCAAAAGTGATAATCTTTCGCGAATGTTAATTGGTAACCTTAAGAATGTGAAGATTATTGCCAATGTTATTGGTTTTATTACCTTATTTGGTGCGGCTATTGGTTTAATGAATATTATGCTGGTAGCTGTTGCTGAGCGTACTCGAGAAATTGGTATACGAAAGGCTATAGGAGCAACTAAGGGCGTTATTCGTAACCAGTTTTTAATGGAATCGATTACAATTGGCGTCTTAGGTGGTGCAGGAGGGGTTGTACTGGGAATCTTGGTGGGAAATATACTGTCCATAGTTTTGAACTCAGGCTTTGTTATCCCCTGGAACTGGATAGGAATTAGCATATTTATCTGTCTGTTGGTTGGTCTATTATCTGGCCTGATGCCGGCTATTAAGGCATCTAATCTCGAGCCCATCGAATCGTTACGTTACGAGTAAGTTTTAACCATTTCTTTACTTCTTATGCAAAGTGAATTTAAAAGCCTGATATTAAAATATAAGTTGCTTTCTATAGCTGTTCTATTTATGGCTGTGGGAATTATCTTTTATCTGAATCGGACATATGCCATTTCTGGTAATAAAGTTAATGTGGTGGTTTGTAACAGCAATGATGTAGATTCTATTTATGCCATTAATGATAGTGTGGTTTTACCGGTTTTGTATCAGCATGTTCCTGATTTATCCCGGCTTCATTATAAAGTTCGTATGCGGAAGTTTGTTGATATGATGCTTCCTTCGGTGCTTATGGCATCTGAAAAAATGAATATGAAGCGGGAGAAAATATTGTCAATAAATGCGATGGTCAATAAAGGAGTGGCCTCCATACTTGATTCACTGTATTTACAAGAGATTAAAATGGATTATAAAACGGATAATGTGAATGATATAATTAAACGATTGCATCCACATCAACCCTCTATAGTTATTGCACAAGCTGCTATTGAAAGTGGCTGGGCAACTTCGAGGTTTTGTCGCGAGGGAAATAACATTTTTGGTATTTGGTCGTATAATAAGTCTGAAAAAAGAATGAAGGCTAGTGAGTCGCGCGGAGATAGTAATGTGTATTTGCGTCGTTACGACTCCCTGTTTGAGTCGGTATATGATTATTTAGAAACCATAGCTCACGCTAATGCCTATAAGGAATTTAGAGAAGCACGTTTGAATTCGGATAATCCCTATCGATTAATATGGTACTTATCTAATTATTCTGAAAAGCGATATGAATATGTTCATATGCTTCGTAACGTGATGGAGTTTAATGATTTGCATGAATATGATAGTTATCAATTGGCAAAAATAAAGCGGAAGGATAAGGTTTGGCAAGCGCTGTTGGATTAAACTTATAATTTCTGTTCTGATGATTTATAATATACTAATATAGCTTTGTATGTTACTTAAGATTGTAAATGATGAGAAGATAAAGTGCATAACTTTAAATACGAATATGAAACAAGCCATGAAAAAGCTATTCCACATTACTTGTCCCGATTTATCGGGAGGGAAATGACTTTGTTGGCGCGTTCTTCAGATAAATGCGGGACAGGCTATGTGACCATTGGAAATGAAATTTAGAGTATATGAAAAAAATTAGTATCGCCATTTTATTGTTGTTTGTTGTCGTTTTTGTGGGGAATTGGATATATGGTAATCGTGCAGCAGAGAAGTTGGATAACCGATTAAAAATGATTACTCAGTCGGGAAGTATTCCTTATGATATTTCTTACAGTAAGTTGAGTGTTAATCCTTTGTTCTCTGAATTCACTTTCTATGATTTAGTTATCAAAGCTAAAGGCGAAGGATTTGAGCTGAGTTCAAAAGTGTTAAAAGTTAGTATGAAATATATGGAGGCTGTTGAACTATCGCAGACCTATTATCTTAAAGAACTAACAAAGTGCAGGTTATTATTTGATCAGTTTAATTTAAAAAATAAGGATAATTTATCCCTAATAGAATCGGAACGTTTAGATGTTGATTTTGATGGGTCGATTAATCCCTTTCTAAGCTCAATTATTTTAAATCAATTCCCAACTGAAAAGCAAGAACTTAATGTAAAACTAAAAGGGACTCTCTTAAATTTCGCCTCCTTAAATATTAAGAGTATTACCCCAGTATCTGTTTCAGGAAACGACGAGCTGAAAAATATTGATATCTGTATTTGTTGGGATCCCGAGAGCTGTAGTTTATTGGTTAAAAAGTTAAGAGTGGATTCAGGTATAATGGATATAAAAAGTGATGCTATATTTACTTATGAAGGGGACAGGGTTGACTCAAGTAAACTGGTGAAAGTAGAATTTCATAGTGATATAAAAAATGTAACAGGTTTGTCCTGGGGAAATCCAAACCGGGAGGGTTTATTTATGTTGGGCTCTGTGGCTACTCAAGCATCAGGGAGTTTGTTTTTTTTGGATAATGGTGAGATAGACGGGATAGAGTCGACATTTGACATGCACTTAGATTTAAAAGATCTAAAAGTGAAATACGAGGGGAGTGCTAAGGCTCGTTTGGATGCTCAGGCATCTTTGATTGGTCTGCATTCTGAAGATATATCCATCAGCGAATTTGTAGTGAATGCTACTTTAAAAAATCATCATATAGTTTTAGACGAAACGAGCTTGTTGCTTCCCTTTTTTAAAGCAGATTTAAGCGCAGACATAAAAGTCAATCAATCAAAACCAGATGATTCGGAGATTAATGAGATGGTTTTACAGATAGGCCATATTAAACCGTCATTTCAGAAGGGAATAAAAAATATTGAGTATATGTTAGGCCTGAAGTTCCCTAAAGAAGGAGAGGATTATGTTTTTAAGGTAAAGGGAACGGTGGGTAATCCGCAGGTACAAGGGATTCACTATTAAATATTAGCGTATGATCCGTGTTTTTTATTTAACAGGTCAGGAGTCTATTGTTGTTTTCCGCTTGCAGCAAAGTGATTAGCCATTGCTGTATATTTCTTTAATAGTTGAATCAAGCAATACTATTTAAATTCAAACAATTCTTCTTAATCAATGCATTGTTAAAAACATTATCTTGAGGAAGTGGCATAAAAAAAGCCCGTCGAAAAGACGGGCTTTTATTTTATATAGTGAACTGTAATTATTTTACAGAATCCATGTATTGGATTAATTCACAAACTTTAGCTGAATAACCCATTTCGTTATCATACCAAGATACAACTTTTACGAAGTTATCAGATAAAGAAATACCCGCTTTAGCATCGAA
>JBFHKL010000347.1:0-4308 GCA_041595375.1 Saccharicrinis sp.
ACAGGCAAAGAACGATCATTTATGGATATGGCAAATATTTTTGTAAAACTTTATGGCCAATGTACCATTCACACTATTCCATTCCCCGATCACCTGAAAGGCAAGTATCAATCTTTTACAAAGGCCGACATTAATAGGTTGAGAGCTGTAGGATATAAAAACACCTTTATGACACTGGAAGAAGGAATGGAAAAATATTTACTTAAACTTAAGAGTAACAATGGGCTGCTATAAACACTCCCAAAGGTGTCATACAATTACTGCTTCAAAATTATAATGAGCCTTAATATAGATTGGTATCCCCGTAAAACGGGATGATGACAAATGCAGATACTCATCAGGCCTTTGTTTGAACTGAAGTATTGCGAATAAAACGGACATCAGCACCCAAGTCTATTAACAAAACAACAAGAGACTCTGTTTAACTTTTGAAGATATGGGTAAACGTAAGAGAAAAATAAAATTGAACACATGTGAAAAATAATAATAATCGATCACTATCTCTTTTCCTGAAAAGAAGTCATTTCATTAAAAGAGATTCCTCTTCTCCTATATTATTTTCATTTTTCCACCCGCTCTCTCAGCAACTTATAATCTATTTTGCCTGTTCCCAGCAGAGGAATTTTCTCCATTAGATCGATACGTGATATTTTTGCAATGGCTGGGGCATCTTTCTCTTTCAGTAAATTATTTACCTCGGTAAGGGTAATTGGTTTAGTAGTAAAAAGCACAAGGCAAGGAGGAGTAAGCTGATCACTTCCTTCTACAGCCAATGAAATTTCTTCATCATCACCATAACGATCATTTAAAATACTTTCAATAAATGGCAGGCTAATCATTTCGCCAGCAATTTTTATAAAACGCTTCAACCTACCTGTGATAAACAAAAACCCATCCTGATCAATATATCCCAGATCACCTGTTTTGTAGTATTGTTTATTTTCTATGGTCACAAAAGGCGATGGAATATTATGATCTGGGTACCCCTTAAAGATATTATCTCCACGGAAATGAATCATTCCTTCCTGATTAGCCGAAAGAATTTTCCCTGTTCCCAAATCGGTAATACGGCAACTTACGCCTTTTATGATTTTACCTACACTACCCACCTTTTGATGGCGTAAAGGATTTAACGAAAGTACGGGAGCACATTCGGTAATTCCATAGCCTTCTAACAGGGTAGCCTGCGGAGCCATATGATTCAGATACTTCAGTACCTCAGTTGACAAAGCCTCTGCCCCTGAAACCACATACTTAAGGGAGGTAAGATCGTCTTTTACAGCATTGTTCAGTAATATTTTTAAAAATGAAGGAGCCGTAACCACCAAAGAACTACTGGTATGTTTTAGCAATCGAACCAATGCTTTACCATCTGTAGGATCGGGTGAGTAAGCTACACGCACTCCTGTTAAAGCAGGTAATATAAACAAAACAGAAAAACCAAAGCTATGAAAAGGAGGAAGGTATCCCAACAAAATACTGTTCCTATCCAGATAAACCAATTCAAGAGTCCCCTTTAAATCCTGAATAATATTTTTATGACTTAAGGGCACCACCTTAGGCATACTTTCACTCCCTGAAGTAAAAAGGATAACAGCCGTTTCATCCACATCACTAAAATGATAGAAACGTTTTGGATACTTGCTCTTAAAAAAGCCTTTAATTTTGGTAAAGAGGTTGATTTTAGGCACCTCCTTATCCAGGAAAACCAACTTATTATAAATAGCATCCGGAAGCTGCTCTTTTATTTTCTCAACAAAACTACTTGCTGTAAAAATTGTATCTACCGCCACTTCATTCACACAATGTTCCAGTATTTTTTTACCCACAGTCCAGTTAAGCATGACCGGCACTTTTCCTGCCAGGTAAGTAGCCATAATTAACATACCTGAACTTTGAAGAGCTGGCAGCATAATGCCCACATGCTTCTTTTTACATTTCTTTTTAATGAGCTCAGCAACTACGCATGTTTTAAGAAAAAACTCTTTTCGTGTAGTTTCTCCTAACATAGCATCATAACAAAAAGAAAGATGATTGTTAGAGGTAAAACGCCTGACAAACTGAGCAGGAATACTATCAACGCGATCAACTTTTATAAAATTATTGAAAGGATAGCATTTTTTGAAAGAACACTGAGGCAAAGGTTTTGTTTTCTGGGATAAACCACTTGCCAGCAGATAAAGATCACCTAAGGTATTAATATCTGAAATTTCACCACTTATCTCAACATGAAACTTACGTTCAATATCCTTAATAATTTCAACCAACTTTATCGAATCAGCACCCAAATCATTAACCAAATGGGTATAGGCAAATGCCTCATCGGTATTTACCTGAAGATGATTCCCTACAATAGATCTAACTCCCTTGGTAATAACTACTGGAAACGACAATGGTCTCTCCTGCTCTTTTTCTATTGCCATATACTTAATTGATCCTTTAATATTTTTAGGTAACTCACGCTTAGGTTTAGCGCCATAAAAATAATGCTTCACATAAACGGGATCTTGTTCCCCTTCCACATTATAATAATCCTCCAGAAACCGGTTAAAAACCGCCTTATTTTCTTTTGCTTTTAAACGACATTGCCCGCTCAAATCCTCAAACCAGATACTTACCTTACGTCGCGGGATAAAAATAAATACGTTTGCAATCATATAAAAAAGCCCCTTAAGCAGCTTACTTACAAAATCAGGCGATTGACCGTTCCATGCCTTTGACCACATACTACCCCATAAACCACTAATACGAACACCAACAACCTGAACATCATCAGGCAGGTGATTAACTATTTCAAAGGCTCCCTTTTTATTTAATATTTTTTCATAGCCTTGCCCTGTTAATTGCCCTGAGGGATAAATCACTATACTCCTGTTGTGTTTAAACGCATTAATTGCAGAATCGGTAATATCCTTTAACACGTTAACATTCCTACTCCCTTTTACTAGGTCACTGACTCTTACAGCCCCCCAGTTTTTAAAAAAAAGTTTTAAAACAGGAAGATCATAGTAGGATGATGTGACAACAGGAACCACATTTTTATGCGGATACAGATAGCTCACCAGTATCATTGGATCTACTACAGCCTGGTGATTAGGTAAAAACAACACCGGCTTATTCGGGTCTATATTTTTTACCCCCTTTAGAGTGACCCTGTAACGCAACGACAATACCGCCCTACCTATATAGAAGATGATTTTGGCAATAGCTTTTACTATGGGATGCTTTTCTTTCATTGTTTATGATAATATAGCACAGACATTGTTGATATTTCCTTACCACAATTCTATTATATCAATTTATTTTTACCTGCTCCAGGAATCCTTAACCAACTTATAAAAGTTATTATACAAGTTATGAAAAGAACTGCCAAAAATACCATTCTAGAATCAAATATTCCTTCTATAAAAGAGAAAATACCTGCGGAAAGTAGAATAGCCACAAAAACCATTTGATTATTATAGGCCAACACAGGTCCTAACTCACGCCCTTTAACCCTATCTTGCATAAATGCATTCAAAGGTATTTTAAACAAGCCTGCAAAAAATGCAAAAGTAATAATTAAAATAGTAAAAAGTGTTACTTCTGGTTTCAAAATAAAAATACATAACATGGAGATTATCATACCTATTCCTCCCAAAGGAATAAGGCGAGTATTCACCTTATGGTTTGAAACCACCCCAGCTACATAGCATCCAGCACCTATACCTATAGCCACCAGAGCCATGATGGTGCCAATAGCAGTATTCGATAGGTGTAAATATTCTTCGCCATAGATATACAAATTCATTTGCACCATTGAGCCAATGAGCCAAAACATAGAGAGTCCCAACACCGTATAGTTTAATCCTGCTATTTGCTTGCTCCATTTAAACCATCGAAATGGAAAAATAAAGGGATTGAGTGTATCGTCAGAATCGTCTTCCGGATTGGTTTCAAAAGGATGAATACCCAAACTGGTTAACCATCCTATTACCGCCGAAGACAATAATACAGCACTTAAAACAATGATTTCTAAGTCAGAATTATATAAATATTGATCTATATCAGAAATAGCTCCACCTAAGAATGTACCCAATAAAACAGCCACAAAGGTTATCATTTCCATTGTTCCGGTACCAAAGGAGATCCCTTCTTTACCTCCAATATCTCTGATAATTCCGTATTTACTGGGAGAATAAAGACAACTTTGCAAACCCATTAAAAACATACTGCTTAATACCAAATAAATATTAGTGAATACAAAACCACACACCGCAACAATCATAATAGGTATCTCAGCCAACTTAGCCCATTGAATAATCTTTG
>JBFHKL010000348.1:0-4305 GCA_041595375.1 Saccharicrinis sp.
CCTCTGGAACAAGAAGTACATATAACAGAACATCGAGAACACCAAGCAGTTATAGCAATAACTCAAATAACAATTCATCCAGAAGCAACAGAAGCTCTTCTTCCACATCATCTGTAAGCTCAAAATCGTCCTCAAAAAGGACTTATAATACAGGAAGTTCTTCTACTAGGAGTTCGAGTTATAAAACAAGAAGCAGCAGTACCTCTACCCGCTCATCTTCTCCTTCGTACAATAGCAGTTCAAGATCTTCTTCCAGTAAATCAGGAAGTAGTAGCAGGTCAAGTAGTGGCAGCAGTAGTAGGTCAAGCAGTGGCAGTAGCAGGTCAAGTAGTGGTAGCAGAGGAAGATAAGCTGATCATTAACCGATAATAATTGTTATCAAACAAGAACCTATTAATTACAAAAAACATGAACAATTATAAACTCTTTTTTAGCATCGTGGCATTGATGATTAGTTCAGTACTTATGTCGCAAACTTACGAAGATGTACTCAGATATTCACAACCTCAATATAGCGGAACAGCGCGATCTGTAGCCATGGGAGGTGCTTTTGGATCTCTGGGGGGTGACTTTAGTGCCCTTGGCATTAACCCTGCCGGTATTGCCACTTATCGTTCTTCAGAGTTTACATTCACCCCCTCCTTTATACTAAACAAAACTCAAAGCACATTAAATGGCACCAGTACCGATGATGATAAAAATACTCTGGCGTTTAACCAGATAGGATATGTTGGTACTTACCGACCCATGCGAGAGGTAAAAAAAGGTATTGTAAGCACGCATTTCTCCATCGGATATAATAGAAATAACAATTTCAATTACACATCGATGGCCTACGCTGCCAATGTACAAAATTCTATGGCTGATATGTTTGTTATTAACGCCAATGGCTATTCCCCCGAAGAACTATCCGGATTAACCATGCTGGCCTACGAATCTTATATCATTGATCCAGAAGATCCCAATGCCGATACATATACCTATACCAACTTTCTTTACAGTGGCGACTTGGTTAACCAAACAAGAATTATTGAAAAAAATGGTTATGCAGGAGAGTTCAATCTTACATTTGGTACCAATATCAGCAATTTCCTGTTATTAGGAGGAAGTCTTAATTTTACTTCGATGAACTACGATGAAGAATCGAATTATTATGAACAGTATAGCGAGGACAATGACGATAATGCCTACGATGTTTTTGATAGATTTACAGTTACTAATTATCTGAATGCATCAGGAAATGGAGTTAACTTAAAAGCTGGTTTTATTCTTAAACCTATCGAAGGCTTAAGAATCGGAGGAGCCTATCATTCTCCTACATGGTATCATATTGAAGAAAATTATGGAAGCAGAATAGATGGCGTATTTTTTAATGACATAGATGCCATAGGAACCAACCAAACTTATGCCTACTACGACGGTACCTATGATTATGATTTCAACACTCCTGAGAAAATGATAGCCAGTGCTTCGTATGTTTTGGGAAGATTTGCTATACTAAGTTTTGATTACGAATATATGGATTATACTAAAGCTAAATTTAAAGCTTCTACAAATTCAATTGATGACATAGCATTTGTAAACGCTCAAAATGACGTAATTAAAGAAACCTTCACCCAAACAAACAACTACAGAGCCGGGCTGGAATTCAGACTGAATAAACAATTCAGTATACGAGGTGGATATGCTCTTCAGGAATCGCCTTACAAAGACGAACCTCAGGATAATGAGGTTACCAGCTATAGTGCAGGTTTAGGATTTAGAAACAACAATTACTTTTTCGATATCGCTTACCGACTTTCTTCATACGAAACCAACTATTATAATTACGATTGGGATGAGGATTATGATGCAACTTATGGAACCCCTCCGGTTACCAACACAGAAATTGATGACCACAATATCGTAGTAACCTTTGGCGTTAAATTTTAATACAAGATACTGGAAGATCACAACAGAGCTGAGATCACAAAACAAAAAAACAGCCGTTGTTCAAATGAACAACGGCTGTTTTTGTATGATAAGATCTTCGTTTATCAGATAATCATTCCGGCAGCAACTGTTTCGTTGGTACCTTCATCTACTAAAACAACACTACCTGTAAACCTATTTTTTGTATAAGAATCAATATGCAATGGCTTAGTAACACGAATGGTTATTTTTGCGATATCGTTCATGGTCACATTTAAATCATCCGTATTTTTCTCTAAGGTATTAATGTTCATTTTATGATGAACATTTGTCACCATACATCTTGCATCAGCAGAAGTATGACGTATAACATATTTACCACGAGGCACTAAATTACGCTCATTAAACCAACAAATCATCATATCCACATCCTGAGTTGTTTGTGGCAGATCATCCGATTTAACCAACATGTCACCCCTACTTATGTCTATTTCATCCTCAAGAGTAATAGTTAAAGACTGAGGAGCAAAACCTTCTTTTAAAGTATCTTCAAAGAAATCAATACTTTTCACTTTTGAAGTAAAGCCAGAAGGCAACACCGTAATTGGATCTCCTACTTTTACCGCTCCACTAACAATTCGTCCGCCATACCCTCTATAATCAGGAAATTCGGCTGTTTGAGGACGAACTACATACTGAACCGGAAAGCGAAAGTTTGTATGATTAATATCACTGCTGATATGAATATTTTCTAATAAATGTAATAAAGTAGGTCCTTTATACCAATCCATTTTTTCAGATCGGTCAACCACATTATCCCCTTTTAAAGCACTAATAGGTACATAACGTATATCTTTAACACTAAGCTTGGATGAAAAACCATCGATATCGGCTTTGATCTTCTCAAAGGTTTCTTCAGCATAATCTACCAAGTCCATTTTATTCACACAAAAAATGACATGAGGAATCTGAAGCAAAGAAGCAATATAAGAATGACGCAAAGTTTGTTCCAACACACCATGACGTGCATCTACCAAAATAATAGCCACATTAGCAGTACTTGCCCCTGTTACCATATTACGCGTATACTGAATATGTCCGGGAGTATCAGCTATAATAAACTTACGTTTAGGAGTAGCAAAATAACGATAGGCAACATCAATAGTAATTCCCTGCTCCCTTTCGGCGCGAAGACCATCGGTTAACAAAGCCAAATTTACCTCCTCATTTCCAATACGCTCACTTGCCTTCTCAATAGCCTCCATCTGATCTTCAAAGATAGCCTTACTATCATATAGCAACCTACCAATTAAAGTACTTTTCCCATCATCCACACTACCAGCGGTGGTGAAGCGTAATAGCTCCATATCTAAATATCCTGAATTCTTTTCACTCATAACTTTCTGATCTTTAGCTAATTGATTAAAAATACCCCTCTTTCTTACGATCTTCCATTGCAGATTCTGATCTTTTATCATCTGCACGGCCACCTCTCTCTGTTGTTCTGGTAGCAGCTACCTCCTGAATAATATCTTCGATGGAATTTGCTTTCGACAATGTTAGACCAGTACAGGTAATATCACCAATGGTTCTACACCTTACATCTTTCTCAATCAATTCTTCACCAGGCTTTAATTGCATGAATGGTGCTTTAAACATCCAAACTCCATCACGGTTAAACACCTCTCTTTTATGGGTAAAATAAAGACTTGGCAAAGCAATATCTTCCATATAAATATATTGCCAAACATCCATTTCAGTCCAGTTACTAATTGGGAAAACCCTGAAATGTTCACCCATATTTTTTCTGCCATTAAAAATATTCCACAACTCCGGACGTTGATTTTTAGGATCCCATTGACCAAACTCATCTCTATGCGAGAAAAAACGTTCTTTGGCACGAGCTTTTTCCTCGTCTCTTCGTCCCCCGCCCATGGCAGCATCACATTTCAACTCTTCCAGAGAATCTAATAAAGTAACTGTTTGTAACTTATTACGTGAGGCATTCACTCCTTTTTCTTCAAGAGCTTTTCCTTGATCGATTGAATCTTGAACATATCTCACCAAACACTTAGCTCCGGTTTTTTCCATCAGGTTATCCCGATAATCCAGTGTTTCTTGAAAATTATGTCCGGTATCGATATGTAACAAAGCAAATGGTACTTTAGCCGGATAAAAGGCTTTACGTGCCAAATGAAACATGACTATTGAATCTTTCCCTCCGGAAAATAACATCACCGGTCTCTCAAACTGAGCTGCTACTTCTCGTATTACAAAAATCGATTCAGCTTCAAGTTCCCTCAGGTGATTAATTTGGTATCTATCCATAGTTTTATTTGATGTTTATCCTAAAAAAGGATTTTTAAAAACGCTCGCAAAGTTAATGATTTTATA
>JBFHKL010000349.1:0-4301 GCA_041595375.1 Saccharicrinis sp.
AGTTTAAATTGTAATTTTTATTTGTTAATTTTTATTTGGTTGAATACAGATAAAAGACTTTAAAAGAGACCGGTTACTTTAAACTATTAAAAAAGATACGGTTTTTTTTCTTAAAGCTAAGGTCTATAAAACCCCTTCCCTAGAAATATTCAAGCTTATTCAAGTTACATAAAATAAAAAACTAATCCTTATCTTGTGAAGCAAAAAAATATCAAAAACAAATAAAGTATTATTAATGAGACACTTATCTTTTAAATTATTAGCATCTTCGGTGCTTGTTATGTTGGTTGGATGTTCCCCATCCTCTGACAAAAAAACACTACAAGTACCAGATTTATCTTCTGATCAATTAAACACCATTATAGCACCAGGTGATGATTTTAACGCTTATGCAAATACCAAATGGAAAGAGGCAAATCCTATTCCTGATGATAAAAGTCGTTATGGAAAATTTGACGAATTAGAAGAAAACAATAAGGAGCGTTTAAGAACCATTTTTGAAGAAGTAACACAATCTAATAACGAACAAGGATCTGTTGCTCAGAAAATTGGAGAATTTTATAATTCAGGGATGGATACAGCCCGCATTGAAAAAGATGGATTACAGAATATCACATTTTTATTGGATAAAATAGATGCTATTGAAAGCACAAACGACATAGCAGCAGTTATTGGTTACTTACATAAGTATCAGCTATTTCCATTTTTTGCAATCTACTCTACTGCCGACAGAAAAAATAGTGATATAAGCATTGCAGGTTTATACCAAAGTGGACTTGGTTTGCCCGACAGAGATTACTACTTGCAGGAAGATGATGCTTCCAATGATATTAAAGCGGCATACAAACTTTATCTTCAAAAAAATCTCTCTTTTTCTGGAATGGATGAAGTAAAAGCCGAATCCATATCCGAGAAGGTGTTTGAGTTGGAATATCGTTTGGCAGAGGTTTTTTATTCAAGAACAGACAATAGAAATCCGCACCTGACCTACAATAAAATTAAAGGAGATGATTTGTCAACCACCTATCCTGGATTTGATTGGGATGATTATTTTAAAGCACTGGCCATTGAAATGCCCCAAGAAATAAACATCAATCAGGTAAGTTATTTAAAGAAACTGGGCGATATAATAAAAGAACAGTCTACAGAAACCATTGCTAATTACCTGAAGACCTATACCATTCGCAGCTTAAGTCCTTACCTGTCTTCGCAGTTTGTAAATGCTAACTTTGAATTATATGGAAAGTTAATTCAAGGAAAAGAAAGTATGGAGCCACGTTGGAAACGAGTACAGGGTGCTACCAACGGTGCTCTGGGTGAGGCAATTGGTCAGATATTTGTTGAAAAATACTTTCCTCCTAAGGCTAAGCAACGAATGGAAATTCTGGTAGAAAACCTACGTATTGGATTTGAACAGCGAATAGATCAGTTGGAATGGATGAGTGATAAGACAAAATTAGCAGCCAAGGATAAATTAGCTTCGATAGCCGTAAAAATTGGATATCCTAATAAATGGCGCGATTATAGCCAACTAGAAATAAGGCCTGGCTCCTATGTAAATAACGTATTGGTCTCTAACCAATTTGATTTTACCTTTGAAATGGATAAAGTAGGCAAACCTGTTGATAAAACAGAATGGCATATGTTTCCTCAAACAGTAAATGCCTATTATAATCCATCGGCAAATGAAATTGTATTTCCCGCTGCCATATTGCAACCTCCATTCTTTTATATGGATGGTGATGATGCGGTAAATTACGGAGCTATTGGCGTGGTAATAGGACATGAAATGACCCATGGTTTCGACGATCAGGGATCAAAATTTGATAAAAACGGAAACCTCTCCAGCTGGTGGACTCCTGAGGATTCTACCAATTTTGTGGCTCACACCAAGGTATTGGTTGAGGAGTTTAATAAATTTCCTGTTAAAGACAGCTTATATGCTGATGGTACATTTACCCTAGGGGAAAACATTGCAGACCTTGGAGGATTAAATATTTCATATGGAGCCTACTTAAATGCCATTAAGGATAAAGAAGAGTTACCTAAAATTGGAAACCTAAGCGATAAACAACGTTTCTTTTTGGCCTATGCCAATATATGGGCGCAAAATATTAGAGAAAAAGAAATGATTCGAAGAACCAAAACAGATCCACACTCTTTGGGAAAATACCGTGTCAACGGTCCATTACCTAATGTGCAGGCCTTTTATGATGCTTTTGACATCGATGAAACGGCAGCAATGTATATTAAAAAGGAAGACAGAGCCAATATTTGGTAAAAGGATAAAGGTCCGGTTACCATAAGTAGCCGGACCTTTTTTTATAATGATAGTTGAAAAATTCTTAGTCCCAATCAGGCACTAAATAAAATGCTTTTATTAAAAAGCATAGCTTAAACCAATACCTGGTAATATAGCTGTACTCTTGTAAGTACCATAAAAATCTTCAGGACTATAACCTGCATCTCTCTCCATTCCCTTAATATATAAGAAAGAAGCATCTACCGATAATTTCTCATTGATAAAAACAGATGCACCCATAGAAAGACCTATTTTATTCATTCCTGGTGTTTCAGGATTAAGATAATCATCCGAAATAGGCGTTTCATCGTAATAAGCTCCTCCCCGTACAATTATCTTATTTGAGATGATATATTCAGCACCTAACCTGTAAATCATGGTATTTTCATATTTACGAGGATTTGTCGAATCACTCAGATAATCGGTATTGGTTTCAAAATCAAAAACCAACTCATCATAGGCATCCCAGAATACATATTGTAAGTCGGCAGCCAGGGTAAGTTTATCATTTACCTTTATACCCACACCCAAAGTCAAATTAGCTGGCAAAGGTAATTCTGCATCAAACTTATTATCAGCAGGGAAATAAGCAGACAAGTACGAAGGCACATCAAAAGTGGCATCCCCGCCTTCAACTTTCATCTGAATCTTGGAACGGTAATTAATCCCCAACGAAATAGAACTATTCATTTGATAATAGATTCCGGTATTAAAGCCAAAGGAAGTAGAAGCTTTTCCATCCAAATTCAATGTGCTTTCTGAGCCATCGGCATTGGCAAAAAGTGCTTTATTAATTTCCACACCACCAAAAGCAATCATTAAACCGGCTCCAATACCTAGTTTTTCATTTATCTTATACGATAAAGTTGGTTGAGCAACAATGGCAGCCAATGATATATTTTGTATCAAATAACGACCTTCCCAATCATCATCCCAGGATAACTTATTACCATAAGGGGTGTTAATGCCAAAACTTAGCACAAATTTATCGGATAAACGCTTGGCGCCATAGAAATAAAAAGGCGTACCTGTGGGACTATCTGTTTCTGTTTGATATAACGAACTCTCCTGAGAAAACTCCACTTTGGAAAATACTAAAGAACTACCCATGGAGAAATCATATTTTTTTTGCATTAACCCCAAAGCTCCCGGATTAATATGAACCGAAGAAGACCCTAATTGTAAGGCGGTACCGGTATGTCCCATTGAAACATTTTTTTGACTTTGCGCATTAACCTGGTACCCTTCTGCACGTGCATTGTAACATAATGCAATCAGGCTTAATACAAAAACAACTCTTTTCATACTAAATTTATTTAAAGTAATATTTTTTAAAAACATGCGAACGTACAAACATTATTTTTTCTATTCTTTTTTTTATTTACATAATTAACTAAAATATAAATAAATTAGGTTTTTAAACAATTCGTTCGTTTGTTCAATCTTTTATATCTTGCTAAAATATAGCACTATAGCATTGTTGTTTTGAACAATTAAAACACTTGTTCAAATTGTTTGAAAACAAATTATCATAATTATATTTTTAAATAGATAAATTAACCCTTCAGCACAGTGAACTTATTTATGGAAAACAAACAATGACAAGATTGAAAGCGGCTTTGTTTATACAGATAAAATACTACTTAAACCAAAACAATACCTAAGTGGTAACGCCCCTAGTAAGCGCTACTATCCTGAAAGAATATTCCAAAGAATCAGATGAAGCAAACACTTACTCAAATGATTGTGGCGTTTTAATAACGCAAGTGTTTTTTTTAGCAATGAAAGCATGAAGATTTATAGCAATACTGCATATTTTTTCGTATTTTTGCAGACAGCGTTTGAAAAAACGTTATTTATTACCACGGGACTGACTTGGATTCGACAGCAGGTGAGAGTGGTATGTAAGCATGCAGAGCACAGGAATTCCGGCTCTTTAATCTCGGGTTTCAACTTTTTAATTGGCGAAAATAATTACGCTCTTGCAGCTTAATCGAAG
>JBFHKL010000350.1:0-4283 GCA_041595375.1 Saccharicrinis sp.
ATTACCTACTTTTATTTTTCGAACATCAAAAATCTCCCTGCTTTTATTGGCTAGCTCATCAATTTTATTGTAGGGGATATCATATTCAAGCAAGATGGAAGCTGAAAACTGATTTCTTTTTACCGTATTGTTCTCAATAACAAAGGAATCAATAGGTAGGCCAAACATAAGATTTACAGGCTTAACCGGTATAGCAATTGTTAGTGAATCGGAGAGGGTATTCTCTACTTTTTTTGTTTTGTTGGATGTACAACTTGTAATAAAAAGGAGTGCGATTAGAATCAATAAAGCTCCCGCAGCTTGCTGTTTAAATAATTTTTGCATGATCGATAAATGTATTTTGTTGTGTTTTCTTCCTGCATGCAAGTTATTATATCATTTGAATAAATCAATGGTTTTTTGAGGGGGAATGCTATTTTATTTGGTAATTTTTTCTGTAGTTAAATAAAATACCAGGGTGTTTTTTGTGTAGTGCATGAATTGTTTGCTGTAACTTATGTTTTCAATTAACTTTAATCAAAAACAATATGCAGTATTCTATTAGTTTTATCTCTTTTATTTACAAAGGAATGCAAAAAATGCACTATAGGTGTTAATTTTTTAATAGCACAATAATAGCTATGGGTGCTGAAGATCTATGGCCATGAATTTATTCTACATTACCAAAGTCCAAAGATTAAGTTCCATAGCTATTACGGTATTGTCAACTTATGCTTTTATTTGATCAAAGCCCTGTCCGTATACTCCGGAAACAGTACTGATTGAAACAAAGGCATCGGGATCAATGTCCTTTATAATCCTGAATAAAACTGAGGATGTTCTTTTTTTTGAGATCACCATCAATATTTTTTTTGATTCCCCAGTATATCCACCTATGCCATCTAATATGGTACAACCTTTACCCGAGCGGTTAATAATATTGTCAGATAACTCTTTGTACTTCTCACTAATAATAAATAGCTGTAGTGTTTGTTTGTTACCCGTAATCACCAAATCTACAGAATAACTAAATATAGCCATGGTGATTAAACCATACATGATTTTTTCAATATCCTGAAAGATGATATAGCCGGTAGAAATAATAAATATATCGCACAGCAATAACAAGCGCCCAAGGCTTATATTTTTGTATTTGTTAATAATCATGGCGATAATATCCGTTCCTCCGGTACTACCTCCATTGATAAATATTAAACCACCACCTGTTCCCGCCAGAGAAGAGCCAATTAAAGCAGCCATAAAAGTGTCATGAGTAAGCGGTTCTTTAAAGTAGGTGGTTAAAAACGATAGCAATACTCCAAAAACAACAATGCAATATACGCTCTTGATTCCAAAGGAAAAGCCAAGAAGTCTGATGGCTAGCATAACCAAAAGTGCGTTGATAGATAGTGATACAATACCCACATTCCACCCCCATAAATAATGTAGGGCAGTTGCCAGTCCTGTTATTCCTCCACTTACAATACCTGAAGGGATAATAAATGCAGACCAGCCTAATGTGGCTACGCATATCGCTAAAGTCAGGAATAAATAAGACTTTATTTCCCTGATAATTCTTTGTTTAGTCATTACCGAAAATCTAATATAAAAAACAGATTTATGATTGTTTAAATTTTCGGCAAAGTAAAGAAAAGGTAGTGAGATTAACCCACTACCACATTGATTATTTTATTAGGTACAATTATGATTTTTCTCACTGTTTTTCCTTCAAGCCATTTTTGTGCAGACTCATGATTTTTAACGGCTTCTTCAATTACATTTTTGGCTGCATCAACCGGCATTTCGAGTTTAAAACGCATCTTTCCGTTAAAGGATACCGGGTAACTAAAAGTCGATTCAGCCAGATGAGAAGCTTCAAATACCGGCCATTGGGCATCGCAAACAGAAGTTGTGTTGCCTAACAGACTCCAGAATTCTTCGGAAAGGTGCGGAGCAAAAGGAGCCAATAGAACCGTAAATGGTTCCAGTATTTCTTTTTTGTTGCATTTCAGTGAGCTTAGCTCATTTACACAAATCATAAAGGCACTTACCGAAGTGTTAAAGGAGAATTTCTCGATATCGTCGGTAATTTTTTTGATGGTTTTATGCAGTGTTTTTAACTCGTCTTTTGATGCCTTTTCATGGGAAATAGTAAATTCGTTATCAGCATTAAAGAATAAACGCCAGGCTTTGCGTAGGAACTTATGTACTCCATCAATACCATTGGTATCCCAAGGCTTACTTTGTTCAAGTGGTCCTAAAAACATTTCGTATAAACGAAGGGTGTCTGCTCCATAGTCCTCGACGATGTCATCGGGGTTAACCACGTTAAACATTGACTTAGACATTTTTTCTACCGCCCAACCGCAAACGTATTTGTCGTTTTCAAGTATAAACTCTGCGTTTTTATATTCAGGGTTCCAGTTTTTAAACTTCTCGATATCTAACACATCATTGCTGACAATATTTACATCCACATGAATGGCTGTTGTTTGGTAATCTTCCTTAAGATTTAAGGATACAAATTTGTTAGTGCCGTTAATTCGGTATACAAAATTTGATCGTCCCTGAATCATCCCTTGGTTAATCAGTTTTTTGTAAGGCTCGTCTTTAATTACATAACCCATGTCGTATAAAAACTTATTCCAGAAACGAGAGTAGATTAGGTGACCAGTGGCGTGCTCGGTACCTCCGATATATAAATCTACATCTTGCCAGTATTCATTAGCTTCTTTACCTACCAGAGCCTCATTGTTTTGAGGATCCATATAACGCAGATAATAAGCTGACGAACCAGCAAAGCCAGGCATGGTGTTTAGTTCAAGAGGATAAGCATCTTTATACACCCAGTTTTTAGCACGACCCAATGGTGGCTCTCCCTTTTCGGTAGGCAGGAATTTGTCAATTTCGGGTAATTTGATGGGTAGGTCTGCTTCGTCTACCATTTGAGGCATATCATCTTTATAGTAAACAGGAAAAGGCTCACCCCAATATCGTTGGCGGCTGAAGATGGCATCGCGCAGGCGGTAGTTTATTTTTACATCTCCTACTTTTTTCTCACGGATGAATTCTTTGGTTTTGGCAATGGCTTCAGGTACACTTAATCCGTTTAGGAAACCCGAGTTAATCATGGTTCCTTCTTTGGAGTCTTTTGAATCTTCCCAGCTTGCAGGATCGCTTGCCTCTTCTGCTGAGGGTACAACTACCTGAATGATAGGTAAATTAAAATGACGGGCGAATTTAAAGTCGCGAGAATCATGACCAGGAACGGCCATGACAGCTCCTGTTCCATAGCCTGCCAGTACATAATCACCTACCCAGATAGGAATCTCTTCTCCATTTAAAGGGTTAATAGCATAAGAGCCGGAAAATACACCTGTTACCTTATCTACTTCGGCCTGGCGTTCTCGTTCAGTACGTTTTTTGGTTGCCTGAACGTAAGCTTCAACAGCATCCTTTTGCTCATTACTTGTTAATAGTGGTGTTAAATCACTCTCAGGAGCCAATACCATAAAGGTAACACCAAAAACTGTATCGGCACGGGTGGTAAAGATATTCATCTCAATATCAGAATCCTTTACTTTGAAGATCATCTCAGCACCTTCACTCTTTCCTATCCAGTTACGTTGAATCTCTTTTAGTGAATCAGACCAATCGACCTGGTTTAGTCCTTCCAATAGCCTTTCTGAGTATGCAGAAACACGTAATAACCACTGACGCATTACTTTTTGCTCCACAGGGTGACCGCCACGAACAGAGATGCCTTCTTTAACTTCATCGTTAGCCAAAACGGTTCCTAAGGCCGGACACCAGTTAACCATGGTATCGGCCAGATAGGCCAAACGGTAATTCAATAAAATCTCTTCTTGTTCACGCTGGGTTTTAGTAGCCCATTCTTCTGCTGTAAATGATAATTCATTGGTGTAAGCTATATCTAAACCATTGGTGCCAACAGCCTTAAATGCTTCAATCAATTCGCTGATTGGTCGGGCTTGCTTGGCCTGATTACAATAGTAGCTGTTGAACATTTTTTGAAAAGCCCACTGTGTCCAGTGATAATATTCAGGGTCGCAAGTTCTGATTTCACGATCCCAATCGTAACAGAATCCTATTTTATCCAGTTGTTCCCTGTAGCGATTCAGGTTTTTTTCGGTTGTGATGGCTGGGTGCTGGCCTGTTTGAATGGCATACTGCTCGGCAGGTAAACCATAGGCATCGTATCCCATTGGATGTAAAACATTAAAACCATTTAATCGTTTAAAACGACTATAGATGTCAGAAGCAATGTAACCAAGCGGGTGACC
>JBFHKL010000351.1:0-4276 GCA_041595375.1 Saccharicrinis sp.
AAACAATCTATCATCATTTTTAACCTATTTATTAAATACAAAAAAAATGGCTAAATATTCAAGAGTAGAAGTATTTCAGGCAATGAAAGAAACAGGTGTAGTTCCTGTATTTTTCGATAAAGACATCGAAGTATGTAAAGCTGTAGTAAAATCGTGCTACGATGGCGGGATCCGCGTTTTTGAATTTGTAAACAGAGGCGATTATGCACATGAAGTTTTTGGTGAGCTTAACAAATATGCACTGGAGAACTTACCTGGTATGATTTTAGGAGCCGGATCTATCGTTGAAGAAGCTACTACTGCCCTATATATTCAATTGGGTGCTAACTTTATCGTTTCTCCCCTATTGAATGAAAACATGGCTAAAATCTGTAACCGTAGAAAAATCATGTGGTCGCCTGGCTGTGGTACCATTTCTGAAATCAATAAAGCACAGGAATTAGGTTCTGAAGTAGTTAAGGTATTCCCTGCTTCTGAGGTAGGCGGACCATCATTTGTAAAGGCTGTGAAGGCTCCTATGCCTTGGACCGACATTATGCCAACAGGAGGTGTAGATACCTCGAAAGAAAACCTTCAAAAATGGTTTGAAGCCGGCGTAACTTGTGTAGGTATGGGATCTAAACTATTCCCTAAAGAGGTAATGGCTGCGAAAGACTGGAATGCCCTGACCAGTATAGTAAAAGAACTAATGGCCAATATTGAAGCCGTAAGAAAGTAAATCAAATTCCTCTTAGCTAGGAAAACAAGTATCAAGACTTCTTAATGCCTTTATTAAGTTGAGTATTAAAAGAGCTTGATACTTGATATTTAAAATGAAAACTATAAAACTTCAGATAGACGGATACAATTATTAGGCGATTTTCCTATTTATTTATCTCAATATCTATTATCTATAAAATTTATGATGCCCTTACATTTAAAAGATAAGGTTGCCGTTATCACAGGAGGTGGCGGTGTACTTTGTTCTACAATGGCTAAAAGCCTTGCTTCTCAAGGTGTAAAAACAGCCATACTCGATTTAAATCTTGAAGCTGCCCAAAAAGTAGCCCAGGAAATCACCCAAACTTATCAGGTGGCTTCCATTGGTCTTGCAGCCAACGTGCTGGACAAAGCTTCCTTAGAGAATGCAAGAACTGCAATCCATGAAAAACTGGGGACTGTAGATTATCTGGTTAACGGAGCCGGCGGAAATGCCGCTTCAGCCACTACTAAAGTAGAGTTTATAACCGAAGACACTTTAGATAATCTGGAAGATACATTCTTCGGACTTCAGATGGAAGGATTTGATAAGGTCTTTGCCCTAAACTTTCAGGGTACATTACTGCCTTCTATGGTTTTTGCCAAGGACATGCTCAGTAAAAAAGAGGGTTCAATCATCAATATATCTTCGATGAACTCTTACAGCCCATTAACAAAAATTCCTGCCTACTCAGCAGCTAAAGCTGCAATTAATAATTTCACACAATGGTTGGCGGTACATTTTGCAAAAACAGGAATCAGGGTAAATGCTATTGCTCCAGGATTTTTACTAACCAATCAAAACCGCTTTTTACTGATTGATCAGGAAACCGGAGAAGCCACTCCTCGAGGTGAAAAAATCATTCGTAATACGCCTATGGAACGCTACGGTGAGCCGGAAGAGTTAACCGGAACTATGTTATATCTACTTTCTGACTGGGCCAATTTTGTTACCGGAATCGTTATTCCTGTTGATGGAGGATTTAGTGCCTATAGTGGAGTATAATCATCAATCAACTAATTTGTCACCCCCATAACTAACAAAATTTTCGCAAGACTTATTTTTTAGCATTGGGAAATGATCAAACTTCAACTAAGCAATGACTATTAACTAAGAAAACATCATAAAAACTATAAAAATGGCAATGGAACAAACTTGGCGCTGGTATGGCCCAACAGATCCGGTAACGCTGGCCGACATTCGTCAGGCCGGAGCAACAGGAATAGTAACTGCTTTACACGAAGTGCCCATCGGTGAAGTATGGAGCGAAGAAGCGATAGCTGAAAGAAAAAGACATATTGAAACAGACGATTCTGTGACTCCTCCAAAACCCAGAGGATTAAATTGGAGCGTGATTGAGAGTATCCCTGTACATGAGGATATTAAACAAGGAAAACCAGATCGCGATAAGTGGATTGAAAAATATAAAGAAAGCATCCGAAACGTTGGAAAAGTAGGCATACCTGTATTAACCTATAATTGGATGCCTGTTGTTGACTGGACCCGCACAAACCTGGAGCTGGAGCTGGCTGATGGAGCTAAAGCTCTTGAATTCAACATGAGCGAATATATCGCCTTCGATTTATATATGCTCGAGCGTAATGGTGCAGAAAAAGACTATACCCCAGAACAAATTGAAGCGGCTAAAAAGAGATTTGAATCGATGGACGCTGAAAGAAGATATATACTGGAAAAAAACATCATTGCAGGCTTACCCGGTGGACAGGAAGGGTACTCTATTAAGGAATTTAAAAGACGCCTGGCGGAATATGAAGGAATTGATTCAAACCAATACCGCGAGAATTTAAAATATTTTCTGGAACAAATAGTTCCTGTAGCTATTGAATCAGGTGTACGCCTGGCTATTCATCCTGATGATCCTCCGGTTTCATTATTTGGTTTACCCCGCGTGGTAAGTACAGAAACCGATTTACAATATATCGTAAATATTATTGACAGTATTTACAATGGATTATGTGTATGCACAGGATCCTTGGGTGTACGTGCCGATAATGATCTACCCGGAATAATTACACGCTTGGGTAGCAAAATTAATTTCCTACACCTTAGAAGTACACAACGCGATGCCGATGGCAGCTTCCACGAGGCCAGTCACCTGCAAGGAAACGTAGATATGTACAATGTGATTGTAGCAGTGTTAAAGGAACAGAAGAAAAGAACGGCAGCTAATCGTCGCGATGACCAGATTCCTATGCGTGCCGACCATGGCCATACCATTCTGGATGACCTGAGAAAGAAAACAAACCCGGGTTATTCGGCATTGGGTCTGCTACGTGGACAGGCTGAGTTAAGAGGACTAGAAATGGGAATTGAAAAAAGTGGTGTGATCTATCAATAATGATATAGCTTATCATTTGTAAATAATAGGTAGCGAGCTAATATGGTTCTTTTTCACAAGAGAAGCTTTGCTCGCTATACTTTATGATAATGAGAATTCTATTTTATTATATGAGCAGCGTTTTTATTTCATTTGAATTTTTGCCACAAAACCAAACTCTTTAAGTCAAAGAAAATCTATATTAAAATCTACAATATGTCAATCCTTTTGAATCAAAACTGCAAATATGCTTTACTTGTGCCAACAAGTATGGGCATTCGTATTACTCCTGAAAATGGACAACCCGTACATGCCAGCAACACTTTTAAAATGCAGGCTACCAGTGCCGAAACCAACGTAGCAAGTATATCTTCCTATTTAGGATTACCGGTTAAAGTATTAACCTCATTTGTAAAAGGCAGTCCGATAGCTCAGTTTATCAAAAGCAACCTAAAAGCACGACATATGGACTATGAGGGTCCTGAAGTTGAGCAGGGAGATCCATGGGGCTACCGTCATCAGATTAATATTGCCGACAGTGGTTATGGCTCAAGAGGGCCTCGCGTATGGAACGACAGAGCCGGAGAAGTTGGACGGACATTGAATGTAAAGGATTTTGACCTCGAACGCATTTTTAAGGAAGAGGGCGTTCAGATTGTGCATTTATCAGGCCTTGTGGGTGCTTTATCCCCTGATTCGAGCCAGTTTTGTTTAGCTATTGCACGCACCGCCAAGAAATACGGTACACGAATTTCCTTCGACCTGAACTACCGGGCTTCTTTCTGGGAAAACAGGGAAGATGAACTACGTGATATTTTTACGGAGATCGCATCCGTATCCGATATATTAATTGGTAATGAAGAGGATTTTCAATTATGTCTGGGCATTCAAGGACCAGAAGCAGGCGGAAAAGGCATAGAAGATAAGATAGACGGCTTTAAAAGTATGATCAAAACCGTTAAAGAAAAATTTCCTAACGCTTCAGTTTTTGCCACTACGCTACGCGAGGTTGTTAGCGTAAATGAACATTTATGGGGAGCAATATTATTAGCTGATAACCAATGGGAGGTGATTAAGCCCCGAGCTATACAGGTATTGGATAGAATTGGTGGCGGAGATGGTTTTGTTGGCGGTTTATTATATGCCATTATCAAAGGATGGGAAACCAGTAAGTGGTCAAAATTTGCTTGGGCTTCCGG
>JBFHKL010000352.1:0-4269 GCA_041595375.1 Saccharicrinis sp.
ACGGTTCATTAGCTTTACCTGATCCATCTCTTTTAACTGAATCGATTCAAAAAAATCAGTATTAGCTACTTCCATGGTTGAATATTTATATGTTATTTTTTACATCCTAGTAATGATGCATGATAAACATACTACCTATTAATTATTTGCAAAAAAACTATCTACAAACCACGTCATTCTGTATACTACTTGTAATATTTTATCAACAAAAAGAAATAATGAATAATGATTTTTTAACTTTATTTTAATAATTACATAATATAAAGATCTGCCTTACCTTATCCCATTATTCGTTAACACTATTATTTACAGAACATACCATCCTGCTATAGTTACGCCATTAACTTTATGGAAATGAATACAAAAGCACGTTACTTAATTATTTAACAAAAAAAAGCGGGTAAATCATCGCTCAAAGCATCAGATTACCCGCTCACTGTAATAAAATATATTTTTTTAATCAGACCTCTCTATCACAAATAGGTCTCTTTCAAATGACAACATTCAAAAAACTAACGTTGTTGAGATTGAGAGGGTTTATTTCTCTCTTGTTTTTTCATATAGGCCTCAAAATCAGCCTGCTGATCTTCTGTCAAAATTTCTTTCACTTCATCTTCAAACTCTGTTTTTAACTCCTCCATTTCTTCTCTGCTGGGTCTTGAACCACTTTCCATCTTCTCCTTTACCTCACTAAAGTGATTGGTAAATAACTCCAAAACGTCCTCTTGTTGAGTCTCTGACAGATTAATTTCTTTAGCAAGATCACTTACCATTTCTTGTATTTTCTCATCATCTGGAATCGATGGAGGACCTTGTTGTCCCTGGGGTTGAGCAAAAATAGAGCCCGTTGCAAAAATAACTGCTAGCAATAATAATTTCCCTAGATGCTTTGTTAATCTCTTCATAATTTTAATTTTTTAAACAAAAAAACCTTTGATTATTCCTTATGTTTCTAATTTTTAAATGCTTACACAATACCTTAATCATTAGAAACTTTATTCATTCACTAAATTTGATGATTCAAAAATAGATACAAAAGTAATGAATTAAAAATAGAATCGACAGGCAGTAAAATTTCATCGACAAGATTTATAGTTCAAACCATTAAACCGGTTTCCTTGTAATACTTCACCTATACAAAAAGATGAATTATCTACTTATAATTTTATTTCGAATTTCACTCTAATCCCAAAATCAGGTACGTTTTGTATTGAGGTAGGTCGCACTCTCCATACGCCCTCTACACGAAAGAAGCGCAATACATTTTCCACACCAGCGCCAACTTCTACATATGTTCCATTGACTGAACTGGCATTTTCTGGCAAGTCAATGCCTGTTAATTGTTTATTACTTAAACTACCAATCATTCCCTTAGCCGAAACCACCTCTCGCAGTCCCAAACGTTTTAACAAGGGTAATCTATTAAAGAAAAATCCATTCATATGGTACTCTAGGTAAGTATGTATATACTGGTCATGTATAAATTCCAGATAATTAATCAAATTAAAATCATAACGATAATAACCATAGGTTTCATTACCTCTCGGAATCTCGAGCATAGTATAAGGAAGGGATCCAAATATTTTACCTGCCTCTACCGCATAATCAAAAAGCGTTTGCCCGAAATACCGTTTCGCTTTTAAGGTAAGGTGAACCTTAGCATACCAATTACTAACATCATTATACTCGGCTCTACCAATATTAGTTAATAAATTAACGATAGGATAATCAGATGAAACATACATACGCATAAAACCATCATCTATTACACTTTCCTTCCAGGAGAGCCTTAAACCGATACCCGCTTCAAAAGCCTGAACAGAACTGACCTCCTGATCATTCATTATAAAAGGATAATACTCGGGAGAAAACTGTTTTTTATAGTCCAAAGAAAAATATGTAGACAATCCTGTACGCCATTCATTTTCGAAGGAAAAATGCACTTTCTTCTGACGATAAAGTTCATCAAATGTATCTCTTGCAAAAATACTGGATATCAGATTAGTTTCCGAAGGACTAAGCATATTTTCGTATAAAAATAAGATTTTACGATTCTCACCCATTCTGATATACTGGTCATCATATTCCAACTTTACTACTTTACGCTTAGTATGGTTAAAACGATACCCTATACCACCCCGGCCTGTTAGTAAGTTATTATCTGTACCATAACCTAATCCTCCATACCACATCCAATTTTCACTAATTTCAGAACTAGTACGACCACCAAAATAAAAACGCAGTCCTTCAATTTCATTCGACTGTACAAAATCAGTATACGGACCTATTTCAAATTTACCTAAATCGAAATATCCATTCAAGCCCATTTGAACTAGATCATTGGCCAATTTTACTTGCTTTATCTGATTAACAGAATCAATAATGGCATATTTTTCTATATCATCAGACGACAGTTTTAAATGACGAATATTGTTCCAGTAAGAGGTATCTCTTTTTTGGTAATCGATTTGTTTTATGGATTCATAGCTTATATTTTTAGACGTAAGATCAATACTTTTTGAAGGATTAATCTCTACCTTATCAAAAGAGGAGTACTCTGTAAATAATAATTCCAAGCGTTTTTGAGCGGAATCACCACTAACGGGCAGATAATCAAAATCAGCCTGAATAAAGTTATCTTTATAAAACATCACAGAATCATCAACCAATTGATAGCCACATTTTACCTGCATCGATTTGATAAAATTTAATTGATTACCAGAAGATAATTCGGCATCGATCTTTTGCAAGGCAAATCTGTTATTATCAATAATCATATACCCTTTAAAAACATTTTCACCTTTACGTTTAGGGTAAAATTCAACTTTATAATGCTTTACATCCTCCACCATGACACTATCCACCAAATAATACCTGTAATAGAACCACCCATTACTGGCTATTGGGCTGACAAAATTTTGGTCATAATAGTTTATGTAATTTTCATAAAAGTTTTGGCTAACATTTAATCCGCTGGTATATCCACTAAATTCATAGCTATTTAAAACGCCCAGGCCAGAAGTTTTATCGGCCAATATGGTTGATTTTTCCTTTAAAGGCTTACGCTGAAATTCATTATAAACTACCTGCTCTGAGAAATAGACGGGTAAATAGGTGCTTCCATCATCAGCTTTCTTAAAAAGGTTCTGCCTATTTTTAAATGTATTGGATTCCATCAGGCTTCTTTTTACATTATTTAGCACGTAATCCCATTTAGAATACTTTTCGTACGAATACCTATTGTACTTTTCTGGGTTATTATTCTTCTTATTCTCAACAACCTTACCTAATAACCACCTTACTCGCTCATTTGAAGGTTTTACTTTAACTTCATTTATTTCAAACACTTCCGGATCTAACAGAATAATTAGCTGATTAACATTACTTTGCAAGTAAAACGTTTGTTTTTCATATCCAATAGCAGATACCGCAATGGAATCTCCAGAACATTTAAACACAAAAACACCAGCAGTATCGGTAATTGTTCCATGCGTTGAATAAGGTTCAACAATATTGGCAAAAGGAATAGGCTCATCATTTTTAGCATCCTTTACAATTCCGGTAATCATTTTCTCCTGAGCAAAGCCAGACTTTAAAATGACAAATAGAATAATGATAAGAAAATATCTCAACATAGTATATCATTAACCAAGCAAAGAATACCCCTTGCTTAGAAAAAGCAAAGGAATAATTTTTAATTCATAAAACGACAAATATTTTACACGAAGAATACATTTTAAGCCTTCAATATGGAATTAACAAGGATGATTTAACAGAATATACTTACAGAATGATCATAAAAAAAGGTTATCATACGATAACCTTTAATATATCTTAGTCGATCTTCATTACCTTTTATAAACAGGCTCTGTACCATGTTTAGTTTCTATGATAACAACACCATTTACAGCATCCTTACCATACAACTCTATCGCTTTTTCTCCCTTTACTACTCTAATGGACTTGATATTATAATATTCAAGAGTAACAATTTTGTTGACTTTCTTCTTATCCAAAATAAATAGCGGTACTTTAATATTCTCATAAAAAGGTTTGAGCTGTTTGGCAATAGCTTTATTTTCTTCTGAGAGATAAAAAGGCACCTCCAAAGTAATTTTAGTAGCCACTTTAGCCCGACTAATCTCTCCCGGTTTCCATCTCTGCATATATGAAACCACTCTTATGGCTTCCTTATCAATACTTCTACTGAGTCCTTTTATAACCACCGGGTTAATCAGCCTACCTTCTCTGGTAATAATACAAGAAACC
>JBFHKL010000353.1:0-4240 GCA_041595375.1 Saccharicrinis sp.
TAATCATAATTTTTAGATATAGCCATAGCAAATAAAAGATTTTTAAAGTATGGTTTGCCAAAAATACATTGGAGGTTCACAATCCGCAAAACCAGTTTTTTGGTATAAACGTTGTGCTTTTTCATTATCATCCCGAACTTCTAAAGTCACTTTACAAAAATCATTTTTTCGGCCATAATCTTTAATCAGCATTAACAAGTTATACCCAGCTCCTTGTCTTCTGCATTTAGGGCTTACTATAAAATCATGAATATTAATCAATTGTTTGGCTTTAAAAGTTGAAAACCCAACAAATGAATTGGCTAAAGCCACATATTGACCTTTAAATTTCAACAAAAAACCAATGTAATTATTTTGATTTTTTAAACCTTCAATGATCCTCTTTCCCAAACTCTGAGGCAGCTCAGCACCTAGGCCCATCTCATCTAACATATAATCATTCATCAATTCCAGTAAAGCACACTCATGAATATCTTTATTTAAATCAATTACTTCCAGTTCAAACTGATCATTTGTATTTATCATTCCCATATTAGTCCACTCTTATTAAAAGCCAAGTCTATCCATTGACCATCTTTATATTCCCTTAAATATCTATATCCTACCCGGTACAACTCTTCAGCCACATATGTAAACCCACACTGTTGTTTCCCAGGATAGTGAGAATCGCTGTTGATTGTTACAGAAATATTACGTTGTTTCAGCAAAGGAAATAGATCAACACCAGGAAACAGTATTCCATTAGACTCATATGACTTGGTGTTTATCTCAACAATAATATTCTTCTCTGCTATTAAGTCCAGAGTTGTATTAATTTCCTGCCTATACCATGCGTCATGCTCATTAAACAAGGGCTCCACAAGATTGTGCATTTTAATTTTATCGAGATGTCCTATGATTTCAAAATTTTGTTTTTTAATCATCTCTCGATTTAACTGAAAAAAGCGTTTTACCAATAATTGGATATCCCCCTTGAATATTTCATGGTATCCTTTCTTGAACTCATCAAAACTACCATCAATCGCCCAATATTCCCCATCTTTAAATTGGCCCATAAAATGAATGGACCCTATCTTATAGTCTAAATCCACCTCATTCAAAAAAGGATTAAAACCTCCTATTTCAGGAATATAATCCATTTCTAACGAACAAAGAACAGTAATATCCTGACTGTATTTCTTCTTTAAAGCATCCAGTTCCTGAAGGTATTGAGTAAGATCACCCTCTTTCATTGTCCAAAAACAATCAAAAGGAACAGGTGCATGTGAAGAAAAACCAATAACTGGCATTTTATTTTTTATGGCCTGCTGAATATACTCTTCTATTTTTCCATGACCATCACAGTAATTACAATGTCCATGATAATTTGTCCAACCCATAAATTATTTCTTTTTGAATAACTGCGCATAAATATAGCAACTGAACCTTAAATTATTGCAACGACTGTCGTATTTTATAAACAGGTTAACTTTTTTACATCCCCAATGACATAGTTTACAACTCTTTTGACTGGTTAACAATACCTATTCATCAGGCTACTTATGAATCGATAAACAAATCAATAATAAACATTAGAAATTCTATTACAATGATTATCTTTGCGCGCGTTAAAATTAAGAAGAATATGGGCTTACTTGAAGAGATACAAAGGAGAAGGACTTTCGCGATTATTAGTCACCCTGATGCCGGAAAAACAACACTAACTGAAAAGCTACTGCTTTTTGGAGGTGCTATCCATGTGGCCGGAGCTGTTAAATCAAATAAGATAAAAAAGACAGCTACTTCCGATTTTATGGAGATAGAAAAACAACGTGGTATTTCGGTAGCGACTTCGGTTATGGGTTTTGAGTACAAAAACCATAAGGTAAATATTTTGGATACACCAGGACACCAGGACTTTGCCGAAGACACCTTTCGTACTCTAACTGCTGTGGATAGTGTAATTATTGTTGTTGATGCAGCAAAGGGCGTTGAGGAGCAAACCCGCAGATTAATGGAGGTTTGCCGTATGAGAAAAACTCCAGTAATGGTGTTTATTAATAAGATGGACCGCCCAAGTAAAGATGCCTTTGATTTATTGGATGAAGTAGAAGAAGAATTAAAGATTAGTGTACGCCCTCTTAGCTGGCCTATAGGAAACGGACCTTCTTTTCAAGGGGTATATAATATTTTTGAGAGAAACCTTAATCTTTTTGAACCCAGCAAACAGACTGTAGAAGAAAGTATTGCCTTTTCAGATATCAACAATACTGAACTGGAAAATTACATAGGTGATCAGGCAGCCTCACTGGTACGTGAGGAATTAGAATTAGTAGAAGGTGTTTACCCGGAATTTGAAGTTGAAGAATACCTGAAAGGAGATTTAGCACCAGTATTTTTTGGTAGTGCTCTGAATAATTTTGGAGTTAACGAGCTTTTAGACTGTTTTTTACAAATTGCTCCTACACCACAACCTTCTACTACGGTTCAACGCAAAGTGGGTCCCGAAGAAAATGATTTCTCTGGCTTTGTATTTAAAATACATGCCAATATGGATCCCAATCACCGTAATCGCATTGCTTTTGTTAAAATATGCTCGGGTAAATTTGAACGAAATAAGAACTACCTACATGTGAGGCTTGGGAAAAATTTTAAATTCTCCAGTCCTACAGCCTTTATGGCAGAGAAAAAATCAATTATTGATGAAGCATACCCCGGTGATATTGTAGGTTTACCTGATTCAGGTAATTTTATTATTGGTGACACCATAACCGCAGGAGAAAAAATAAATTTTAAAGGCTTACCCAGTTTCTCCCCTGAATTATTCCGTTACATTGAGAATAATGACCCTATGAAGTCAAAACAATTGTCGAAAGGTATTGACCAGCTAATGGACGAAGGTGTTGCACAGTTATTCACAAGCCAGTTTAATGGAAGAAAAATAATAGGTACGGTAGGGGCTCTTCAGTTTGAAGTGATAGAATATCGCTTAAACCATGAATACAATGCTAAATGTAGATATGAGCCTATTAATTTATACAAAGCCTGCTGGATTAAATCGGATAACACCGAACAACTAGAGGACTTTAAAAGGCGTAAAAACCAATATATGGCTAAGGATAAACAAGGACGGGATGTATTTCTGGCCGACTCACAATACATGCTACAATTGGCTCAACAAAATTTCAAAGACATAGAGTTCCATTTTACCAGTGAATTTTGATTAATTATTAATAATTGGTCAAAACATTACGATAAATTAAAACATTTTTTTGAAATTTAGGTATAATTTAGCAGCTAAACACAATACCTAAATTTCAAAAAACTGAAGAGTATGGAAAATTTTCTCAAACCCGGAATAAAAGGATCTGAAAAGCATATTATAAGCCATAATGAATTGGCATCTACATTAAAAACCGGGGAAATAGCTTACGTAGCTACTCCTGCACTTATTATTTTAATGGAGAAGACAATTTGTAATTTAATACAAGAAAGAATACCTGCCCAATACACTTCTGTTAGTGCCGAGATAAATATTAAACACCTTATTCCTTTAGCCGAAGGAGAAGAAGTAAATTGTTCTGTTCATCTTAAATTTGTTGAAGAAAATAAGCTATTTTTCGACTTCGCTATATTTAACGATGAAAAAGACATTGCAGCTATAGGTGCACATGAGCGATTTTTGGTCAACAAGGAAGAATTCTCTAAATAAATAAAACAGCTATTGTTTCCTTATTGTTATAAACGGAAAAAGCCACTCCGCTAAGCGAAATGGCTCTCCTGTTTGTTTGAAAAATGTATCTCGTATATTTTTATACTAAATTACTCAGCAACTACTTCAAAGTTAACTTCTACTTTAACTTCGCGGTGTAGTTTAACTGTAGCTACGTATTTACCAATTTCTTTCACTTGGTCTTCCTTAATAGAAATATTTTTACGTTCTACAGTGTAACCGGCTTTTTCTAATGCCTCTGCAATTTGAATAGTATTTACAGAACCAAAGATTTTACCTGTTGTACTTGTTTTAGCACCAATGGTCAATGCAAGACCTTCCATTTTTTGTGCTGTTTCAAGCGCATCATTCTTGATTTTCTCCTCTTTATGAGCTCTCTGACGCATATTCTCCTCATGAACTTTGATAGCAGAAGGAGTAGCCAAGACAGCAAGCCCTTGAGGGATCAGGTAGTTTCTACCGTATCCGGCCTTTACCTTTACCACTTCGTTTGTGTGTCCTAGGTTGGCAACATCATCTTTTAATATA
>JBFHKL010000354.1:0-4228 GCA_041595375.1 Saccharicrinis sp.
CCAGGCGAAATAGCCGATACTATTATTTTGGTAGGAGATCCAGGCAGAGTTAAAACAGTGGCTTCCTTTTTTGATGAGGTGGATTTGGAGCGTAAAAATCGTGAGTTTGTTAGTGTAACTGGTTGGTTTAAAGGTAAACGTGTGTCGGTTGTGGCCACAGGTATAGGAACAGATAATATTGATATCGTAGTTAATGAATTGGATGCGTTGGTGAATGTTGATTTTAATACTAGGCAGGTTAAAGAAACCTTGACTACGCTTAATTTAGTTCGTATTGGTACCTCAGGTTCTTTACAAAAGGATTTACCAGTTGATAGCTGTTTGTTAAGTGAAAAAGCTATAGGTTTTGACGGTTTGTTAAATTTTTATGCCAATAGAAATCAAGTAGTTGATAGGGAGTTTGAAGATAAATTCAAAAAAGAACTGGATTGGAATCCACTTTTAACCTCTCCTTATGTAGTTGAGGCTTCTTCCGAATTGTTACAGAAATTATCCGGGAATGACTTTTATACAGGAGTTACCATTTCGGCCCCTGGATTTTATGGCCCACAAGGGCGTGTAATTCGTTTGGGATTGGCTGATGCTGATATTAACGAAAAAATAAGTACATTTAAATATGGCGATGATAGAATAACCAATTATGAAATGGAATGCTCTGCAATATATGGTTTATCAAAACTGTTGGGCCATAAAGCAGCTACCGTTTGTGCAATTATTGCCAACCGTAAGGCAGGTGAGTATAGTAAAGATTATAAGCCGGTTATTAAAAACCTAATAGAAAAGGTTCTGAATAGTTTGCTGGCTTAAATTATTTATTGGGGAGTGTTAATAGAAAAAGATCAGTATGGATAAGGAAAAGGTACACGCACTTATATCATTATTGGATGATCCTAACGAAGTAATCTTTAACACAGTTGAAGAAGAGCTTTTAAAAGAAGAGCTTGGTGTCATTGATGAGCTCGAGAAAGCCTGGGAAGGCTCCCGTAATGATGTTTTTCAGCGACGGATTGAAAATATTATTCATACCCTTCAGTTAAAAGATGTAAAGAGCTTACTATCGAAATGGATTAAAGAGGGGGCCAAAGATTTGTTGTATGGTGCTTTTATTATAGCTAAATATCAATTTCCAGAATTGGTTTATGATGAGTTAAATCAAAAGATTGATCGTATTCGTCGGGATGTTTGGCTTGAGTTAAATGATCATCTTACAGCATTGGAAAAAGTTAGGATTATGAATCATATACTTTTTGATATTCATAAGTTTGTGCGTAATAATTCTAATTTCTTTGCACCACAAAACTCTTATATTAATGAGGTGATAGAGAATAAAAAAGGAAACCCCATCTCTTTATCTATAATTTATTCAGTTATTGCCCAGCGTCTTGGTTTGCCGGTCTATGGCGTAAATCTGCCTAAGAATTTTATTTTGTGTTATTTAGATGATCATGTGATTGATCAGCAAGATGATGAGGTTATGTTTTATATTAACCCGGTGAATAAAGGAGCTATTTTAGGACGACGTGAAATAGAGTATTTTCTTAAACAGCAAAAGTTAAAGAGCGAATACTCTTATTTTAATCCTTGCTCTAACTTTGATATTGTGAAACGACTATTGTTTAACTTGTCGTATGCTTATGAAAATCAAGGTAATGGGCTAAAGAAAGCAGAAATTAAAGAATTAATGTCACTTTTTGAGTAATTATGAATCCATTTGTGTTATTAGAACCAGCCATTGTATGGAAATATTTTGGTGAAATATGTAAAATTCCCCGCCCTTCAAAAAAAGAAGATAAGATTATTCGGTTTTTGACAGAATTTGCGGAAAAGGAAAATCTGGCATATAAGAAAGATGAAATAGGCAATGTTTTGATTTTAAAACCAGCTTCTGATGGTTTTGAAAATGTTCAATCAGTTGTTTTGCAATCGCATATAGATATGGTATGTGAAAAACATTCTCATGTCAAGCATAATTTTGAAAAAGATCCTATTATTCCCATAGTTGAAGAGGGTTGGGTGAAAGCTTCAGGTACTACTCTTGGGGCTGATGATGGTATTGGTATGGCTGCTCAGCTGGCATTGTTGGCTTCAGACGATATAAAGCACGGACCAATTGAATGTTTGTTTACGGTTGATGAAGAAACCGGCCTTACAGGTGCTTTTAATCTAAAAGACGGATTTTTTACGAGTAAAATATTGTTAAACCTAGACTCTGAAGATGATGGTGAGCTCTTTATTGGTTGCGCAGGAGGTGTTGATACGGTAGCTACTTTTGATGTAGAGACAGAGGAAACTCCGGAAAAATATTTTGCCTTTAGAGTTGACGTGTCGGGTTTAAAAGGTGGTCATTCTGGTGATGATATTCATAAGGGCTTGGGAAATGCAGTTAAAATTATGAATCGCTTTTTGTGGCAGGCTTCCCGTGAATATGATTTAAAAGTTAGTGCTTTTAAAGGGGGTAATTTACGTAATGCTATTGCTCGCGAGTCGTCAGCTATAGCTATGGTTCCTGTTGGTAAAAAGGAAGCTGTTAGGGTGGCCTTTAATATATTTTACGATGAGGTGTGCTCTGAGTTGGAAGCGACAGAAGCGGGTATTAAAATGCATCTTGAATCTTGTAGCTTGCCTGCATTGGTATGGTCAAAAGATTTTCAGGGTAGGCTTTTAAATGCTCTTTATGCTTGCCCTCATGGTGTTATCGAAATGAGCCGAAGCATAGAAGGATTGGTGGAGACTTCTACTAACCTGGCAGCCATTAAACAAGAAGAAGGTAAGGTTATTGTTACAACCAGTCAACGAAGCTCGGTGGAAACGGCTAAGGAAAATGTGGCCGCTATGGTTTCTAGTGTTTTTGAACTGGCTGGTGCCCGAGTTAAACAAGGAGAGGGTTATCCAGGATGGAAGCCTAATACCGACTCTGCGATTTTAAAAATTACACGCGATTCCTATGAAAGTTTATTCAATCAGGAACCTCTTGTCAGAGCTATTCATGCAGGTTTAGAATGTGGCTTATTTTTGGAAAAGTATCCAGGCTTGGATATGATCTCCTTTGGGCCAACGATCCGGGGCGCTCATTCACCCGATGAACGTATTGAAATTGAAACGGTAAGAAAGTTTTGGTTGCATTTAATTGATGTACTGAAAAATATACCGGAAGAATAGAATATAAACACAGCCTTCATGTTTGAGAGTAATATGGTTCTTGTGTTTTTTTTAACAGGGGCGTCTTTTATGACGCCCTTTGTTGTTTCAAATATAATTGAAGTGAAAGTTTAATCGATTGGGAATGCTTTCTAGCTGGAGCTTAGTTCTTTAACTAAGGTTTGTAAACTACAGATAATAGGTAATGATGATGAAACGATAACAATTATAGTTCCAATTCACCTTTGCCTTGTCTGATTACTTCTAAAACATCTTTAGTGCAGTTAACTATGGTGGAGGGGGTATTGTTGCCATAGCCTCCATCAATAACAATGTCTACCAGTTTTTCAAATTTTTCGTAAATCAACTCGGGATCCGTAGTGTATTCAATTATGTCGTCTTCATCTATAACTGAAGTACTCAAAATAGGATGTCCCAGCTCCTTAACCAGTTCCCTAATGATATTATTATCAGGAATCCGTATACCTACTGTTTTTTTATTGTTCTTAAATAGTTTGGGAACATTACTGTTGGCATTTAAAATAAAAGTAAACGGACCAGGAAGGTTGCGTTTCATTATTTTAAAAGTATTGTTGTCCAGACTTTTGGTGTAATCGGCAATATGACTTAGATCGTAACAAATAAAAGAAAGATGTTCTTTTTTTAGGTTGATATTTTTAATACGGGCAATACGTTCAACGGCTTTGGCATTATTAATATCACAGCCAATGCCATAAATGGTATCGGTAGGGTAAATTACAACCGCACCTTTTCTCATTTCTTCAACAACCAGTTGAATATCTTTGGGATTTGGATTCTCTGGATAAATTTTAAGTAACATAGCTTTATTTTAAGTCAAAAGTACTCTTTTTTTTCTTAAGAATGATCGGTTGTAAATTTTGTTTTAAAACAGTTGAATGCTTAAGAAGGTTTAGCTTTCAATACAAAATCAAAGAATTTTGAAAGCAATTCAGAGGAGTGGAAGATGTTAAATTCTTTCTTTTTAGGCTCACTAAAATATAAGCTTAATAATTTAACATATTCATACCGTTGACCCAGCTTTATCTGCTGGTCCGCCGGATTTTTAACA
>JBFHKL010000355.1:0-4210 GCA_041595375.1 Saccharicrinis sp.
CATAGCGTTATCAAACGTCTTGATATGATGCAACGCTACTATTTAGGTAAGTTATTAACCTTTATTCAAAACCGAGCACCATTCAAACACTTTGTAATTAAAGACGTTGAGCATTTATACGCGCCTGCCGATGGCTTAAGCGATGTTACATTTGGTGAATTTATATTTATCGATACATTCTATACCGATTACCAACAAAGTAACTCTGATGAAGATTTACTTAAGCTGATAGCTTGTTTGTATGTAAAACACAATAAACAAGGCGAACGAGTAAAGTTTACCGGAAAAGTAAACACTTCTTTGGCTAAAAATATTCATCCCCTAAAACGTAAGGCCATAGCCATGAATTATGATTTAATTCGTAGCTGGCTCGAAAAAAACTACCCTGAGGTTTTTCCCACATCAAGTTCTCCCGTGACAGATAAAGGAAAAACCAAGGCCGAATCAAATGGATGGATTGATGTCTTTGACTGTATTGTAGGAGATGACCTAATTAATTCTGATAAGTATTTTGATAAACCCTGTGCAGAGATACTTCGCTATATGGACAAAAAGATAAAAACCAATCGCAAGAAAAAGCGAAAGAAGTAAGCGCTGTGAATTTTTTCAAGATATAAATCCCTTTCAAATAATTATGAAAACGACATTAACACAATTTATATCCTACCTCGAAGATTTGGCCACTAAAAATGCAGATATAGCCCATGATGCAGAAAAACATCCTGCTTTTATTCGTTTTTACGAAGCCAAAGAACCTGAGAAGGCTGTACGTGGTAAAATTAAAAATGTGCCTTGCGTAATGGTTAAAGATTATGATTTCAGGTTCCTGGATAACAAATCGGATAGCGTGCACAAGATTCGAGAAATTGAGTTTTTGGTTCTGGATAAAATAGGGCGCAATTCCAACTCTGATGATGTGTACGATACCTGGGAGAATATTGAGGAAATAGGCGATGAGTTTATTATTCGTATGAAAGATGACAAAGCAGCCAGGCGAAATACAGCTATTATCAACTTTGATTTAAACCAGGTGCAAGGTGTACCTGTCGATTTAACTGCAGGTGGTTTGTATGGCATAAGCTATACTATTCCTGTGAGCAGTATTCGCAGTAACACACCCGACACTGATAAGTGGAGTGACCTATGAGTTTAGTTTTAAATAAATATCCACAAAGCCTTGATTTGGTTCATAATCGCTTGTTTTTTCAGATTCAAGGTACCTCTAAAGTGTTACAGGAAGGTTCAAAAGCCAGCTTTAAAATAACCATGCCCGATGCTCCCTCTGTAGGGAAGGAAATGCAGTTGACATTTATGAGCCGCGTTCATAATTTTATTTTTACACTTGATCCAGATCAAGATGTACCTGATGGTTATGATTATGTTTTGCCTTCGTATGATAAAAGCGAAATGTTCTTGTATTTGGCTAATTATGCCCCATTAAAAACTTACTACACGGGTAGTTATTTGACCAGTTATATGGAGTTCGAAGCCATTGTTGAAGGATCTGATTATAATATTACCGTTGATAGTCTACCCACCGAAAACTGGACTTCGGAAATTACCGATGGAGTAGACTATGAAGAAGTAAGCAATTATCACTTTCTAGTCACAGTTTATGCAAACAAACTGTCCGACACCGGGACATTCACAGCTTTACCTGAATTCAGAATCGACCCCGATGATGACCAACTTTCGTATATTGAGTTAGGCAGAATATTACGCCCGCGCTTTTTAAACTTTTTTGAGTTGCCTGATTTTGATTTGAACACACCAACAAAAGCCATATTGCCTGTGCTTAGTTATTATATGGTACTTAAAGAAATGAGCGACACCACTATTTTAGCTACTAAAACAACAGGTACTTACAAGGTGATTAATGGAAAAGTAAATCATTCAAGCCATCCCGATTTTAATTTACGTAACTGGATAAACAGCTATAAGAAATTCCTGACCAATATGCCATCGCAGGTATACACCAACTATTCGGCAAAACACTACCTGTACTATATGTCGCCTTATGCAGCCAACACAAGCGTACAAGTTTATTTTGATATAAACAGTAAATCAGACTCTGATCCTGAAACTTATACCAGTGATTCCATTACTTTGAGCCAGGATGGTATCCTGGTTATTCCGGTTACCGATATACTGGCTAGTATTTCTACGCCAAGCAAGCTTGTCTATGTAACAGTATCAGTTAAAACTGAATCAGGTACTACCATTGCCGGTACTAAAACCTATATATATCTACCTAAAACAGAATATAATCGTTCGTTTTTATTCCAAAATCGTTGGGGTGTTTTTGATACTATAGTAATTCAAAAGCAAAGTAATACACTTGAAGTTGAGAAGGAAACCAACCGTACCATATTGCAGCCTGGATACTCTCAATACATTGGTGATCTGTCCTCTGATGACCCCGAAATAGAAGATACATTTGAAGCTGAAACAGGACCCATTACATTGGCTATGGCTCAACATTATAAAGAGCTGGCCATAAGTCGTGTGGTATTTCTTCAGAGTGATGACAGGTGGATAAGGGTGCATATCGTTAAAGGCAGTTTTAGTATTAGCGATGAAGATGATGAATTGCATAATGTAAAATTCACTTATAAGTCTGCTTTTGCCGATGATATGCTCAGCGCTACGCTAAGCTTGCCTGAAGCTGAAAACAAAGATTACAGCGACGAATATTTAGAAACTGATTATCAATGACGCTAACTGAATTAAAAGCTTATATCGACCAGTATATCAACACCAAAACAGGTGATGATAAAATAACAGGTGAGGTTCATAATGCCGTTTTGCACGAAATTGTTGAAAGTGTATTGGAAATATCGGGCACTGGCTTTGGTGGTAATCTGTCTCCAGATGATGATCCAGGCGATCAGATAAACCCTATTTGGTATCTGGCTTCCGAAATAGGCACATTTACCTATTGCTCAGGATTAGAAGTAACTGCCTTACCCGCTTTTATTGTCTGGAAAGAAGATGCCTGGAGCATTACACAAATAGGCGTACCTACTGATACTGTAGATAGCACAAACACTGGTTTAAAAGGCATTGCCCGTGCTGGTGATCCTGAACCGTCTGAACCTAGCATAGGTGATTGGTATGTTTATATAGGCTCTGAGGAATTAGCCTGGGCAGGTGAAAATACCATTGATTCACCAGGTATAGTAATCCTTGATAGCACAGAACCTACTAATAGCTGGGTATTATATGCTTTTGGTGAAGGTAGTAGCTCCTCAGGAGATTCTATTACTTCACAAGAACGTTTTTCCCTAATAGGTCACACTAGCATTCCCACAGCTTTTAGCGCAACGGCAAGTATAATAGGAGTACCTAAATTCACAAATCTTACAGCTGTTAAGCTTG
This sequence comes from Saccharicrinis sp., assembly GCA_041595375.1. Lineage (GTDB taxonomy): Bacteria > Bacteroidota > Bacteroidia > Bacteroidales > Marinilabiliaceae > Saccharicrinis. Next base: position 3,379 of record JBFHKL010000355.1, read on the forward strand.
TCAACTCCGGTGATGCAAGTGAAATATCTATCGTATCGGATAGTACTGTAGCCGATTTACCCATAACAGTTGCTGCAGGTGATTATACCTATGAACTAACTTATGAAACTGGATATGAACAAGGGGTTTTACTTATAAACTTTAGTTGATATGACAACAATTACAGAAGACATAATTTTTGACCCTGATTTATCTTACGAAGAGCAAAGTGAGGCTTTTCTTGAATATGCGCAGGAAGTATTTGATGCTATTGATTTTACAGATATGAGCAATTTAGTTGATAAAACTTGCTCATGGATTGATGAGCAAGATGGATTAAAGTTTACAGCAACGCGAGTTTTCACTAATACAAAATGGTACACCGTTAAATCACACACTTTCAGTGTGGAAGAAATAGAGGAGGAGGACGAATAATGGCAACAGGATATGTAACTAATTATGGAAATAGTGAAAATGACGGTTTAAGTTGGGACTCCCCAAAGAGGAGTATTCAAAATGCTTATGACTCATCTCTATTAACAATCTATTTGAAAGGGTGGTTTTATGAGTTAGTTTCAGCTACTTCTGCCACGAGTATATACGGCGACGGGTTTGCCGTGTTAAATGGAGGTAATATACTCGACTATCCTTTTTCAGGACAGTTAGGTGTTAGGTTGTATATTGAACGAGTGGAAATAAGAAATTTTTCATACTCTACTAAGGCAGGATATCTAGTTGCATTCGTTAATTGTAAGATAATTGATTGCAGTACTGTCTATTTGAGATATACCTACCAAACGGGATCGGCTACAAACTCGTACGTTAATACCACAGTGATAATCAACGCTACGAC
>JBFHKL010000356.1:0-4205 GCA_041595375.1 Saccharicrinis sp.
CTGGAAACTAATTTTTGTTTGAGTTCCTGCGGCAAATCAAAAACAATCGATTCGGTCATTTTATTTTTACCAACCTCAATCTCCACCACTTGAATCAATGTGGTTACATTATTAGCCAACAGCCGCACTTTATTTCCGCTTACAGCACCGATTGAATAAGACATAGAAGAACTCTTCCGGTTGAGTATTTCTCCGGTTTCGATATCCAGAACGAACATTTCTGTTAGTATGGGAGTACTTTGTAGACAAAACAAATATTTTTTGTTGTTGATCGTCACATAATCAGCATCTGCTATATCTGTTTTAAAACGGGTAAGTTGCTCCACCTCTCCGCTTACAGCATTAAAAGCGTACAAATTTTTGTGTCCGTCCTGATTGGAAAAAAACAAGCAATTGTCATTATCCAGCCATTTATCCATCACACCGGTTCCCGAATAATCGGCACGCTTTTCCGAATCCGTTAAAACGGTACGTTCTTTTGTCACTAAATCAACATATACCACATTGGCATAATGGCGATCTGCATTTTTCAGCGCCAATAACATAACTCCACTGTTGTCAGGACGCCAACTGATACTACTCCAGGTATACCGAAACTCAGGAGTATCTATACCAATCACTTCATCTTTCATTGTTTTAAGATCGAGCACATGAAGTTCATCCAAACGATCTTCGTTTTGACCCATCCGGCCCACATAAGCTATTTTCGTATAATCCTGATTAAAATTCCAGGCATAAATATACGGTACATCGCTTAACTTTTCTTTTTGGGTTGTTCCCAACTTATTGCAATAGATATTAATAATTTCTTCGTTGCTCTCGTCGCCAATCCAGTAGACACAATTATCCACTTTGTTGTACTTTGGTGACCACAAATTACATGTCGACAGATCAATCCCAATAGCATTGGTCGCTTTTGTTAAATCGGTAGTCTGCGCAAGATTAATCCACTGAAGGTGAGTCTGCTTACTTGCATTGTGAAAAAACAACTTTTGCCCATCGCTGCTAAGAGAAAACTGCGAGTACGGAAAATCTTCGAGAAACGGAGAGATGTCAATTTCACGCCCTTTAAATTGCATTACAAAATCATTGTCAGCAACTTGGGAAAACACTGGTGAGCCACCTAAGATGCTCACCAGTATTATAAGTAATAAGATCTTTTGCATTGTAATTTTATTTCGCCCAATAATCATTCTGACCTTCATTATACGCCGCATCATCCGTGTTATAATAAGGATTATAAAGCAGTTCATCATCCGGTATTGGATACATCATCCGCGGACTGTTGGCTTCCAGACTTAACACCGAACTCCATTGATCAACGCCAGTACGTTCAAGTGGTTTCTGTAGCCTTTTAATATCGGTGATTGCAAAACCTTCGCCGTAAAGTTCACGGCGACGCTCTTTCCATATTTCATCAATATCGATACTTGAAGAAACAGAACCTCCGCGCGCAGACTGCAGGGCATTTAATACTTCAAGCCCACTTGCCGACTGCCCCATTTCGTACTGAGCTTCTGCTTCAATTAAATAGGCCTCGGCAATACGAGCCATTGGAAAATCAGCAATTCCTAGCGATCCATTGTTGTTATATTTAGCTGTGAAATAACCATCGGTTTCTGCTATATAAAATGGAAACAATGCACGACTATCAGTAAAGATGCCATTTTCATCAGTCGCAAAAATATCCACAAAAGACTTGGCAAAACGAATAGTACTATATCCTGTTTTATAATCTACTACATTTTCAGAAAGATAATCATAACGGTCACTAACACTACTACCTGGAACCTGAGTTCCATAATCCGCAGTACCAAATACCGCGGAATCATCCATAGTTGTTGCACAATGGTAAAAAGATGGAATAGATGCATAAATATTAGTAGATTCTGAATCGAATTCAAAACCTAACAACCATTCTGAATTAGCTGTCATAAAACCCGCTTGATATTCATCCTGACTCATTAGATTTGAACCGTCAAAAGTATTGCTGGCCGCAATTTGCGCATATTTCGATGCATTTACATAATCACTCATTTCTAAGTAAATACGTGCCAGAAACAACGCTGCATTATTTGCATTAAAATAATAGTTGCTTGAAGACGTACCATTCTCATAGAGATAAGTAAAATCATCAATAATCTGTTGCAACGAAGTTTTCAGATTAGAACGTTCAACATCCTCAGTAGCATCAGACGAAGCCTGCGTTAAACGCAAAAACAGGCCTTTTCCATCATCGCCACCGTAAGTAGGATTATTGTATGCGGCGCAAAACAAATGATAAAGGTTCATAAAATTCCAGGCCCTCACGCCATATGCCTGTGCAACAATATCTTCGCAACCCGATGGAAGTTCCGAATTAATCAATAAGTTACATGCCGTAATAGCACGATATGCACGACTCCACATATACGGAGCATATGCACTCCACCAACCATCTACAGTAGCCGGATATTGCTGATAATCATACGAATAAACATTCCACTTATAGGTAGAAAAACCATATTCACCACTAGATAACATCTGATCATTCCCCATCACATCTAAACCAATCTGACCAATTGTGAGATAGGTATAGTAACCCGTTTGGTCATATGCACCCATAAGCACAGTATTGGCTGTTTCATACGATTCCACTACCGTTTCATTCGACAATGAGGTTGATGGATCCTGATATAACTCATCGTCAGAACAAGCAGAAAAAAGAACTATTAAAAGTATTGTAACAATATATTTTGCTTTCATCATATTTTCAATTATTGTTTTTTTAGAATGTTAATTTGGCTCCAACAGAGAAGGTACGGCCAGAAGGAACCGAAGGATAACTACTATAACCCTGAACTCCGTAAATATCAATATCATCGTAGCCTTTCCAATCGTCGGCAAACCAAGTGTATAAATTATTCGCACTAACAAAAATCCTACATCCTGATACTACATTAGAAAACAGTCCCAGGTCTTTAGGCAGGGTATACCCTAATGTTACATTCTGAATTCGAACATTGGTTGCATCGAACAAAAAACGTGACGACAAACTGTTTGAACTGGATGAATTATTGATTGTATACAACGGAACATTGGTATCTTGACCTTGAGTCGTCCACGAATTTAACGCATCAGTACTCAGGTTAACTCCCGACGTTTTTCCGTCGTGCATAATCGACTGATAAATGCCATCGTATATTTTCCCGCCAACAGAATAACTCATTTGCACACTTAAATCGAAGTTTTTATAAGTCACCGTATTGTTTATACCGCCATACATCGTTGGAGTTGAACGTCCCTGTCGTTCGTATGTTGCATCAGAATATGTAGATGTTGTTGAACGATTTCCTTCATCGTCGACAACATACCATAAGGGGCTACCCGTATCAGCATCTACACCAGCCCAAGTTGGCATCCAAAATTCATACTGACTTCCGCCAACCGACCAAATTTTTGCATAATCAGTTTGCGAAACATCATCATCGCCATATAAGTCTTTTATCTTATCCTTAATAATTGAAGCGTTTGCTTCTATATTCCATCTAAAACCGCCTCTTCGAATCACATCAAGGCCAAAAACAAATTCAAAACCTGAATTAGCTGTTTTCGCAGCATTAAGAGTTACACTCGACAAACCATTCTGAATTGAAAGTGGATAATCGTAAAGCAAACCATCGGAAGTTTTATAGAAATAATCAACAGAGCCATAGTAACGATTGAAAAAGCCAAAATCAATACCAATATTAAGCATCTTTTGAGACTCCCACGACAAATTGCTGTTAGGCAATTGAGTAAGTATAGAACCGCTACTTCCGTTGTATTTGTAGTCAGCATCTACAGTCCACAGCCCTTGAGAAGCATAACGATCTAAACCTGCTTTATTTCCCGAAGTCCCATAGCTGGTACGAACCTTCAATTGATCAAGCCACCTGTAATCTTTCAAAAAATCTTCCTGATTCAGTCTCCAGGAGAAACCAGTACTCCAGAAAGTACCCCATTTTTTATCATCTCCAAACACAGAAGAACCGTCAGTACGCAAACTCACCGAGAGATTGTATTTATCTGCATATGAATATTCGGCACGCCCGAAATAAGAAATCAAAGTTTCTTTGGTCGTTTCCGACGATGAAGAAAAATAATCGGAAGCAGCAGCCAGTTCCTGCATATCCCCTAATAAATCCTGACCTCCTGCATACAAATATTCGTAGTTACTTTGCCAG
>JBFHKL010000357.1:0-4183 GCA_041595375.1 Saccharicrinis sp.
AAAGAGGGGATGTGGTTTACTTTTCAATGGAAGCAAGCAGTGAGGATACATTGAATATTTATAAAATGGTTAAACTCATCGATGGATGGGGTGATAGTGAGAGTGTAGGAGAGCCGGTGAACTCGCTATATAATGATGCCTATCCTTTTCTTCAAACAGATGGCGTAACCTTTTATTTTGCTTCCGACCGACCTGGAGGTTTTGGAGGATTTGATATTTATAAGGCTTTTTACGATAATGAAACGCATAGTTTTCTTGAGCCAATAAATTTGGGAGTCCCATTTAATTCTCCTGATGATGATTTTTTGTTTGTCTCAGATGAGTTTAATCAAGAGGCCTGGTTCGCTTCTACGCGGGAGACAAGTAACGATGAAGTGATGGTGTATACAATTCGATGGGATGGTACGCAGGTTCGTAATATGGTTGAGGAAGATGGAGAGATTCTTCAGTCGGCAATGCTGAGAGTAGCAGGGGAGGATAGCGATAATGAAACTGAGGAGAATGATTTTGCCCATACATCCAGCGTTAAAAAAAAGCAGGAAAAAGCATTGTTTCATTTCGAAATTAATGATACAATCAGTTATTCACAATATGATCATTTTATTGATTCAGAAGCTCAGGGACTATTTAAATCAGGCTTTAAGCTTGAGCAACAAAAGGATAGTTTGTCACTGCTAATGAAAGGTAAAAGGCGCGATTATAGTGTGGTTGATGATGCTACCCAGCGAAATAAGATTGTGAATGACATTTTGAGGTTGGAGAATCAGGTGTATAGCTTAGATGATCAAATACAGGAAAAATATTTATATGCCCGTCAAAAAGAGCTAAATGAAATTGTGAGCCAGGTAAATAAGGGTGTTTATCAGTCTTCTAGTCAGGTACAAACAGATAAACCAACTGAGTTATCTATAGAGGGTGTTTTTATCCCCGAAAGATATACGATGTATTCTTCGGATGAGTTTGAGCGTCAGTATGCAAAGTATGATAAAATGTATAAGCAGCTTTTCTCTGAGAATGATATTAAATCATTGAAATATGCAGATTCGTTATATGTTTGGGCTAATATTTTAAACCTGGAATCATCGCAGTTGTTGGCTAAATCTAATCAGGTAGAGGAAGAATATTCCCTTAAATTAAGTGCCCTTACCAAAGGAAAAGATAGCCTGAAAAGCCAGGAAGAGGAATCTACTGCTTCTACAATGATTAAAGATTCAAAGGAGTTAAAAATACTATCAACAAGGATTTATCATAAAGCAATGGATAAAAAATATCCAATCTATTGGTTAAAGCTTAAGGATATTTCTTCTAAATTAAATGACGAAAAGGGAAGTGAGGTTGATGAGCTCATTTATCAGGGAAATGCCTATTTTAGAGAAGCAAAAAACTTATTAAGCTCATTGAATGCATTAAATATTGAGTCGTTTGAAAAAGCCGCAGCTATGAAAAAAGCCGGTATCGAAAGCCAGGAAAATGCGCTAGGATTATATTGTAGTTTGCTAAATGAAGGCTATCTACCTGAAAAACAACAAAAAGATGATCCCAAAGAGGAAGTGCAAAAATCAGCTGTAGGTCTGGATAAGGCTGAAGAAGGTATTCAAAAGAAGAGTGAGGCAGAAGTTCAGCTTGTAAAACAAGATGACACAAAAGCTGTTCAAATTGATAATGCAGAAGAGTATCGTATCCAGATTGGAGTTTTTAGGAACTCACCAAATCCTGATGCCCTTGCAAAAATTCCAGCGGTTTCGTCAATAGTCATCGAAGGGCGTGGTTTAACCAAATATTTTGCAGGACATTATGCCAGTAAAGAAGAAGCTCTTCAGGCTATTCCTCAGGTTATAGAAGCTGGTTTTTCCGGCGCTTTTGTTGTTTATTTTAAACAGGGTAAGATATCATCCTTGCCTCAGAAATAATAAAATGCTTTAAGACTGGTTACTTTAAAGAAAAAATGTTATTTTGGATTTAAATTATGAAGCTATGGAATCATTTAGTAAAAAATGGGAAAGTGATCCTTTAAGCAAAGGTGAGAGTAGTCGTAAATCGCTTACACTGCATAATGACAACATAAATTCATTTGATTTTGTCATCGATTCATTGAGGGAGATTTGTGAACATGATGAGGTGCAGGCCGAGCAATGTGCTTTTCTTACCCACTTTACAGGAAAATGTCAGATAAAATTAGGCCCCGAAGGGGAGTTAATGCCTCTGAAAGAAAAACTTTCGAGTAAAAACCTTTCTGTTACAATAGATTAATTTATATGACAACCGTTATAATCGTCTTGTTAATCCTTCTGGGATTATTTTTATTGATTCTTGAGTTTTTTGCCTTACCAGGGGTTACTTTCGCTGGAATAGGAGGTGCTCTTTTTATTGGTGTAGGTATTTTTATGGCGTATAAAAATTTTGGTTCCGCCGGAGGAAATGCTACCTTAATCACTACCTTGTTAATTTCTGTTTTTCTTGTTGTATGGTCCCTGAGATCTGGTTCCTGGAAAAAATTAATGCTCGATTCAAGTGTGGATGGTACCGTTGAAGTGAAGGAGGATAGTGATATTGGTATAGGTGATGAAGGAATCGCAATTACCCGTTTAAATCCTGTTGGTAAAGCAAATATCAATGGAACAACAATAGAGGCTCATTGTCCCGATAATTTTGTGGATGCCAATACATTGTTGGAAGTAACAAAAGTTTTTAAAACATATATAGTCGTTAAACCTAAAAAGTAAATTATTATGGAAGGCTTGGGATTTTTTGGCCTATTGGCAGTCATTATTGTACTGTTCTTTTTATTTATGTATTATGTACCTGTCTTACTTTGGTTCTCGGCTCTGGTTTCAGGGGTGAGAATTTCATTGATACAGCTGGTGTTGATGCGTGTGCGTAAGGTACCACCTTCTGTTATTGTGCGCGCTTTAATTGAAGGTCAAAAGGCAGGATTAAAATTAATAAAAAGAGATGAGTTAGAGGCTCACTATTTAGCTGGGGGACATGTGACCCGTGTGGTTCATGCCTTAGTGTCGGCTGCAAAGGCTAATATCGATCTTACTTTTCAAATGGCTACGGCTATTGATTTGGCTGGTCGTGATGTGTTTGAGGCCGTGCAAATGTCAGTGAACCCTAAGGTGATAGATACGCCTCCTGTGGCAGCTGTTGCTAAAGATGGTATACAGTTAATTGCGAAAGCAAGGGTTACCGTTCGTGCCAGTATTAAACAATTAGTAGGGGGAGCCGGAGAGGAAACCGTATTGGCCCGTGTGGGTGAAGGAATCGTGTCTTCTATTGGTTCTTCTTTATCGCATAAAGCCGTGTTGGAAAACCCGGATTCAATATCTAAAGTGGTATTGGAAAAAGGTCTGGATGCCGGTACTGCCTTTGAAATCTTATCAATTGATATTGCCGATATCGATATAGGTAAAAACATTGGTGCGGTACTTCAAATTGATCAGGCCGAAGCTGATAAAAATATTGCGCAGGCAAAAGCTGAAGAAAGAAGAGCTATGGCAGTGGCTGAAGAGCAGGAAATGAAAGCCAAAGCGCAGGAAGCAAGAGCCAAAGTGATTGAGGCAGAAGCTGAAGTGCCTTTAGCTATTGCAGATGCTTTTCGATCAGGAAATTTGGGTATATTAGATTATCTAAAAATGAAAAATATTGAAGCTGATACTTCAATGAGAGACTCAATATCCAAATCATCACCGGATAAACCAGAGAAGAAATAAAAAAAAATAGGGGCTGTAAAAAGCTCCTATTTTTTGTTACGCAATCAATTACATTAACAGAATAAGAAGTAGTGTAATATTAAGGTTAAATTTTTTTTTGAAATGTATTGCAGCATTAAAACATTTTCCTACATTTGCACTCGCAATAACGAAATGAGTGTTGCACAAAGGGTCTAAAATGTTAGACTTATTAATATCTGGAGAGGTGGGTGAGTGGCTGAAACCACCAGTTTGCTAAACTGACGTACGGGTAACTGTACCGGGGGTTCGAATCCCCCTCTCTCCGCATCTTATTGAAGTCAAAGAAAAATATCACGGGGTGTAGCGCAGTCCGGTTAGCGCACCTGGTTTGGGACCAGGGGGTCGGGAGTTCGAATCTCTCCACCCCGACTGATTTTTTTTCAATGATTTTTAACCGTTTCGGGGTGTAGCGCAGTCCGGTTAGCGCACCTGGTTTGGGACCAGGGGGT
>JBFHKL010000358.1:0-4162 GCA_041595375.1 Saccharicrinis sp.
AATGATCCTTGTCCTTGCGGAAGCGGTAAAAAGTTTAAGCAATGCCATGGTAAAGGCCAGGAATAACAAAATAAATTAAAATATAAATTAAACAGATATGGAGATGAGAGGCAGTAGTTTATTTGTCTCTTATCTCTTTTTAACATATAAATTATGGTGCTTGATTTTATTACCTGGACAGTTAAACCGGAAATATTTCACGTGGGTTCAATCTCAGTTCGTTATTACGGATTGTTTTTTGCCATCTCCTTTTTGTTAGGCTATCATTTGCTGGAAAGGATGTTTAAATGGGAAAAGATTCCCTTGCCTTGGCTTGAAAAATTATTTATTTATGTGATGTTCGGTACTGTTCTTGGTGCACGCTTTGGACATGTTTTCTTTTATGGTTGGGATTATTATTCTCAACATCCCGAAGAAATATTAAAGATTTGGCATGGCGGATTGGCCAGTCATGGTGGTGCTATTGGTATTGTTATTGCTATGTTGATTTATTCCAAAAAAGTGACTAAAAAATCAGCTATTTGGACCCTGGATAGACTAGTTATACCTACTGCTTTAGCTGCTTTCTTTATCAGGATGGGTAATTTGATGAATTCAGAGATATATGGCCATGCTACTGAGTTACCCTGGGGTTTTATTTTTGCTAATAACGGAGAATCCATAGCTAAACATCCTACTCAATTGTATGAGGCATTTACTTATCTGGGATTATTTGGTTTAATCATGTGGATGTATTGGAAAACAAATGCCCGTCATAAAACAGGACTTATTTTTGGTGTGTTCTTAATAGGAACATTCCTATCGCGTTTTTTAATTGAGTTTGTAAAAGAAAATCAAGAGAAATTTGAAGATGGGATGTTGATCAATATGGGACAAATATTAAGTATTCCATTTGTGCTGGCAGGACTGTATTTTATTTATAGAGCAGTATCTAAACAAAAAAAGGTCTCGCAATAGGCATCATTATAATTAATAAACGAACCGTTCATTATTTGTCGCTGGCATGTTTTGAACGGTTTGTTTTTATATTTTTGTGTAGTTAGTTTGTTTATTTGTTATGCTTACTACGTGAAATAGAAACTTTAATAATGTATTTTCTGTTTAAAATCCATGGCTTATAGTTAATTGAAAGTATTTGTCAGGTACAATGTAACAGCAATGCAATTCAGGAAATATTTAATCATCTAAAAGGATCATGTATACAACAATATTTTATTTAATCGTTGCCATAATAGTTATTGAATTTGTCTGGGACAGGTTTTTATTGTATCTCAATACGACAAGATGGTCAGATAAGATTCCTGATGAACTTGAGGGGATTTATGAGCAGGAAAAATATGCCAAACAACAACACTATTCAAAAGTAAATCATCAATTTGGTTGGTTTAGCGAGGTTTTTAATCTGCTGCTTATTCTTGCTATGCTTTTTTGGGGCGGTTTTGCTATTATCGATCAATGGGCTATGGGTATTAGTGAGAATCTCATTGTTCGTGCCTTACTCTTCTTTGGTGTTTTAGGTTTAGGCTCAACTTTAATCAATATGCCATTTTCTGTTTATAGTACCTTTGTGATAGAAGAAAAGTTTGACTTTAATAAAACTACCCCTAAAACATTTGTAGGAGATCTATTAAAGTCTCTGCTTTTAGGAGCTATCATAGGCGGAGGTATCATGGCATTGATTGTTTGGTTCTTCGACTTTGCAGGTGAATTTTTTTGGTTGTATGCCTGGGCTTTGGTCACTGTGTTTATGTTATTTATTACCATGTTTTATACATCGGTTCTTCTGCCTTTATTTAATAAACAAACACCTTTAGAAGAAGGAGAATTGAAAACAGCTATTCAGAACTTTTGTAAAAAAGTGGATTTTAAGCTCGATAACGTATATGTTATGGATGGGTCAAAGAGAAGTACAAAAGCAAATGCTTTCTTTAGTGGTTTGGGAACCAAAAAAAGAATAGTTCTCTACGATACCTTAGTTAATGATTTAGAGGTAGATGAAATAGTTGGGGTATTGGCACATGAAATAGGTCATTACAAAAAGAAACATACTCTTTGGGGCATGATAACAGGTGTTATTCAAACTGGGATAATGTTATATATCTTATCTTTATTTGTTGATTCTCCTGCTTTATCGCAGGCTTTAGGTGTTCAAAAACCTGTTTTTCATATTGGCTTAGTTGCCTTTGGAATATTGTATAGTCCGATATCCGGAATTACGGGGATGCTAACAAGCTTATTGTCACGAAAAAATGAGTATCAGGCCGATGAATTTGCAGCCAAAAACCATGGCCCGGATTCTTTAATTAAGGCCTTGAAAACCATATCGGTAAATGCGCTAAGTAATTTAACTCCACATCCCTGGTATGTGTTTTTTCACTATTCTCACCCGCCATTGTTGCAGCGAGTAAAAGCACTAAAAGAATTTAAAAAATAATAATTATAAAGCTGTAAATCAGTTTATCCCCGTTTGGGGAACTTAGAAGGGCGTATATCATGAAAATAGAAATAGTTACCATAGGTGATGAATTACTAATAGGGCAGGTGGTAGATACCAATTCGGCCTGGATAGGAAAACAATTAAATGAAGCCGGATTTGAAGTAGCACGGATCAATTCCATTAGTGATTCAGAAGAAGAGATTTTAAGTACCTTAAAAGAAGTCTCGAATCGTTCTGATGTTGTTTTACTAACGGGTGGTTTGGGGCCTACCAAAGACGATATTACGAAAACCACTATGTGTAAGTTTTTTCATACTCAATTGGTATTTAACGAGGAAGTGTATCATGACGTTACTACTTTTTTAAAAGGACGCGTTAAAAGCATCAATGAGCTTAATCGTCAACAAGCTATGGTACCTGCCAATTGTGAGGTGATACGTAATCCGGTAGGAACAGCTCCTGTGATGTGGTTTGAGGAGGCGGGAACCATCTTTGTTTCCATGCCGGGAGTTCCTTCTGAGATGAAGCATGCTATGATGCATCATATTATTCCCCGACTGGGAAAAAGGTTTAATGCAGGGGTGGTGGTTCATCAAACGGTATTGGTTCATAATATCCCGGAAGCGGTCTTGGCAGAGATGCTTGAAGATTTTGAATTAACGATACCTGAGTTTATAAAGTTAGCTTATTTGCCTGCTCCAGGAAGAATACGTTTGCGTTTTACAGGAAGAGGGCATAGTAAAGAAAACATCGATCAAGCCATTTTTGAATTGATAGAAAAGTTAAAATTGATTATTGGAGATTCTATTCTGGCTTATCACGATGTATCAACAGCGGAGCTTGTTGCAGATTTATTTAGCCGCCATCAACTAACATTGGCAACAGCCGAAAGTTGTACGGGTGGAAATATTGCACATCAAATTACCTCATTGGCTGGAAGCTCGATCTATTTTATAGGTAGTGTGGTTGCTTATCATAATGAAGTGAAGAAAAAGGTTTTAGGAGTTAGTGAGTCCGATTTGGAATCTTATGGAGCAGTAAGTAAGCAGGTTGTCGAACAGATGGCTTTAGGTGTAAGAAAAACTATGGAAACTGATTATGCGGTTGCTACATCGGGTATTGCAGGACCAGATGGAGGGAGTGATGAAAAACCCGTAGGCACTATTTGGATTGCCATTGCGGGTCCTGATGGTGTGACAAGTGAGCTGTTCAATTTTGGGCACTTGCGCGATCGTAATATTCATAGAACTACTGAGATGGCTTTGGTAATGCTTATTGGAAAAGTTAATGCAAATTTAGGTGTTTAAAGGTGTGTTTTTAATGAGTGTTATTTCTAATTTTGTAAATCATTTTTTTATCACTTTTTCTGTTAAAATGGATAAAAGTTATAATTGTTGAGCTTATTACTGAACAGGTGAAGAGGCTATTTTGTGTTGCCTGATTCTATAGCAGGAAAATTTGTAAGAATTTGGTAGAATAACCAAAGTGATGAGGTGAGAAATAAAGTGATATTAACAGGAATTAACAGTTTGTATGTTTAATGTTTTAGTTTTGTGCAAAAAAAATAGAATTTTTATACTCACATATTTGTTATTTTCAATAAAAATCGGTTATTTTGCGCTCTGTTTGAAAAATGTATCCGAAAAAACGATTGAAAAATGTCAAGAGTTTGTCAAATAACTGGTAAAAGGTTCATGGTTGGGAACAATGTATCTCACTCAAAAA
>JBFHKL010000359.1:0-4153 GCA_041595375.1 Saccharicrinis sp.
ATTTTCTTTTGAATTTTTTTAAAGCTCTTTCAATGTTTTCACCTTCTTTAATCGGAATAACAATCATAATTTTCTCCTTTGAAATTTTTATTTTGCGCTACAAATTTAAATACTAACCTCCAAATAATCAAGTTATTCCGATACAAAAATCGCCAACACCCTTATTATTTGCGGGTACAAATAAACTAAAGATTATCGATAGCTACAAATATTTAGAAATTATTTTTTCGTAAGTCCCTTTAAAACACAGGTAAACACTGTAATTAATTTCGCTGACTCGAATTCTGTATCAACAATTGACACAAACTTACTGCCTAACTTGATTATCCACCTCTTCTTTCTTTGGAAAATGAACAAGCTACATTTCTGTATGCATAAATTACAGACTACAAAACATAATCAAATTATACCATTTAGAAATTGAAATGAGCCTTTTAAAATGTTGGTATAATGCCAATAGCCTGTTCCGAATAATTTGGGAATAATAATGATTGAGCTTTTCCAGAGAAACGCAGATAAGGCTCATTTATAAAACGATCGATATTACTCCTCATTAATGGTTAAATAATGTCTCATCTTTTCCCATTCCTCTGCAGAAATGACCTGTAGATTTAAAACATCAGATTTCCTTAAGCTCTTTTCCTTTCTGTAATGATTTACCAGGACAATTACCTGCTTATATTTAAAATAAGGGTGTCTGCTCATAACAGATATGCTATCCTTATCTATACTAAACTTTTTAAGTCCTGCTATATCCACAGTTACATGCTCTTTTATTTGCTCAAACACACCATCTGATATTCCATAAACCTCCTTTAGCTGCTCAACGGTATAAAAACCACCTAAAGAGTTCCGATACTTAACTATCCGGTTAGACAACACACTCCCAATACCTCTAAGTTGTTTCAACTCCAGAGTATCAGCAGCATTAAGTTCAATTATAAAATCATTTGGAACATTTTTCTGAACCCTCTTATATTTTTGCTTTCTGTTGTTGCGTAACCAGGCTAAAATTTGTTCATCGCTATAACTTTTAACTTTCGATAAAGGAAGAGATTTTACTATCGTATAATCATCCAAAATTTTTAGAACAGAATCTTTAACTACTGAGGAAACAATATACTGCTCATAAAAAGCGGTATCTTCTTTGTTAAAATCAATCCAAACAATAGGTTCAACGCTAACTGCTGTTGTATTAGCTGTGGAGATAGCTTTGGGCTTAAGGTCCCAAATTATAGAATCGGCAAGTTTATGAACAAAAGCGGAATCTAGGCCATAGACCTTATGAATTTGATTGATATTTTTAAAAGACCCTAACTTTTCGCGATAAGCCAAAAAAGCACTTTGTTGATACTTTGAAAAACCAAGTTTATTTAGTTCTTCTGCAGTAACTTCATTAGGATTAAAAGAGAAAAGAGAATCCTTAATAAATAAACTTTTAGTATGGTTAATACTATCATTTACGGCCTGTATTTGTGCTACAAATAACTTTTCTTCCTCTGTTAAGTCCTTTTGTACTGACCAGTATGGCAGCGTAATCCTTATCAGAAAAACAACCGCTATTAAAAATAGAACAACAACAACACCACGTTGCTCTCCGCGGGTATAATAAAAAAAATCTTTCCACATAGCCTTAACTTACAATACCGGTCAAATCAACAGACATTAGTAGGCTAATGACTCGACCATAATAAAATTAAAACTAATCTATGAATTACAAAAAAGATTCTTTAGCTATTTATTATACAAACTTTTAAAACTGCTTCTGTTTAAAAAAGAGAGATAATATAATCTAATATTTTAACACCTTTAATAAACACTAAAAAGATAGCAATAGGAGCCACAAACTTCACTAAAAACATAAAGATAGATAAATAAATACCCTTCAGACCACCTCCATGCGCAAGCTCCTCTGCAACTTTATTAACTCCCATTTTCCATCCTATAAATAAAGCAATAAACATACCTCCTAGCGGCAGTAAAATATTTGAAGAGATAAAATCCAATAAATCAAAAACATTAAAACCAAGGATATCATAATCGGCATATATTCCCAACGACAAGGAACAAATAATTCCCAATAGGGTAATAATAATCGCAGCAATTACAGTGGCCACATGCCGTTTAATTTTCAATTCTTCGCTACAGTATGCCACAACCACTTCCAAGATTGAGATAGCGGAGGTTAAAGCTGCTATAGTTAATAGCACAAAAAACATAATGGAGAAATAAACACCCCCAGGCATGTGCATAAACACATTTGGCAATGTTTTAAATATCAAACCCGGACCTGCATCAGGAGAAATACCAAAAGCAAATACTGCAGGAAAGATGGCAATACCAGCCAATATAGCAATTAAAGTATCGGCCACAGTTACCTGAATAGCCGTTTTTAACAGGTTATTATCTTTTTTTACATAACTACCATAAGTAATGAGTGTTCCCATACCCAGACTCAAGGAAAAAAAAGCATGCCCTAAGGCACTTAATATTCCTTCAAAGGTTAATTTAGAGAAGTCAGGTTTAAACAAAAATTTCAATCCTTCACCTGCTCCGGGCAAAGTAACAGCCCGCAAACAAAGCACAATAATAATAACCAATAACAATGGCATCAGTATTTTTGAAAATCGCTCAATTCCTTTCTGCACGCCAATAATGACTATTGAGGCCGCAGCCACCATAAATACTATTTGATAAGCCAAAGGTTTTATAGGTGAAGTTTTAAAAGACTCAAAAAAATGACCAATAGAAACTGCATCGGAATGAAATACCGATCCCAGGGAGAAAAAGATATAGCGAATACTCCAACCAGCCACAACGCCATAAAAAGATAAAATGAGAAACGCAGCCCCCACCCCAAATATTCCTATATGTTTCCAGATGGACTTAGGAGCGAGCTTTGCAAAGGCTCCATAGGCATTCTTACGAGACTTACGACCTATAATAAATTCAGACAACATAACAGGCAAGCCAATCAGGGCGATAAATCCAAGATAAACAAACAAAAAAGCAGCTCCTCCATAAATTCCGGTGATATAAGGAAACTTCCAAATATTACCCAAACCTATTGCCGAACCGGCAGCAGCAGCAACAACTCCAAACTTACTCCCAAAACTATCGCGTTTATGACTCCTTTTCTCTCCCATTATTTTTTATTTATCCATTTAGCGTGGTAAAAAAACTAAAAAAGTATATAAAAACAAAGCCCCCATCAAAATGATGAGGGCTTTTTATAAATATCAACCTAATTTATTACAATACATCAATACAATTTAGATCATTGAAAGCTACTTTTAATCTTTCTACCAAAGATACTTGTCCTGCACGTAACCATACGCGAGGATCGTAAAACTTCTTGTTTGGTTTTTCATCCCCATCAGGGTTACCAATTTGACCTTGTAGGTAATCGTGATTTTTAGCTTCGAATTTACGGATACCGTCCCATGTTGCCCATTGAGTATCGGTATCGATATTCATTTTAATAACACCATAACCAATAGCCTCACGAATCTCTTCTAATGAAGAACCTGATCCACCGTGAAACACAAAGTTTACTGGGTTATTTGACAAGCCATGTTTCTTTTCGATAAATTTTTGAGAATTATCAAGAATTTTTGGGGTCAATACAACATTACCTGGCTTATAAACTCCGTGAACATTACCAAATGAAGCTGCAATAGTAAAGTTAGGACCAACTGATTTCAATACTTCATAAGCTTGATTCACTTCCTCAGGCTGTGTATAAAGAAGAGCATGATCAGCGTCAGAGTTATCAACACCATCTTCCTCACCACCTGTAATTCCTAGTTCAATCTCGATAGTCATACCGATTTTGTTCATTCTCTCGAAATATTTCTTACAAAGCTCAAGATTTTCATTAAGAGGCTCTTCTGAAAGGTCAAGCATATGAGAGCTAAACAATGGTTTTCCTGTTTCTGCAAAATACTTTTCGCCAGCCTCTAAAAGACCGTCAATCCAAGGAAGTAATTTTTTAGCAGCGTGGTCTGTGTGTAAAACAACAGGTACTCCATAAGCCTCAGCCACCTGATGAACATGCTTAGCAGCAGAAACAGCTCCTAAAATAGCACCTTGCTGACCTTCAAGTCCAATTCCTTTTCCTGCATAAAAAGCAGCACCACCGTTAGATAACTGA
>JBFHKL010000360.1:0-4153 GCA_041595375.1 Saccharicrinis sp.
GTAGAAGGAAAGTTCGAATTCTTTATCGGAGAAGAAAAGAAGATTGTTAAGGCTGGCGACGGCGTTTATATTGAGCCTAATATCCTTCATGGTGCAGTTTGTCTGGAACCGGGAATTTTGATTGATGTGTTCAGTCCTGTACGTGAAGATTTCCTACAAGGAACTGGCGTGTCGTATTTTGGTAAAAAATAAAAGATTAACTGTTTGTCAAAAGTAAAAGACAAAAGATGGCTTTGAGCAGGAGTGTCTCTATGTCTTTTACTTACATCTTAATACAAAAATAAAATGAAAATAAAAGGTTTTAGGTGGTGGATTATCGGTTTAATCTTTATAGCCACAGTAATCAATTATATTGATAGAAGTGCCCTTGCTTTAATGTGGGGTAAAGCCGGAGAGGCTGGATCAATGTCCGATTCTCTTGGTTTAGGTGAAGGACATTACGCTCTAATATCAAATGTATTTTTAATAGCTTATGCTTTTGGGCAACTTTTCTCAGGAAAAGTATTTGATAAGGTAGGAACTAGAATTGGATATGTGTTGAGTATCGGTATCTGGGGCTTGTCTTCATTTTTACATTCCTTTGCTCGAGGAGCCATTTCAATTGGTATCCTTAGAACTACTTTAGGTATTTCTGAAGCAGGAAACTGGCCGGGAGCCGTAAAGAGTAATGCTGAATGGTTTCCTATTAAGGAGCGTGCTATAGCACAAGGTTTGTTTAACGCAGGAGCATCTATGGGTTCTGTTATCGCTCCTTTATTTATTGGTTACCTTTGGGCAGCTTATGGGTGGCAAACCACCTTTATGGTTATTGGTTCTTTTGGACTTTTATGGATTATTCCATGGTTAATCATTAATAAATCAGGTCCAAAAACTCACCCATGGATTACAGAAAAAGAACGTCAGTATATTTTAGACGGGCAGAGTAAAGCAGATCAGTCATCAACTTCAGAAAGTAAAGGCCTTAGTCTGGGTCAGATTTTATCCTATAAAGAATCATGGTCTGTTATTTTAGGTCGATTTTTTATGGAACCTATCTGGTGGTTTTTTGTGATTTGGATGCCTTTGTACTTATCCAAAGAGTTTGATCTTGATGTAAAAGGGGTGGCTATGTTTGCTTGGGTACCATATGTAGGTGCTGCTATTGGTAGTATCCTTGGAGGTTTTGTTTCTGGTAAATTAATTGCTAAGAGTGGTTCTATAAACAGAGGTAGAAAAGTGACCATCACTATTGGTGGTGTTATCATGTTTCTGGGTTTACTTGTTACTTTATTGATGCCGAAGTCAAATCCTACAAATTTTGTGTTGGTTATTTGTGTTGTGTTATTTGGTTTCCAGTTTGCTATTAGTAATATACAAACTTTACCAAGTGATTTCTTTAGTGGAAAATCAGTGGGTTCATTAGCAGGACTAGGTGGTATGATTGGAATTGGTTCAGTAATAATATTGAACTTTATTATTCCTATGATCGCTAAGGTTTCTTATACACCTATTTTCATCATTATTGCAACTTTTGTACCGCTTGGTATTGGGGCAATTTATTTCTTTGCAAGAAAAATACAACCTGTAGAAACAGTAGAAGATTAATAATAAATGTTTGATGTGTTCTCAATTACCCGCCGGGTATAAGCAGGTATTGTTACATACCTGACGGGTAAATTGAGTTATCACTTTCATGATGAATAATAACTTTAATTAAATATTTAAATTACTATAAAATGAGTTCTAAAGAAAAAGTAGCAGTTATCACCGGTGCAACTGGTGGAATTGGTTTTGAAGTAGCAAAAAGATTAGGTAAAGATGGTTATACTGTTGTATTAAATGGTATTGAACATGAGGCAGGTGCTAAAAGAGTAGAGGAGCTTGCTGCTGAAGGTATTAAGGCTGAGTATTGTGGATTTGATGTTACTAAGGATGAAGAAGTATCTGCTAATATCAAAGCTATTGGTGAGAAGTATGGCAAAATTGATCTACTTGTTAATAATGCAGGAGGTTTAGGTGGTCGATCAAGATTTGAAGAGATGACTACTGAATTTTATAGATTTGTGATGGCTTTAAACCTTGATTCAGTATTTTTTGCTTCAAGAGCTGCTATTCCTTACCTTAAAAAGGGAGAAAATGCTTCTATTATCAACTATACCTCTAACGCAGGATGGAATGCCGGCGGACCAGGTGCTGGTGTTTATGGAACATCTAAAGCAGGAGTTCATGCTATTACAAGAGCTTTAGCAAAAGATTTAGCTGAATATGGAATTAGAGTAAATGCAGTATCTCCGGGTACTATTGATACTCCTTTCCATGCTCAAATTAAAGCTACCAAACCAGAAGTATTTGCTTCTTGGGCTAATAGTATTTTATTAGGAAGAATTGGTCAGCCTGAAGAAGTGGCTTCGGTTGTTTCTTTCTTGGCTAGCAAAGATGCTTCCTTTATTACAGCTGAAACTATCCAAATTGGTGGTGGTCAGGCTTTAGGAATTTAGTATAATTTGAAATTGGGTTAAAAGGGGCAGGGGAGACTCTTCCCCTTTTTTTATGTACCTGTCGCTACGTAACTATAGGTATTCGCTAATGGTTACAGTTCGATTTTTTATCATGATCGCAGCATTTAATTGAACACTCATTAAAAAATTTTATTACATGGATTTACATTTACTTGATTATGTTTTCTTGGTTTGTGCGGGAATTGCAGCTGGTTTTATCAACGTAATAGCAGGTGGAGGCTCTTTAATTACGCTTCCTTTAATGATTTTTTTGGGTGTTCCTTCTGTGGTTGCAAATGCTTCAAACCGGGTAGCCCTATTGGCTCAGAATATCGTATCGGTTTCTAATTTCAGAAAAAATAAGGTGGTCTCAGGTTCGTACCCTGTTTATTTAGGTATTTCAGCCTTGCTGGGTGCTATATTGGGTGCTTTTATTGCCGTAGATATCCCTGAAAAACTGCTGAATAAAATCTTATCTGTTGTCATGGTTGTCGTGGCTGTATTAATTCTTACCAGTCCTAACTTTAAAACTGATCAGATAGAAAGATTAGACTTAAAACATAGAGTAATTGGAGTTGTAAGTTTCTTTTTTGTAGGTATATATGGCGGATTCTTACATGCTGGCATTGGTTTTATTATGATTCTGTCTTTGGTAAAGATCAATCGTTTTAGTCTCTTAAAAACAAATGCCATTAAAGTTACTGTGGCGCTTATTTACACCGTATCCGCATTGGCTGTATTCATATGGCAGGATGTAGTGGATTGGGA
The DNA here is from genome assembly GCA_041595375.1 of Saccharicrinis sp. Lineage (GTDB taxonomy): Bacteria > Bacteroidota > Bacteroidia > Bacteroidales > Marinilabiliaceae > Saccharicrinis. Next base: position 3,246 of record JBFHKL010000360.1, read on the forward strand.
AGTAGGACTCACTGTTGCCATTGGTAGTGCTACCGGAGGATGGTTAGGAAGTCATTTTTCTATTAAAAAGGGAGATGTATGGATCAAACGTATTCTATTGGTGGCTATAGTGATTATGGCGGTTAAATTGTGGCTGTTTTAAGCCTTTGTTTCAAAAATAAATTAATGCTTTTTCGTGTTTTTTTGATGTTTTAAACGCCATGTTTCTTCTCTTGAATATTAAGTCTGTCAAATTAACTTTAGGCATGAGCATTCTATTTGTAATAGTTTATAGTAAAGCTTTGTTTATATAATTGGGATGGTAAATCCTATATTACACCTCTTATCTGTTAAAGTGAATGCCTTTCTAGTCGTAAAATACCAGGGTTTAGTGGGGGAAATTATGGGTTCTGTATGTGAATCCTTCCTCTTTATTGATTCTATTGTTTCAATATGTTGCATTCATATATATTTGTATAGTAGCAGTTATGGACCTAACTATTTTTGCAACGTGAATGCATCCGTTTGCTGATTTGTCAACCCATTTCGCTCGAGTTTTTCTTCATTTTTAATCTCAATAAATGCATATGAAACCAGCCATGAGAAAACTATTCTCATACAACTGGTCTTGTTTCATTGTGAGGGAAATGACTTTGCGGCGAGTTCTTCCGTTAAATTTGAGACAGCCTAAATGGTCATTAAAAGAAAAATTATAGACGAATAAAATAGTTATGTAAAAGGCTTTACGCACAGTAAGATGACTGCAATTTGAGTGTTACTTATGACAAATAAATAATCAAATTATACATACATGAAAATCAGATTTTATTACTTGGTATTGTTTTTACTTATAGGTATTGTAAGCTGTAGAGATGTTGAATAGGAGATTGTGGATGATGCAGATTATAGTGATTGGACTGAAGAAACAC
>JBFHKL010000361.1:0-4070 GCA_041595375.1 Saccharicrinis sp.
TAAGTAACATAAATAACAAAAGCTATATTGATAGTTTTACATATTCCGGATAATTATATTAGGTTTGCACCATCATTTTAAAACTATAAAACTATAATTTATCGTTCTCAATATGACATCAATTGCCAAGAAAATAAAACAACATATACCCAACTTTATTACCAGTTTAAACCTCTTTTGTGGAGCACTAAGCATATTTGCAGCTTTTCACGGCTTATTAGCTGAGGCGGCATTACTTATCTTTGCAGGTTCTCTTTTTGATTTCACCGACGGTTTTGCAGCTCGATTTTTAAATGCCTATTCTCCCATGGGTAAAGAACTGGATTCATTAGCCGATATGGTAAGTTTTGGCTTAGCCCCTATGGTCATACTTCATATGATGCTTAAAAGCGTAATGCTGGGTAGTTTTGATGCTGATTTTTTCAGTGCAGACCTGTTATCGCAAGCCATCATGATAGCTCCTTTTATCACTACCGTTTTTTCGGGCTTGAGACTGGCCAAATTTAATGTGGATACACGTCAATCGGAGAGCTTTATTGGCTTAACCACTACGGCTACAGGGCTTTTTCTGGCTTCATTGGCTTATACCTTTATACATGGAGATAGTTGGTTAAGTAGCTTGATTCAAAACCAATGGTTACTACTGGCCATGGTTCCAGTATTTTGCTTTCTTCTGGTATCAGAAATCCCCATGTTTTCACTTAAATTCAAATCATTTGGTTTTTTTAAAAACATCGATAAATATACACTGCTTGCGAGCGGATTATTTTTTATCATCTGGTTGGGTTTTGGCGGAATAGCCATAACAATTGCATTGTATATAGTGTTTTCAATCACGAAATTAGCGCTGAAATAAAATCAAACAACATAAGTATACCCAATACACTTCTAGGGCGTTTAGCCGGCTATCTCGAGCATTTTATACTCTTTATGCTATAGCAGAAAACGATGGCTTGCTAAAACAGATTTTTTGCACAACAAGTAAACAGCAAAATCCTGTAATCATGAACAACAATCTCAACGAAAGCCTTTCTTTTACTTTATAAAAAAAGCCCCGCAATAAACTCACGGGGCTACTTATATATTATCTCGCCAGCTAAGAAGCTATTGGATAAACAGAAGACTTATATGAATACCATCAAATATTAGCATTCTCTTCTGCCTCAGCTAGCGCAGCATTTTGTTTCTCAAATTTTTTGAGTACCCATTTTACGGCCTGATAACTAACAACAATCAGTAATGGCCAACTCAGATACCATAATATTTCACTTAAGTATTTCATTTCAACTTAGCTCTTTAGTTAATAAATATGAATATCATCAGACTCAATTTCTTCCTGGTCAATTTTTCTATTATTGATAGCTCTCCAGGTATACCATATATAGCCTAATACAAAAGGAATCATCAGCGAAACATAGCTCATTGCTGTCAGGGTAAAGTGACTTGAACTCGCATTTTCGATGGTTAAAGAACTTTGCAAACTGCTTACAGAAGGATAGAAAGCGGTATTATTATAGCCTGCCAGCAATAACAACATCAAAACGGTTAGCACAGTACCCGAACCTGAAAACCAAATACCATTAGAACCTGCTTTAAGATAACTGGAAATCATCCCATAAAGCACCAAAACTACTCCAATTAAAAAGCCAATCAACACAAGCGGCATTTCAATGAGGTTATGAAAGTACTTAAAAGGCTCCATAAACACTTCTTTAGTATCAGGATTCACGGCAAAGCCATCGCGTAACATTAACCATATGGTAAAAGTCAAAAACAAAACAACAAAGATGCTCCCATTAACCAACAATTGTTTCCTTGCTCTTCGCATGATTTCCTGATGATCTACCGCATTCATAAAATAAAGAATAGCCAACACACGTGCCAAAAAGAATACCGTTAATCCTAATGTTAGATTATGCAGGTTTAAAGCTGCTTCCAAACCATGAGATGGCGTATCCCATTTGGACTGAAAATATTCATTGACAGAAAAGTTAGATCCGGTAAAGAAGGTAGCGACGGCAGTTCCAATAAAAATAGTACCTATCAAACCATTGATAAGTAAAAAAGTTTCGTAGGTCTTTGGACCGTATACATTACTTGGACGGTTACGAAATTCATAAGCAATTGCCTGAATAACAAAAGCGAATAATATAATCATCCAAACCCAATAAGCGCCACCGAAACTTGTGCTATAAAACAGAGGAAAAGAAGCAAAAAAGGCACCCCCAAAAGTAACTAGAGTGGTAAAGGTAAATTCCCATTTCCGCCCCAGCGCATTAACCAAAATGGTTTTTTCATCTTTCGTTTTTCCTAAAACAGATATTAATGTTTGTCCACCCTGAACAAACATTAAGAACACTAATAAAGCAGCCAGCAAAGAAACCAGGAACCACCAATAGTGTTGTAGTGCTAAGTGTGATAAATTCTCGAACATTAGTGTTTTCCTCCTTCTTTTTTAGGTCCTATTTTAATTTGCTTGGTTAATATTTTTATTTCTGCAATCAACAGAGAAGTAAAAGTAATGGCGAATAACCAGAATGTAATCATCACTGACCCGCTATCAATTTGCGAAACAGCTCTTGAAGTAGACATCAAATCCTGTATCACCCAAGGCTGACGCCCTACTTCAGCCACAATCCACCCTGATTGCTGCGCAATATATACCAAAGGAATTGTCCAAACAGCTGTCCATAATACAATTCTATTATTCTCCAACTTATTTCTAAGCAACAGCCACAGCACCACCATAAACAAGAGCAGAAAATGTCCTCCTAAAATAACCATAATATGAAAGGCATAGAAAGTAGTAGAAATAGGAGGAATAATTTTAAAGGCATTTTTCTCCAGCTGAGTAGGATCCGGGTCGTAATAAGCACTATAACCAAAATACTTAAAATAACTATCTATCCATTGCTGATCTTCAAATTTAGCACGCAAATCAGCAAGTTCTGGCAAACCCTCTTTCTTGGCTTTTTTATAGGCCACCAAAGTTTGTTGGGCTACATATCCACGTTTAATCTTCTCTTTATAGGACATAATACCATGCTTCTGATTACCCAGCACAAGATCTTTAATCCCGGGAACAAAGGCATCGGCCTTTAAGAAAGCCATGTAAGAAAGCATATTCGGAATTTCTATTTTCACTTTAAAATTCTCTTTGCTCATTCCATCTATGGCATCACTCTCTGAACTACCAATTAATCCAATGGCAATTAAAGGAGCATTGGTTTTTCCATCGTACAGGGCTTCCATAGCTGCAAATTTCATAGGTTGCTTTTCGGCCATTTCACGTGCCGAGCTATCACCCGAAGCGATCAGCATAAGCGAAGCAATAATTCCGAAGGTAGCGGCCACCGCAATACTGCGTTTAGCAAAGAGTATTTCTCTTTTTTTAAGCATATACCAGGCACTTATACCCACCACAAAAACACCTGCCAACACAAAGCCAGACGTAGTGGTATGTAAGAACTTGGTTACCGCACTGGGTGAGAGAAAAATATCCCAGAAATTCACCATCTCGTTACGAGCCGTATCCGGATTAAATTTCATTCCCACAGGATCCTGCATCCAGGCATTGGCCACCAAAATCCAGACGGCAGAAAGATTAGCCCCTATAGCCGTTAACCAGGTTGAAGTAAGGTGAAATCGTTTGCTTACCTTTCCCCATCCAAAAAACATGACGGCAATAAAAGTACTTTCCATAAAAAAGGCCATAATGCCTTCAATAGCCAGTGGAGCTCCAAAAATATCTCCCACAAACCAGGAGTAATTACTCCAGTTGGTACCAAATTCAAATTCCAGTATAATACCGGTAGCCACCCCAATCGCAAAATTGATACCAAAAAGTTTCATCCAAAACTTGGTTATCCTTTTCCATTCAGGATCACCTGTTTTAACGTAAATAGTTTCCATGAAGGCTATAATAAAGCCCAAGCCGAGGGTTAACGGCACAAAAATCCAGTGATACATCGCGGTTAAGGCAAATTGTGCCCTAGACCAGTTCACCAGTGTAAGATCAATAGATTCAAGCATTTATTTATGTATTTGAGTATTTGTTAATTGTTCAATAA
>JBFHKL010000362.1:0-4070 GCA_041595375.1 Saccharicrinis sp.
CCAATTTTACATCTGCCAAGTAATACCGCATTTGGGGCTATTTCAGAAAAGTCACCAATCTGAACATCGTGATGAATATTAACACGAGCGTTAACCATTACTCCTTTACCAAGTGTCACATCAGGACTTATAAAGACAAATTGCATGATTGAGCACCCTTCACCAAATTTTTCAGATCCCAGGGAGCTGTTTTTAGATATCAAACTAGCAGGTTTGCCAGCAGCATTAATGCCCTTATTCCAAAGAATTCGTTTCGCTTTAACTCCTCCAGCTCCAATTAGAAAGTGGGGAGTAAGAGAAAATTGCTGCTTTAATTCTTCAATATTTCTTAAACGTATATAGCTTGTGAATAGCTTAGGCCAATTTTCATCCGCCGTTACATCATCAAATAAGACGATTTCCTCAGAATAGTCGTTGAGCTTTAACACTTCAACCACTTCTTTGGCATGTCCGCTTGCTCCCAGTATAACCATATTAGTTGTTTTGTGCTCTTAGTAAAAGACGACAAATGTAATCCTGGTCCTCCTTGCCCAAAGTATGATATAAAGGTAGACATAAGATGCGTTTGCTAATGTCATCAGAGATAGGTGTACTCTGTTTTTCGATATAATCTAAACCGGAAAGTGAAGGGTAGAAGTAACGACGCGGATACACCCAATTGGTTTCTAATTCAGCCTTCGTTTTTAAGAGTTGTTCTTCCGATTCAAATACAATGGGGTAGTAGGAATAATTATACTCCGCTTGGTCATTAATGATCTGGCGTTTTACCTTTAAGCCTTGCAACTTATTTGTATAGTACTGGAATTGTGTCTTTCTACTCTGTAATATATCATTTATATATTTGAGGTTGCACAAGCCCATGGCGGCATGAAATTCTGAATTCTTGCCATTTATGCCTATGCCATCGAACGATTCGGCTGTTTTAAAACCAAAGTTACGGAGCTTTGATAACCTATAGGTTAATTCAGGGCTCTTAGTTATAATGGCACCTCCTTCGGTGGTATGGTATAGTTTTGTGGCATGAAAACTAATGGTACTGATATCTCCATATTCCAATATCGACTTTCCCTTATATTGAACCTCGAAACAATGAGCTGCATCGTAAATGACTTTTAGCTTGTGCTTAAGGGCTATTTTTTCAATGGCCTCAATATCGCATGGATTTCCAAAAACATGAGTAGCTAAAATGGCACTTGTATTTTCTGTAATACAAGCTTCTATTTTACTAGGATCAATATTAAAAGTAGAGGCATCAATATCAGCAAATATGGGTTTACACTTTTCCCAAACTATGGCAGTGGTGGTTGCAATAAACGAAAATGGAGTTGTGATAATTTCTCCTTTTAAATCGAGGGCCTTAATGGCCAATTGCAAAGCAGTAGTGCCGTTATTCACATATAATAAATGATCTAAACAGAGATGTTCTTTAAGTTTAAGTTCTAATTCATTTAATAAGGGACCATTATTGGTTAACCAATTTTTATCCCATATCTTATCGACATAGGAATTGAATTCGTCTCTGGGTGGGAGAAAAGGGGAGGTTACTTGTATCATGAGATTCTGTTATTCGAAAGTGTTATAGATACTTGATATTTTATCTTTGAATGCTTGTTGTCCATATTTAGAGACAATACTGTTTCTAATTTTTTCTTTTTTAAATATTTTGTTGCCATTTTTTATATTCTCAACCGCTTTAGCTATTCCGTAATAATCCCCAATATCTATTCTGATTCCATTTTTTTCATTAATAATATCATCGATGCCTCCATTATTTACAGCTACAACAGGTGTTCCACAGCACATAGCTTCACATACTGCTACTCCGAAAGTTTCGAAATAGCTAGAAGAGATAAATACATCGGCATTTTGATATGCTATAACTAATTCATCTAGACTTAGGTTATTAACGAATTTGCAGTACTGTAAAATGTTTAGTTCATTAGCAAGGTTTTTAATATCAGATAAGGTAGTGCCATCAGCCGTTTTATCAGAAATATTTAGAGTGAGTAAAATATCTTTATGTTTTAAGGTATTTACCAAAATATCAATAGCCTTTAGCAACGTTGGAAAATCTTTTCGTGTTGAAGCTATGCCAACCGAAAATAGGTTAAATATAGCTTTGGGTTTGCTTGTGTCTGTTTTAATTTTAAATTTTTCTTCATCGATAAAGTTACCTACGAAGATAGGATTGCACCTATAGTCTGATATTAAAATGGTGCGTTTGTCAAAATTGCTAACACATAACAACTGGTTGGCTGACTCAATCGTTTGTTTAAGCAATGACATTTTTGCTATACTATAATTGGTATATATTATTGGGTTGTGATGCGTAATTATGGATGGGATATTTAGTTTTTTAGCGATGTAATTCGCAAAATAGCCGCCCCAAAATACATCGTGTGCATGAATGATATCTGGTTTCCAATTCTCATTCAGAAAGAATCTTTGAGTAGCTTGCCAATAGGCTTCTGCCGCTTTATTTAATTGGTATTGTAAAGAAGTGAATGCGGCTTGTTTGTATTCGAAACCGACTGTATTATTCGATTGCAGAAAGTGTTTTTCTAATTTCTGTATTGATTTACTAGTGATGAACTTTAGTATTTTTCTCTTTCCAAAAACAGTTGATTTTCCTACTAATACTTTCATATCAAAATCAGAACTCATCAATTCTGTTTGTACTTTAAAAAAAATACCCATATATGGAGCTGATTCAGTTGGATACCAAGATGGGATAACGAGTATTTTCTTCACAATTATTCTGTTTTTTTGTTTAGTATTATGTATCTATAAAGGATTCTTAATGTCAATAATCTCTTATCATAAAATAAATATTTCAATGAAAATAGTAGAAGCATTGTTGCTTTTAGCTTCATCTTCTCTTTTATACATTTTATACTGTAGTTTTGATAATAAAATAAATATCTATGGGCGATACCTGCTTTTGTTATATTTTTTGCTTTACTCTTATTTTTTTTACGTCTTACATAAGCCTCTTTAATTGCAGTTATATTATTTGCATATGCACTAAAAAAGTTATTTGTAGTTGAGATGCCCCCATCATGGTATCTGTAATAGTAGCATGGTTTATTAATGAAATCTATTGTTCCATGTTCTTCAAGTTTGTAATATAAATCTTGGTCTTCAGCACTTCTGAGGTTTATGTTTATACCACTTGTTAATAGATAAGTAGCCCTTCTAAAAGCCCAAAAGGGGCCTATTTTAGGACCGTCATATGATAGTTGTGATTCCCCTTCAGGTATTTTTCCACTATTGTTTGCAACCTTTATGTTTTTTAGATTTTTATCGCAAATAAAATGGTTTGTATGGACAATTGCTGCAAGTGGTTTCTTCTGAAATTCATTAATAATTAATACAAGTGTTTCGGGAATAATGGCATCATCAGGATCAACTATTCCAATAAATTCACCAGAGGTATGTTCGATGGCTTTTCGTTTTGTATAGCCAACACCTTTATTAGAAATATTATATAAGATTTTTATCCTTTCATCATGGCTATAAATTTTATAGAGTTCGTGGCTATTATCTGTTGAACAATCATCAACGATGATAACTTCCCAGTTGGTATACGTTTGTGCAATGATACTATCTATACACGTTTGTAAAAATTGTCCGTTGTTATAGTTGGCTACAATGATTGAAAATAGGGGTGAATTATTTAGTTCCATTTAATATTCTGTTTAATGACTTTTGCGGGTACTCCTGCTACAAGTGTGTTTGGTGGTACATTTTTAGTTACAACTGCGCCTGCAGCAATAACACTTCCATTGCCAATTGTTACGCCTTTAAGTATAATAGCTCGAATACCAATCCAAACATTATTGCCGATTATTATTGGAGCACTTGAGCTATCTCTTCCTTCCATTATGTGATTATCACAATCTCGTATTATAACTCCTTCTGATATAGTGCAATTTTTTCCAATAGTAATTTTGTTATAACAATTAATTTCGGTGTTATTGTTAATATAGCCATTTTGAATAGTCAGAGTTGAGTTACTATTTACAGATATGGTACTGCCAGTATATGCAGTAAAATTACCATTTAATACA
>JBFHKL010000363.1:0-4066 GCA_041595375.1 Saccharicrinis sp.
AATAGTTATTAGTTAATTGTGAATGGTTAATTATTAATGGTTAATAGTTAATAGTTGGAGTAAAACGAAATTTCTCCTTTAACCTATCACCTTTAACCTTACATCACCTTTCTCCTTTATTGCTTTTGAGCATTTTTTGCGGAAGAATACGAGGAATTAGGTATTGCGGTATTTTGCGTGCTATTTTCATGCTTAGCGTAAAATATCCCAGTAACTTATAGCGGCGAATGATATTCACATCTTCCATGGACTTAATGACCTGCAGCTTTTTGGTGGTGCTTTTACCGCCTACGCGCATCTTCACCGTCCATTGGTTTAAATATTCCTTTTTAAGGGCCTTATTGCTAAACCAACGCAGGGAAATATCGTAATCGGAGGATATTTGGTATTGCTCCATATAGAGCCCCCATTGATCAAAGACCGCCTTTTTTACAAAGATGGTGGTGTGCAAGGGAATCCAGCCAAAATACAGGTATCTTTTTTTATAGGGTTTGGCGTAATAGATGCGCCGTACCTTGGTGATATCCTCACGTTGCACATATATGCCCTTGGCATACACCAAATCGGCCTGAGAGGATTGAAATTGATGAACGATTTTAGCAATGGTATCATCGCCAAATAATAAATCATCAGAATGCAGTATGCCCACAATATCGCCGGTGGCCTGCCTGATCCCCTTATTTAGGGCATCGTACAAGCCATGGTCACGTTCTGAGATATAATAGGCCAACTGATCGCGGTATTTTTCAATTACCGCCTGCGTGCCATCGGTCGACCCGCCATCAATCACAATATATTCAATATTGGGGTGGCTTTGCCGTAGAACCGATTGAATACAATCAGCAATATAAGTTACATTGTTATATACAATGGTAATAATGGATACTTTCATTGACTAAATTTGGTAGTTTTTTAGTAGTTAAACTCCATTGAGTTAAGGCAAATGGATATGGTAGTTATTTTTGAGGTAATGGATAATTTTTTGCTTATCGTTACCACAAGCCTTTTTTATTTCATATATCTTGGCATCAATCAGCATGCGATACCACCAGCCTTGAAAAAAATGCCACAGAAAAGCCTCTTTACCTTCAAGAAAACCGCCTTTTAAAAAATATCTATATGTAAAATAAAAGCTGCTTCTCCAGAATAAGGGTAATTGGGTATAACGATGTTTCTGATCTCTCTTACTTGCTGCGCCTTGGCCTATTGTTTTTTGTTTATCGGAACTTGCATTACCTAATATGCCCAGCTCAATATCCAGGGTCTCTACCGCATCTCTTATTGAATAGTTATTGTGTTTATCAATCCACCAGCCTAGGGTATGTAGATTATGATCTACAAAGTCATTTTCAAACTCCATATCCTGCCCCTCTAAAAGCTGAATATGCTCATCCATCAATCGTTGTTCACAAACGGCTTTTCCTGCCCGAAATAAACGTAGTATTCGTTTAGGGTATTCTCCCCGTTTGATCCATTTGCCCAGAAAAATATGTCTTCTTTTAAATACAATACCAGTTATATGAGTATCTAAAGTGGGTAATTTATTGCTGATTTCCTCAATCAACTCGGGTAAAAGGTACTCATCAGCATCTAAACGAAAAATCCATTGGGTTTGAATGGATATATTTTGCAAAGCCCAGTTAAATTGTTGGGCCTGATTGCCCGGCCATTGGTGTTGCAAAACTTGGGCGCCTGCTTTTGTAGCAAGCTCTACTGTTTTATCGGTAGAATAGGAATCAATCACATACACTTTTTCGGCAATTTGCATGATGTTTTTTAAGCACCGTGCAATATGCAGTTCCTCATTGTAGGTGAGAATTATTGCTGTAATATTTAGTTTGGCCATCTTTATTCTTTCAGGACTCTTTTTTTGATAAATTGAGCAGGATTACCACCCACGACTGTCCAGGGTTCTACATCTTTAAAAACAGCAGAGCGGGCTCCTACTACAGCGCCTGCCCCAATAGATACCCCTGGGCCAATAAAGGCATCGGCAGCAATCCAAGCTCTTTTCCCTATTTGTATTGGAGCCATATATAATGGATTACTCGAAACTTCAAAATTATGACTAGAGGCACATAAATAAGTTTTTTGAGAAATTACTGCATCTTCTAATATGGTTATCTTACCTTGATTATAGCAATCAACCTTAGGCCCTAAACAGGAATATGCCCTCATTTCCAGATTCCAGGGAGCCCAAATCTTCACATTAGCATGTATAGTGCTTGACCAATCAATTTTTCCTCCAAATATTTTTAGAACCAAAGTTCTCCATTGCCTAAAAATTCGTGGAGCAAATGGCTTAAAAAAGAAAAACGAAAAAATTATCCACAGTATTCTTAGTATCTTATTTCTGTTTGAGAATTTGTGGCGATTATCTGTCATAGATATGGACGATTCTTTCATTCATGTATTATTTGTGTAATAAATAAGCTATTTTTTTTCTTATTATACGAGTTGCAGAACTAGATATTTCAAGGATGCGTAAGGTTTTAAGCATTCTTCTCATTTTTTTTTCATAGAAGGTATAATCATCTAATACTAATGCTCTTTGAAATACTTCTCTGGATTGTTTAGTAACATTAAAACGCATAGCATATATAATTTTCCTCAATGGAACTATATTAAAAGAATTCGGTTCAATTCTTTTGGTTGGTCTCCATTTTGCTTGTTTGTCCATTTTATGCAAACGGAATGACAAGCCTTCTCTGCGTTGTCGAAAACCACCAGACTGAGCATCTTTGGCTTCTTTCTCTGTTAAATTAACAATAGAAATACGCTTTTCTCTGAAACTGTTTTTTAAAATATGTTCAATTTCAGTATTGCGTATAATTAATAGATTAGTGCCTTTTGAATCCGTTTCGAACTTTGGGAGCCATGCGTCTCCTATTGTAATGTCAGCTGTTTCTCCAACAACATCATCACAAAAATTACAGGCATTGAGCATTAGTGCACCTTGATTAAACTTACCTCCAATAACATTCCCTGAATCTTCCATCACTTCGCTATTATTACTATATGCTGTAAAAACATAAGCGCGTGCAGGAATGTTGGGTCCTTTTGTTCTATATCTGAATGTAGTTGCATCTTTAGGTTTAATCCCTTTAGCCCATGCCAAAGAATAGGTCCAATTAATACTTTTTAAATGGCCACAGACTAATGCTACTGTATATTTAATAGACTTATTAATTACTGGATCTTGTAGCTGAACTCGCCTAATTGCTTTGATCATACATGGGACACCTATTAACAGATATTTCCCTGGATTATCTTGAATTAGATTCAAAACACCTGATAATTCGACAGCATGATATTTAGTACGTGCACCTTGATTTAATTCATCAATACTTTTACTAATTTGATAAGTAAAAAACGGATCTGAAGCTTTTTTGTCTTTATAATCTTTAATATGAATAATACCATCAATTAATTTCAACTTTAGTAATTCCGCTCCAATCCATGTACCAAATCCTCCAGAGGTACCACCATTTCTGTAATCACCTTCATTTACAAATCCACCGTAAATACTTTGATAAAAACCAATATAATCACTTTTTGTTAAGTTTTTTGTTTCCAGGAAATTAGCAGCTAAAATATTCTCGTTAAACTCTGGATTTAATGAAGGACAAACAAAATTTACTTTGTTTAATGTGCAATCATCTAAATTTGCAAAAGCCGCTAAATTTGGCTGATATTCGCCATAATCGTTTATTTCCATATGCGTTTTTGCTACAAAAGCACAAGCCCCACAACCAACACAATACCCTCCGTTTATAACTTTATCAATTTTATTTTTGTTCATATTTATTTGTTATTGTGTTTTTAATGCATTCAAAAGGTAAGCCTCAGATTCTTCTCTTTTTTCATCTAAATTTTTAGTTACTTGTTTGTAATCAATATTATCATAATTATCTAATGATATATTTTCTCCTTCACGAAATAGGCGATCTTTTAAACCCAACATATCAAGTAAACTTTCCTGCCTGCTATTGTTGTTTTTACTCGCAGGTGTTACTATGTAGAAAAATTTTTGAAAAATTAAGGAGAATATAGTCCCATGATAAGA
>JBFHKL010000364.1:0-4020 GCA_041595375.1 Saccharicrinis sp.
GATTTTAAAGCCTCTAAAAAAGGAAGGAGATTATAAATTGTTAATTGCGTTATCTACTTTTCTTATAGTTGAGGCAAATATAATTTAATAAACTTACAAATTCAAATTAACTTGCAGTATTTTATGACATTTGTCATCTTTGTTTTAAGAATTAACAATCAATTCTTAGGTCTTGTAATAATTGTAGATAAATAGATATACCTTCCTTTATTTCACTAAGTTTAATGTATTCATCCGCAGTATGCGAACGTGCCGAATCTCCAGGGCCTATTTTTAATGTGGTAAAAGGCATTAAAGCCTGGTCGGAAGTAGTTGGTGAACCATAATATTCTCTGCCAAGTTCCATTCCTCTTTTAACTACTGGGTGATCAAGCGGTATAAAGGAGCTGTTTAATCGGGTACTACGTGGTACTACTTGGCATGTAGTATGCTTTTTAATATGTTCCACGGCCTGCAGGTTGGTGTATTTTTCATTCACCCTAACGTCTACAACAAATTTGCATCTGTCAGGTATTACATTGTGTTGTGAGCCAGCCTCTATTTGTGTTATCGTCATTTTTACCGGGCCAAATAAATCCGATACCTCAGGAAACTGATAGCTTTTAAACCACTCAATATCTTTAAGTGCTAAATATATAGCATTGATACCTTCGTTTCTGGCGGCGTGCCCGGCTTTTCCTTTGGTTTCGCAATCTAAAACCAGCAGACCCTTCTCTGCTACCGCCATATGCATTTGGGTAGGCTCACCGATTATACCTAGATTAATTTCTCCAATATCTTCCAGTATGGACGCTACTCCATTGATTCCTGAAATCTCTTCTTCTGCACTTGCTGCAAAAACGAGGTTGTAGGGTTGTTCCGTTTTTGCTAAAAGAAGAAATGTGGCGAGTAAGGATACCAGAGGTCCTCCAGCGTCGTTGCTGCCTAATCCATACAGGATGTCATTTTCCAGGGTAGGTTCATATGGCTTGTAAGTCCATTTAGAAGATGGCTTAACAGTGTCAATGTGTGAGTTTAATAAAATAACCGGTTTGTCGGGATTTTTGTCGCCACTCCAAGCCCATATGTTATTCCCTTTTCTATTGGGTTTAAATCCTTTTTGTTTCAGGTATAGTTCAATTAAATCAGCAGCCTTAGCTTCTTGTTTGCTAAGCGATTCTATGGAGATCAGCTTTTTTAAAAGCTCAATGGCATCATTGCTTACTTGTTCAAAGTCTTTCATTAGTTCTTTTTTAAGAGCGTTCCACCATTTAAGCCTTGTTTTAAACCTTGCGTGTTGGTGATTGTAACTTTATAAACACCTTGATCTAAAGCATGAAATCCGTTGTCGAGTTTAGGAATCATACCCTCGGCAATAACGCCACTTTGCTGATATGTTTTAAAAAGCGGATAAGTCAGCTCCCGAATAACAGCCTCGTCGTTGTCGGGATTACTTAAAACTCCTTTTTTTTCAAAGCAATACACCAGGTTTACCTTGTAGTGATGGGCCAGAGCACTGGCTAATGCCGAGGCCATAGTGTCGGCATTGGTGTTGAGCATGTTGCCTTTGCCATCGTGTGTTAATGGTGCCACTACAGGGACAACATTTTTATTTAGCAGATCCATTAGTTCCTCTATCTGAACCGATTCGACATCTCCAACATAACCATAGTCAATATCAACGACTGGTCTTTTAACGGCTTTTATGAGGTTTAAGTCAGCTCCGGTTAGTCCAATGGCATTGGTTCCCTTGGCCTGAAGTGAAGCGACAATATTTTTATTCACCAATCCGGCATAAACCATCGTTACTACCTTTAGCGTCTCCTGATCAGTAATTCTTCGTCCCTCAACCATTTTTGTTTCTATACCCAGCTTTTCCGCTACTTTGGTAGCCGAACGTCCACCTCCGTGTACCAGAATTTTTAATCCGGGAAGACTTGCAAAATCTTCCAGTAGTTCTTGCAAGGTTTCGGGAGTTTCCACTACCTTACCGCCAACTTTTACAATGGTTATGTCTTGCATGTTTTTAGTGTCAATTATTTTATTATGATTCATATCTAAGGTATGATCAGCAGCTCTGATAAATACCAAGTTGATCGAAAATTCTTAGGACATTTTTTACCAAATGAAATTTTATTCTTGCAATTTTTCAAGCATTCTTTTGATTACGGTTTGAGCTGAAACAACTCTGTTAGCTGCTTCTTGCACAACTAATGAATTTTCGCTTTCAATAACGCCATCTGTTACAATCATATTTCTGCGAACAGGCAAACAATGCATAAACTTAGCATTATTGGTCAATGACATTTTCTTTTCATCAACAGTCCAGCTCATGTCCATACATTTTACCTCACCGTAGTCGTTAAATGATGACCAGTTTTTAGCGTAGATAAAATCAGCATTCTCAAAGGCTTTATTCTGGTCGTATTCAACGTTTATGCCCTGAGTAAATTCTTCAGAGAGTTCATAGCCTTTGGGATGAGTAATTACAAACTCCACATCAGCTTCCTTCATCCATTCTGTAAATGAGTTGGCAACAGCCTGAGGTAAGGCACGGGGGTGTGGAGCCCAAGTTAGAACTACTTTAGGGCGTTTTTTTTGCTTGTGTTCCTCAATGGTAATTAAATCGGCAAAGGCCTGAAGTGGATGTCGGGTGGCTGATTCCATGCTGATGACTGGCACGCCAGAATACTCAATAAACTGATTGAGTAGTTTTTCGGAATAATCATCTTCCTTGTTTTCGAAGGTGGCAAAGGAACGAACGCCTATCATATCGCAGTATTGGCCAATCACAGGAACGGCTTCCTTGATGTGTTCAGGTTTATCACTGTCCATGACTACACCCATTTCAGTCTCGAGTTTCCAGCCATCTTTATTAATGTCAAGAACCATTACGTTCATGCCCATGTTCATTGCCGCTTTTTGAGTGCTTAAGCGGGTACGTAGACTGGAATTAAAAAATATGAGGATAATGGTTTTATTTTTTCCCATCTCGCAGAAAGCGTAGGGATTATTTTTGATTTCGAAAGCATCCTTAAGTGCTTTCTTTAAATCACCTATATCGTTAACTTTTAAGAATCTTTTCATCGTGAATTTTTTTTATATAAAAGTATAAAAACAAAAGAAAAACGGAGCTTAGAACGATCAGTTGACTTTTGTTGTACGGCATTTTATTTATGCAGGGCGGGTGTGACCTTTTCCCTTGATTATCCATTTGTAGCTGGTTAATTCTTTAAGAGCCATAGGTCCCCGGGCATGGAGTTTTTGTGTACTGATGCCAATTTCAGCACCTAAGCCAAATTGCGCCCCATCGGTAAAAGCGGTTGAAGCATTGGCATAAACAGCAGCTGCATCAACTTCATTAAAAAAGCGTTCTATAACCTTTGGATCTTCGGCAATAATTGCCTCGCTGTGTTTGGAGCTGTACTGGTAGATGTGATCCAGTGCTTCTTCCATATTGGCTACTGTTTTTATGGACATTTTGTGCGATAAAAACTCTGTGCCAAAGGATTTATCAGTAGCATTAAAAAGCAGGTTGGATGGATACTTTCCTTCCAGATGCTGATAGGCCTGCTTGTCAGCATATATTTCCACATGAAAGGGAATCATACCCTGAAGTATTTCTGGTAGTTTGGCTAGTAAGGATTGGTGTATGATTGTGCAGTCTAGTGCATTACAAACGCTAACACGTCTTGTTTTGGCATTCACAACTACATCAGTAGCTTTTTTAAGGTCTGCCGATTTATCCACATAGGTATGTACAATACCTGCACCGGTTTCAATAACCGGGATATTGGCATTTTCACGAACCGAGTTAATCAGGTTTTGCGAGCCACGAGGAATCAGGATATCTACATAGCCAATAGCGTTCATTAGTTCGGTAGCAGCTGATCTGTCCGGAGGAAGTAGTTGTAGTACTTCAGGATCGAAGCCTTCGGTTTGAAGTACTTCTTTAATTAAAGTGGCAATGGCTTTGTTTGAGAACTCCGCATCGCTGCCTCCTTTTAATACACAGGCGTTTCCTGATTGCAGACATAAGGA
>JBFHKL010000365.1:0-4012 GCA_041595375.1 Saccharicrinis sp.
TGGAACAATGGGAAAAACAGGTGCAGGTACTGCTGAACATTTTGGCGTAACAGATGGTGTTGATATTTTATTTAGCACATTTGCCAAGTCTATGGCGAGCATTGGTGCTTTTGTAGCATCTACAGAAGAGGTTATCAATTATCTTCGTTACAATATGCGTTCTCAGATTTTTGCTAAATCACTCCCAATGCCTTTAGTTATGGGAGCATTAAAAAGACTTGAGTTATTAAAAACCAAGCCTGAGTTAAAAGAGAACCTTTGGACTATTGTAAATGCTTTGCAAAAAGGATTAAAGGAACAAGGTTTTGATTTAGGAAAAACACAATCTCCGGTAACACCTGTATTCTTAAACGGATCAGTACCAGAGGCTACCCAATTAACAATGGATTTAAGAGAAAACTATAATATTTTCTGTTCTATTGTTGTTTATCCTGTTATTCCTAAGGATCAGCTTATGTTGAGAATTATTCCAACGGCTGTTCATACATTGGAAGATGTAGAGTATACGATCAAAGCCTTTGCTGAAGTAAAAGAAAAACTAAAAGCAGGTGCTTACAAGAGCGATAAAATTGCAAATATATTGTAGTAATCGATCAAATTACATTATAAAAAAGGCTGTCTGGTTTATCAGACAGCCTTTTATTTTTAATACTGTTTTTCGATGTATACCCCTGGGAAATAATGCTGTAGTATTTCAACAGCTGTTGCTCCATTCGCAGCCATATTCATAGCACCAATCTGACACATCCCTGCCAGTCTTCCCATTCCTGTTCCATTAAATGTAAATTTTAATTTGCCGTTTTTATTTCCCTTTGATTTTTCAACCATAAAAGACCCACTTTGAAGATGAATACTTTGAATAAAAACGTTAAGCTGATCCGCGTCTAAAACAACTTCTCCTTTACTACCGGTAATACACAATTCCATCACAGCTCCCGAAGTGGCTCTTTTTTGCACAATCAAATCATCAAGCATTCCTATATTCACCTCCGGCATTTTATTCAGCGCAGCGGATAATGAATCCCCTTCTATCACCTTATTCCATCGAAATGGTTGGGAGTGCTGTTCATCTTCACATCCCAGCTCTTGTAATATTTCAGGGTCCCAGGTACTACAATAGACATCATGAGGATGATATACCCAATGTTCAAAATCCTTATATTGACTTAAGTCGACACTCAACATATCCTCAGCATCATAAATACCTTTAGTATATATATATTTTCTATCATCGCACACAAATTCCTCATTAGTCATTCCTCCACAACAAAAGGTTTGAGGCAACAGTGCAAATAAATCATTATAAACAACCATGGCTCCCCTAGTTTGGTCCACAGCATCTATAATCAAACTATTGATTTCAAGAGGTATTCCCTGATAATAACTTGCCAAACTATATTCTTTATCACATCCTATGCTATCCGATTTTAGAATTCCTAAATCATTGACCAATCCACTATTCTCAATAGCACGTTTATATTTTAAAAAATAATTCCGAAGCAAGTAGGCCTGAGTTTTCAGGAATTCCAATTGTTTATTTAAAGGAAATCTTTTACTAAGGATCCCTACTATCAATAATTCAACATCAATTTCATTTTCGATACGTAGACCACTATTTGTTGCAACAACCGTTAAATTACCTTTGTATAAATTAGTTAGAAAGTGCTGATTTGGTTCTATACTATTCTCATTAAAAAAGAATACGCAAGTATCTTTATCCACAGGAACTAACAAGGCTTTGTCACTGGCAATAATTATTTCCTCTTCATTCTCAATAAAAATTTTTCCTTCCTGTATATAAATATTCCAACTCCCAAATAGACGGCGCTGTGTATCATTAAAGAAAAAATCACCTTTTAAACGAATCTGAATAGCTTTACATTCTAACAGGTTAATCTTAATAACTGCGTTTATCATTACCTTACATTTAATGGTGTGATCACCTCTAATAAGTGATTAAACCCAAATGAAATTTGAGTATAAATATTACTAATTATTTCGACATTTAAATTATCAAAATATTTTTCAAAATCAACACTAAAAACACCACTCATTTCAAGAGCTCCGGGAATTATTTTATATTGTCCATCTCCTTTTTCATAATACTCTGTGGTTTTTTGCACCACTCGGGGAAAAATTACTAAAACCCATTTCCCATTCTTATACCAGGATATTAGATTTAAGTATGGAAATTTACTCAATGAATAGCTACGCCCCAAAAGCTTTTCACAGTCAAAATAAACATCTGCAATCCATTCATAATCATCACTAACAATTACCAGAGCATTCTTAATTACATTTTTCGACACAAAAACTTCGCCCTTATCACTTTTAGCAATTAAATATTTAGAGCTCTCAATATCATATTCCTCTTCAAGGGGAAAGCTATTTTGACTGACCACATGCATATAAAAGTGACGTTTCAGCTCATCTGGAAAATAAATACCATCACATAAAATAACATATCTATCCATTTCCCTTGCAGCAGAAAGCATTTGAAAAACCACATCTGGTTTTCCAGATATCCGATGCATTCTATCTACCAAATAAAAATGTGAAGAAAAAGGAGAAAATGGATTATGCACAATACTGAATCTATTATTGAAATAAATTGTATCATCCATTGATGTATTTAGCAATTTACATAGACTACAGCTTGCTTTTGAATGAATATCAGAAAGCATGGATCCTTTTGTTTGTAATAGCTTGAGCTCTACTTTTAATCCATGAATAGATAAGATACGGTTCTGCAACAGATTTGGGAAGTACGTTTTTTGACTTGAGAGGTCATTTAATTTATCGTTCCAATTCATTTGCTGCATCATAGAGAGAGTTAAATAAGGCAATGAATAGTTTGATAGTATCTAAAATAAGGGATTTTATTAAATACAAAATCCCTGTTATTTCTTAGAGAAATACGATGTAGAACTCATTTTCACAGTAATTGTAAAAATGAATCCCCAACCAAATTATAAGGCTTAGCTTTCACTCAAAAACCGTTCGGCATCAATAGCAGCCTTACATCCTGATCCTGCTGCTGTTACAGCCTGACGATAGTGATTATCCATCACATCACCACAGGCAAAAACTCCAGGAACATTGGTCTTTGATGTTCCTCCTGTAGTTTTAATGTAACCTACCTCATCTGTTTCCAGATAATCCTTAAATATCTGTGAGTTTGGAGTATGACCTATGGCCAAAAAGAAACCATCTATATCAATTTTCACCTCTTCCTCGTTTGCTTCTCCTTTATTTTTCCAAAGGATAGCACCTTCCACAACGCCTTCACCCTTTAATCCCTTAGTTTGATGCTTCCAAAGCACCTCAATATTTTCAGCATCCAATAAGCGTTGTTGCATTACTTTGGAAGCTCTTAGCACGTCTCTACGCACAATCAGATATACTTTTTTTGCCAATCCAGCTAAATAAAGTGCCTCTTCGCAAGCTGTATCGCCTCCCCCAACAACGGCTACTACTTTATTACGATAAAAAAAACCATCACAAGTTGCACAAGCAGAAACACCAGAACCGGCATATTTCTGTTCATCTTCAATACCTAAATATTTTGCAGTAGCACCTGTAGCAATAATTAATGCTTCCGTTTCAACTACTTTGTTCCCATCAATAGTAACTTTATAAGGACGTTTTGACAGATCTGTAGCGGTAGCATATCCAAAACGTATATCACTTCCAAAACGGGCAGCCTGTTTCTTAAGGTCTTCCATCATCTCAGGTCCTGTAATACCTTCGGGATATCCTGGAAAATTCTCCACATCTGTTGTAGTTGTCAGCTGTCCTCCCGGCTGTAAACCTTCGTACAATACTGGACTTAGGTTGGCTCTTGCAGCATAAATAGCTGCAGTATAACCAGCTGGACCAGAGCCTATAATTAGCACTCTTGTTTTTTCAACTTCGCCGGTATTTGCTTTGCCACTTTCCGAAGCACCCAAATTTTCCATTTTTTCAAATAAGGCCATAATTATTTATCTTTTAAATTCTATATCATCTTAAA
>JBFHKL010000366.1:0-3979 GCA_041595375.1 Saccharicrinis sp.
ATCCCTTATCATCAGAAAAGAACGATCTCATCTATTCAAAGTGGATTTAGTATGGACATTGGTATTTTAATAGCTATTTATTTTATGCTCATTTTTTTTGACACAATAGATAAACAAATGTAATTGACATTTGCTTAATGTTATTTGAGATTTTTTTTGACATTAGTAAATATAGAGTGAGAAGTATTTATTGCCTGTTGGCAATTAGCCATTGCTAGAGTTTTTCAATGTCATTTATAGGTTCATATATAGGCAAGGTAAACTTGAAATTACTTCCTTTTCCTTCTTCACTTTTTACCCAAATTCTCCCGCCTATTTTTTTAATAAATTCTTTGCAAAGTATTAATCCTAAGCCAGAACCTTTCTCGTTTTCAGTTCCTTGGGTGCTTTTGTTTGATGAAATGGCAAAAAGTTGCCGGCATTTTTTTTTGCTTATTCCAATACCATTGTCTGTAATTACAATCTCAGCGAAATCTTTTTTTATCATGGCTGAAATACTGATTAGTCCTCCTTTATTTGTGAATTTGATGGCATTGGATATTAGGTTTCGTACTATTATTTTCAACATATTTTCGTCTGCATAAACCTCAATATATTTGGGGATGTATTGGTTTAAGGTAATGTCTTTTGCCTTAGCAATAGATCTTTCAAGATTTAAAACGTCAGTGATGATATCTGAGAATATTATTTTTTTAGGGTGAAACCTAATTTTTCCTGTTTGAGATTTTGCCCAGTTTAATAGGTTGTCAAGTAAATTAAGAGTGCTGTTAGCCGATGAATAGATAATATTTAAATGTTTTTTTGTTTCGGATAGGGTAATATCATTTATGTTTTCCAATAATAACTGGGTAAAACCAATTATGTTGTTAAAAGGACTTCGTAAATCGTGTGCTATAATTGAAAAGAGCTTGTCCTTAGTAGAGTTTAATTCTTTTAATTCTCTTTCATTTTGTAACAAGGTCATTTCCGATTTTTTCCTTTCAGTTATATCCCTTGCCAAGCCTGATGCGCCAATGATTTCATTATGATCATTGAAAATAGGGTTAAAAAAGCTTTCGTAATAGGCTATGTTCTTATTCCCATATAGCCTAATCTCGGAATGCCTTTCGCCGCTTAGTGCGCGATCGTAATTTTCTTTGGCCATTATCCTGTCTTTATCTAGACCTATGCAATCCAAAATATTCATTCCTACCTGAATTTCGATATTGTATGCATATTTCATTGATTTAGCATGGGCCAAATTGAAGTACAGGTAATGATAGTTTTTATCGATAGAAAAAAGTATTGTGTCAATGTGGCTTTCTAAACTAGCTTTAAGCAGCAACTGAGAATCTAACAATGCCTTCTCATCTAGCTTGCGCTTAGTGATGTCTTTTCCAAAAAAGATCGCTCCAATAATCTTATTCTCAAAATTGATAGGGTTCATAAATACTTCAATGTATAAAGAACCTTGCTCTGTATTCAAATTATCGATAAAGGAAAATGATTCATTATTCAGTGCTCTGTCATATCTTATTTTCCAGTCTTGCCTTATGGGTTCGGGAAGGGAAAAGAGAAGGTTTGTACCTAAGATAAGCCTTATTCCGAAATTTTCATAAAAAGCAGAAGCAAAAACATTGTTGGTATAAATAATTTCATAAGATGAATTGATTGCCCATACACTATCTGTTGTATTCTCAAAAATAGATGATAAATCCAATTTAGTAAAAACGTTAAAGCTTTTACTGTTGGTATCTTTTGTATTTTCATTGTTCATTTTATGATGTGGCATATCATTCTTTATTCAAAATTACTTATAACGGTCAAATGCAAAAGCATACTGTTTTATTCGCTCAAACGATGTATTATATTTAGGACACTTCACTGTTTTCTCTGATGTAAATACAGTTCTTTTCTTTGATGTCAATGACTGCACAGTGTTATGTTTCGAGCTCATCGATGTTTCTTTTATAATATGCAAGTAGTTAACGTGTTATATTGAATAAGGTTCATCCGTATGAACGTATATGAGGAAAATTATAGTATTTTTTTTAAAAAAGTGATGCTTGCTTGGTGCATTTCCTTAAGAAAGCATCTTGCTCCATAGGCCATTACTATATTTAAGTCCTCATTTTATCCAGCGGATTGATACTACCGCACATCCTAATTGACTCTAATATCTATTAATAATTTTTTGTATTCATCACTAAAGCTTTTTTTTGGATGATGGTTTTTAAGATAGGTTTATCTATTTTGTTTTGATGACTGTAGCTATATTTGAATATCCATAATTCATTGCCTCAGTTTTTAAAGTAAATAAATTACCCTGATTGTTTCATCCACTAGCTTTGAGCTTTTAAGATACTAATTTATAACATATGATGACAACAGAAATTAATATTTGTGTTTAGATTTTTTTGCAATATCTTGCTATAAGCCCTTTGGGTAGGTGGCATGAATATTTATTTGGCATCCTAATTTATAGGTATGCCTTTGAGGGTTTGATTTATTTTATTGAAGAATAATCCCCCGGATTTATACCAGGGGATTAACGAGAAGTGACTGTAAAATAATTTTATTAAGGCTGTAAATTTGTTTTGAAGGATTTATTAAGTCCTGTAGAAGAGTTTGATAGTTTCTTAAAATCTTATATTAACACCTAAGTTCAGGTAAGCAACTCCATAGCCTAATTCGGCAAAAGCACCTATCTGGTCATGAAAGCTGTATCGAATGCCTGTAAAAATATCTGTGGCTAATTTTGATTTATTGTCTTCTTGTTCGCTTCCATTACTATGGTTGGTGTATTTATAGCTTTGAAAGCGTATGCCTAAAAACATACCTCCATACACATCAATGTTGCTCCAGAAACTATCTCCCGTTATTTCAACCATATCAAAGTGATATGCAGCCCGGGGGCCTATAACTACATAGTTGTACTCACTGGTGAAAGGAGTGTCAAGATAACGGTAGTCGTAATCAGAGCCAGCAAAGGATAATAAGGCACCTCCTCCAACATAGCCAATTCCTAATTTATCGGAGAACCCATATTCGTAAATAGCCGTTAGAGCAGGAGACCTGGAAGAATAATCATAGTTTGAAATGGCCGGGACTCCCAATCCAATACTGAAACTTTGTTCGGCATAGGTAAGCGGTTGTGCAAAAATACTTGTGCACCAAAGCATAGTCATAGCTAAAATTAAATAAAATCTGTTCATGTTCATGATCTTTTGTATGTTGATTATTGTTTTTGTGATTATTCTTATACTGTATCTTGCTCAGGGCAAGGTTTTACAATAAAAGAATACGCTGTTGAGTTATTTTAACGTTCAAAATTAAAAATTATTAGAATCTGATGGCTGTATTTACTAACTTTGCGCCCATTAACGCATATAAAGGTCAGGTTTTCTGACTGATTAACTAAAAATTTTTTCGTGGGTTATAATTATTTTGAAGAAAAGGCATGTTTTCCCTTAATAAGGGAAGTTGGCTATTAGTATAATAGTCTGTACTTTATTCAGTTAATCCGTGATCTGTACTAATAAAATATTGATACGATGTCAGTAGCAATGAATCGCCAAAAAAAGGTGACCACTCATGTTTTGAGTGAAATGAAGCATAAAAAAGAAAAAATTGCCATGTTAACGGCCTATGATTACTCTTTGGCAAAGATCGTTGATCAGGCAGGAATTGATGTAATATTGGTAGGGGATTCTGCTTCGAATGTGATGGCGGGATGGGAAACAACATTACCTATTACACTTGACCAGATGGTTTATCATGGTGCCTCAGTGGTACGTGCGGTTAAGAGAGCATTGGTAGTGGTGGATATGCCCTTTGGAACTTATCAGGGTAATTCTAAAGAAGCCTTGACTTCAGCTATTCGCATTATGAAGGAAACAGCGGCTGATTCGGTAAAATTAGAGGGCGGTAGTGAAGTGGTTGAGAGTGTGAAACGTATTATATCGGCTGGTATTCCGGTTATGGGGCACTTAGGCTTAAC
>JBFHKL010000367.1:0-3959 GCA_041595375.1 Saccharicrinis sp.
AACATTGGTAACCGAGAAGGCAAACCAATGGCTATCGGGAAATTATGATGAAGAAACAAAAAAACAAGTTTCTGCATTACTAAACAACGAAGACAAATCTGACCTGATTGATGCTTTTTATAAAGACCTTGAATTTGGAACAGGAGGTTTAAGAGGAATTATGGGTCCGGGTTCAAATCGGATGAATATTTATACCGTAGGAGCAGCAACCCAAGGTTTAGCTAACTATCTTAATGCCCAATTCTCTGACCTCGATGTGATTAAGGTATGTATTGGCCACGACTGTAGAAATAACAGTAGAAAATTTGCAGAAATCTCTGCCAAGATTCTTTCTGCAAACGGTATTAAAGCCTTACTTTTTGAAGACTTACGCCCAACCCCAGAAGTTTCTTTCGTTATCAGAGAGCTTGGATGCCAAAGCGGTATCATTATTACAGCCTCACATAACCCTAAAGAATACAATGGGTATAAAGCCTATTGGGACGATGGTGCCCAAATGATTGCTCCACATGACACCAATGTAATCGACGAAGTTCAAAAAATTAAATCGGTTGATGAAATTAAATTTGAAGGTAACGATAGTTTAATTGAAGTGCTTGGCGAAGATATGGATCAAAAGTACTTGGCCAAGGTAAAGTCTATTTCGCTTGATACAGGTGCTATTGAGAGAAACAAAGATTTAAAAATCATTTATACACCTATACATGGTACCGGCGTTAAATTAATTCCTGCCGCCTTAAAACTATACGGATTCACCAATATCATTAATATTCCTGAGCAGGATGTAGTAAGTGGAGATTTTCCACCAGTGGTATCTCCCAATCCGGAAGAACCGGCTGCATTAAAAATGGCTGTTGATAAAGCTATTGAAATTGATGCTGACTTGGTTATGGCTTCTGATCCTGACGCTGACCGTTTGGGTATTGCCTGTAAAAATGAAAAAGGAGAATTTATTTTACTAAACGGTAACCAAACAGCACTATTACTTACCTGGTATATGGTAAAGCGCTGGAAAGAAAATAATTTACTTACTGGTAAAGAGTTTATTGTAAAAACCATTGTTACCAGCGAACTGATTAAAGAAATAGCGGTTAAAAACGATATTGAATACTTTGATGTATACACCGGCTTTAAATGGATCGCAGATAAGATAAGAAGTTTTGAAGGCACGAAAAAATATATCTGCGGAGGTGAAGAAAGCTATGGTTTCTTACCTGGTGACTATGTAAGAGATAAGGATGCAGTGGCTTCATGTTCCATGTTTGCTGAAATTGCAGCTTGGGCTAAAGACAATGGGGTAAGCTTGTTTGAGTTGTTGCAAAACATCTATCTTGAATATGGCTTCTCTAAAGAAAAAATGATTTACATTGTTCGCAAAGGTAAATCGGGTGCCGAAGAAATTCAGCAAATCATGAAAGACCTTCGTGAGAATCCGCCAACAGAACTGGCCGGCTCTAAAGTATCTCTGGTAAAAGATTATGCTGTTTTAAAAGCCTTTAACAAAATTGACAAATCAGAAACAGCCATTGATTTACCAGCTACCTCTAATGTACTTCAGTTTTTTACAGAAGATGGTTCTAAAGTGAGTGTACGCCCATCGGGAACAGAACCTAAAATTAAGTTCTATTTCGAAGTACGAGGTGAATTAACTAAGCGTGAAGATTATTATAAT
The DNA here is from genome assembly GCA_041595375.1 of Saccharicrinis sp. Classification (GTDB taxonomy): domain Bacteria; phylum Bacteroidota; class Bacteroidia; order Bacteroidales; family Marinilabiliaceae; genus Saccharicrinis. The sequence goes on from JBFHKL010000367.1 coordinate 1,673, forward strand.
GCAGAAGCAAAAGCGGATAAAAAGGTAGACGCTATTGCTAAGGATTTAAAAATAGTATAACATCATATATTTGTAAGACTAAGAGGCTTTCCTAAAAGGTTAGCCTCTTTTTATTTACTGTTTAAAAATGGTAAATATAAAAGCCTTATAATCAGGAATTTTTATTTGATAATCATAGAATTTTCTATATTCCCAAAATTAAAATGAGATGAAACGAGCATGCAAATTCAATTATTTAATTTACACACAGGAAAATGATTGAATTTATTTGTGAGTTCTCCCGCATTTCGCGGGACAGGCTATCTGACCATTGAAAATAAATTTAAACATGAAAAAAACTATTCAATTATTATACATCATACTAGCCATAGGCACAACAAGTGTATCTGCTCAAAAAACTAACATTCAGCTAAATCTTAAAAAAGGCGATGTATACACCCTACAAACCGAAATGAGTAATACAATGAACCAGCAAATGATGGGACAAAATATTAACATGGAACAAAAAATGACCATGATTACTGCATTAAAGGTGGTTGACGTATTGAGTTCAGGAAATTTTGTTTTGGAACAATCGTTTAATCGTATAAAAATGGATATGAATGCCTACGGCCAAAATATGTCGTTCGACACTGAAAACCCAGCCGCTTCTTCCCCAATGCTTACCCCGCTTGCTAAAATGAAAGAGGCTAAAATTACCTTCGAAGTATCACCTAGTGGTGATATTTCAAACATAACAGGCCTTAACGAAATGATGAGCTCTATTGCTGACAATAATCCTCAGGCTGGCAACATGATTAAAAACATTGCCAGTGAAAGCACATTAGCTGCCACTTTTTCGTATCTACCAAAAAAAACGGTATCAAAAGGAGATAGCTATACCAATACTATTAAATTAAATGAAATGTTTGGGATGGAAATAGCCAGCAAGTATACCGTATCCTCAATAAAGGGAAATATAGTTGACCTGGATGTAATTTCCGACATTAATTTTGCTCCCTCTGAACCAATTACTCAAAATGGACTTAAGATGAACATGAAAATTACAGGTGCTCAAAATGGAACTTTCACGGTAAATAAATCTGATGGCATGGCTACAGCTTCAAACATGAAACAAACATTGGACATGACTATGGGTATGAAAAACCCTCAGAACGGAGAGGATATGAGCATACCTATGAAAATAAACAGCAATATTAAAGCAACAATCACAAAAAACTAATCCTTGATAGTTTATACAAAAGCAAACGCTTAGCATAAATTAAATTCGCGATTACATATTCACTAATAAAAGATAGCCCGGCAAAATAAACATTTTACCGGGCCTTTTTTTATTCAAAATACTCATCTTTAAAGTTAACCAGATACAATTTTTCTGTACAGCGCGTAAAAGCAGTATATAACCAACGATAATAATCTCGATTCATATTTTCATCGGGAACAAATCCTGGATCAACAAAAACTACTTTCCACTGACCACCCTGAGCCTTATGGCAAGTCATGGCATAGGCAAACTTTACCTGTAAGGCATTATAATAATCATTGGTTTTCACTCCCTCATATTGCTTTCTTTTGGGAGATAAATCAGCATAATCCTGCATCACCTCATAAAAAAAAGCTTCCTGTTCTTTTTGCGATAATCCTGGGGTATCCATATTTAAAACATCCATCAGTAGCTTCACATCAACCTCTAACTCCTTATAATCAATTAAGCGGATGGTACAGTTAACAAATCGCTTACCATATAATTCCTCATACCCTTTTATTCTCACTATTTCGGCTATATCACCATTGGCAATAAAATCCACTTCCTTACTCTCTTAGAGCCAATGATAATTATTCTTGACCACTAAAATATAATCGCCTGCCGTAATTTCTTCCTCTTTATATAAAATAGAATTACGAATTCCTTTATTATATAAGTTAGTACGCTTATTAGAACGATTTACAATTAAAGTTTCGTCCATTCCCACGCGGTCGTATGCATTATTAATTTCTTCGATCAACTCCTCTCCTGATAATCTTTGCACATCTTTTACGCCATCCAGATTAAATTGAGGCAGATCATCAATAAAATCATTTGATTCAATCATTAATCTTAAATCAGAGGCATTATTCAATATTCCACTTTGTTCCTTTTGTCGTACTACATCCGACAGAAAACATTCGGTTACCTCGGTCCCATAATATTTTAAAGTATCAATATCCAAAGCCGGACTCTCAGAATTACCTACAGGTGGCAGCTGAGCGGAGTCGCCAATCAAAATCAGACGACAATTTTTCCCTT
>JBFHKL010000368.1:0-3897 GCA_041595375.1 Saccharicrinis sp.
ACGAGTTTTCCTTCGGTTTCGTTACATGAATCTACCAGATTTATTTCCTCCGCCAAAGTTTGGGACGCAATATAATCTTTAAAGTTGATTACTGATTCATTAATTGCGTCATTTTTCTGTATTTTAAGTATAATTTTATCCGTCACATCAAAGCCGGAATCCTTTCGTAAATTCTGAATTCTGTTTACAAATTCACGGGCAATACCTTCCTGCTTCAACTCCTCGGTAATATCAATATCCAGCGCCACGGTCAATCCGTTTTCACTGGCCACCAGCCAACCAGGTATATCTTCCGACATAATCTCCACATCTTCCAGAGTCAACACCAAAGGCTGTCCATCAATTTCGGCCTCTACCTTACCTTCCTTCTCCATCACGGCAATATCATCCTGCTCCATTTGATTCACAAAAGCAGCTATTTGCTTCATGATCTTACCATATTTAGGTCCTAACACTTTAAAATTAGGCTTAATCTTCTTCACCAAAACACCCGTCGTATCGGTCAAAAACTCCATTTCCTTGACATTCACTTCCGATAAAACGAGGTCTTTAATTTTTTCCACCTGATGCTGAAACTGCACATCTAACACCGGAATCATTATTTTTTTCAAGGGTTGACGTACCTTCAGACTCTCCTTACGACGAAGACCCAACACCATTGACGAAATATCCTGCGCATACAACATACGTTGTTCCAATGCCTTATTAATTTTGCTTTCATCACACACAGGGAATGAAGTCAGGTGTACCGATGCAATATCGCTATGCTTTGAAACAGAGGTCAAATCTTTAAACAACTGGTCCATAAAGAAAGGCGCTATAGGAGCGGATAACATAGAGACAGTCTCTAAACAGGTATATAAGGTTTGATAGGCAGCTATTTTATCCTTCAGGTATTCACCTCCCCAGAAACGTTTTCTGTTTAAGCGAACATACCAGTTACTGAGGTTCTCCGTCACAAAATTTTGGATAGCCCTTCCTGCACGAGTAGGCTCATAGGCCTCAAATGCATTGGTCACTTCCTTAATTAAAGTGTTTAATAAAGAAATCACCCACCTATCTATCTCCGGTCTTTCCTCCATAGGAATTTGTTCTTCCTGTCCGGTGAAGCCATCTACATTAGCATATAACGCAAAAAAGGAGTAGGTATTATATAGGGTGCCGAAGAATTTACGACGTACCTCATCAATACCATTATCATCAAATTTTAAGTTATCCCAGGGCTGTGCATTGGTAATCATATACCATCTTAGGGGGTCGGAGCCAAATTTTTCAATCGTCTCAAATGGATCAACAGCATTACCCAAACGCTTGGACATCTTATTTCCATTTTTATCGAGCACAAGACCATTGGAGATAATATTTTTAAAGGCCACCGAATCGAACAGCATTGTTCCTAAGGCATGCAAAGTAAAGAACCATCCCCGCGTTTGATCCACTCCCTCGGCAATAAAATCGGCAGGAAAAACTAAAGCCTCCCTATTGGAAGAGCTAGAGGGGGCATCCGTCTCAAAAGGATAATGCATTTGCGCATAAGGCATAGCACCTGAATCGAACCATACATCAATCAGATCAGGTTCGCGGTACATTTTTTCTCCATCCTCATCTACCAATATGATATCATCCACATAAGGACGATGAAGATCTACCTTATCGTAATTTTCACTGGAGTAGTCACCCGCCTTGAAATCGCCATAGGGACTCTTCTCCATCACACCGGCTGCAACAGCCTTATCTATTTCTTTGGTCAGCTCTTCAATAGAACCTATACATTTCTCTTTCTTACCATCCTCGGTACGCCAGATAGGCAAGGGAGTACCCCAGTAACGTGAACGCGACAGGTTCCAGTCGACCAGGTTCTCTAACCATTTCCCAAAACGTCCTGTACCTGTAGATTCTGGTTTCCAGTTAATGGTTTTATTCAACTCCATCATGCGTTCCTTCACGGCAGTGGTTTTAATAAACCACGAATCCAAAGGATAATACAGCACCGGCTTATCTGTACGCCAGCAATGTGGATAGTTATGGGTATGTTTCTCTACCTTAAAAGCCTGGTTGTTCTGCTTCAGCATCACAGAGATATCTACATCCAGCGAGGGATCATTTTCTGTCAGGCTATCGTCATAGTCATTTTTAACATAACGTCCTGCGTACTCCATATAAGTATCCAGATTCACAAAATCCTTGACAAAAGAAGCATCCAGATCCTTAATCAAGAAGAATTTCCCTGTTTTATCCACCATAGGATTTTGCTTTCCTTCCTTATCGATCAGGATCAGCGGCGCAATACCAGCCACCTTAGCTACCCTATCATCATCGGCACCAAAGGTAGGTGCAATATGAACAATACCAGTACCATCCTCAGTAGTCACATAATCGCCCAGGATCACTCTAAAGGCATCGCCATCGGGTTTTACCCAAGGAATCAATTGCTCATAGCCTACTCCTTCGAGCTGCTTACCGGTATATTCCTCCAGTAACACGAAAGGAATTTTCTTGTCTCCGGGCTTGTAATCGTCCATGGCTAAATCAGCATTCTTGGCATTAAAATAAGCCGACACCAGATTTTTAGCCACTACCACAGTCACCGGCTTTCCGGTATATGGGTTGTATGTTTTTACTTTTTGATACACCACCTGCGGACCTACGGCCAGGGCAGTATTAGAGGGAAGAGTCCAGGGAGTGGTTGTCCATGCTAAAAAGAACAGCTCACCTTCTACTCCTTCAAATAAAAAGGAGGATTTCTTATCCTTCACCACCTTAAACTGTGCGGTACAGGTGGTATCTTTCACATCGCGGTAACACCCCGGCTGGTTTAGCTCGTGGGTACTCAGTCCGGTACATGCTGCGGGAGAATAAGGCTGAATGGTAAATCCCTTGTATAAATATCCTTTGCTGTAAAGTTCCATTAGCAAGTACCAAAGGGTTTCGATATACTTATTATCGTAGGTGATATAAGGATTCTCCATATCCACCCAATAACCCATCTGATGAGTTAGATCCACCCATTTATCGGTGTATTTCATCACATCCTTGCGACAGGCGGCATTATATTCGGCTACCGACACTTTTTTGCCGATATCTTCTTTGGTGATGCCCAATGATTTTTCAACACCTAACTCCACGGGTAGTCCGTGCGTATCCCATCCTGCTTTTCGCTTCACCTCAAAACCCTGCTGGGTTTTATATCTACAAACAATATCTTTTAACGAACGCGAAATAACATGGTGAATTCCTGGCATTCCGTTTGCAGAAGGAGGTCCTTCATAAAAAACAAATGATGGATTGCCTTTTCGGGTTTCAATACTTTTTTCGAATGTGTGATTTGCCTCCCATTCTTTTAGTACATCCTTATTTACCTGCGATAAATCTAACCCCTTATATTCCTTGAATTTAGCACTCATTTTACTTCTTTTGTACGTCTTAATATTATTTTTCAACTTTTACAACAAACAATAACCGACATATATTCTTTGTTATGAATATATTAGCAAGCCTTGCCTGATGCGTTTTTTTTAAAAGCGTACAAATATAACAGTTCATTAGCTCTTTGACAACAGACTTACCACTTATTTATAAATGATAAAAAGAAAGAAGCCCCCTCCGGCTCCCCCATCAGGGGTAGAGCTAAGTACTTGCTTCGATGTTGTTTTTAAACACTGCGGTGGAGATTACATACTCAGAGTGTATTTCCTTTATCCTTTAAACTTATTCCTTTCTCTTTGATTTACCTTTAACCTTTACTTCCTTTATACTTTAACCTTTATTTCCTTTAACCTTTATTTCCTCTAAACTTGTATTGCTTGTCTTACCAGACGGGTTTTCATTTTTTTTCTGTAGCGAAAAAAACGAAACAAAAAACGCCATCGGCTGCAGCACTCAACGACCCATTACGCT
>JBFHKL010000369.1:0-3823 GCA_041595375.1 Saccharicrinis sp.
AATAGCATTTATAATGTACAGATCGCATACTTGTGGAGAGCTAAGGCTTGCAGATGTAAATAAAGAAGTTACCCTGAGTGGTTGGGTGCAAAAGATCCGTAACTTGGGAGGTATGACTTTTATTGACCTGAGGGATAGATACGGAATTACTCAGTTGGTATTGGATGTGGAATCCAGAAAAGATTTAAGCGAAGAAGCACGAAAGTTAGGGAGGGAATTTGTAGTTCAGATTTCAGGAAAGGTAGCAGAAAGAAGTAATAAGAATAATAAGATAGCTACAGGGGATGTAGAAATCCTGGTAGATAAGTTTGTACTTTTAAACCCTTCGGAGTTGCCTCCCTTTACCATAGAAGATGAAACGGATGGTGGGGATGAACTGAGAATGAAATACCGTTACCTAGACTTGCGTCGTAATCCGGTTCGTCGTAATTTGGAGTTGCGTCATAAGCTTGGTTTTGAGGTACGCAATTATTTGAATCAACAAAATTTTATTGAAACAGAAACACCGGTTCTTATTAAATCTACTCCGGAAGGAGCCCGTGATTTTATTGTGCCTTCACGTATGAATCCGGGTGAGTTTTATGCCTTGCCTCAGTCACCTCAGGTGTTTAAGCAGTTGTTAATGGTAGCAGGTTTTGACCGCTATTTTCAAATTGTAAAGTGCTTCCGTGATGAGGATCTAAGAGCTGATCGTCAGCCTGAGTTTACTCAGATAGATTGTGAAATGGCTTTTGTTGAACAGCAGGATGTGTTAAATACTTTTGAAGGAATGACTAAGCATTTGTTCAAAGTGATTAAGGATGTTGAATTTGATTTTAAATTTCCGCAAATGTCCTTTGAAGATGCTATACGATATTATGGTTCGGATAAGCCTGATGTTCGTTTCGATATGAAGTTTGTTGAAATGAAAGATATGTTGGGCGAGTGTGGGTTTAAAGTTTTTGATGATGCAGAGTATGTAGGAGGAATTTGTGCTGAAGGCTGTGCTTCTTTTACCAGAAAGGATTTAGATAAACTTACCGATTATATTCGTAAGCCACAGATTGGTGCACAGGGTCTGGTATATGTGAAATATAATACCGATGGATCTTTTAAATCGTCGGTTGATAAATTCTTTGACGAGGCTGCTTTAACTCAATGGGTAGAGGCTTATGGTGCTAAACCGGGTGACCTGTTGTTAATTTTAGCCGGTCAAAAAACTAAAACGCAAAATGCATTATGTCAGCTGCGTTTAGAAATGGGTGAACGTCTTGGATTTCGTGATAAAAATAAGTTTGCCCCACTTTGGGTAGTGGATTTTCCATTGTTGGAGTGGGATGAAGAGGCTGAACGTTATCATGCTATGCATCATCCATTCACGTCTCCTAAGAAAGAGGATTTGGCTTTGTTAGAGACTGATCCTGGTGTAGTAAGAGCGAATGCTTACGATTTGGTTATTAATGGAGTTGAGATAGGAGGAGGTTCTATCCGAATTCATGATGATGAATTGCAGCATAAAATGTTTCAGTTGCTTGGATTTACTGAAGAAGAAGCAGAAAATCAATTTGGATTTTTAATGAATGCTTTTAAATATGGAGCACCTCCTCATGGTGGTGTAGCTTTTGGTTTCGATAGATTGGCTTCTTTATTTGCCGGAATAGATTCTATTCGTGATGTGATTGCTTTCCCTAAAAATAATTCGGGAAGAGATGTGATGATTGATTCTCCCTCTCCTATAGCCAAAGAGCAGCTGGATGAGTTAAATATTGCTTTGAAAAAAATAAAGTAAGAGGTAATATATAGTTCGGTGCTTCAGTCGGCGATAAAGTATCGCATACTGAAGCACTGAACTTTGATTTTATTCCATATAAAAATTCTTCACCGGATTGGCATACATTTCCAGTAATGTGTTTTTTATAAAATCAGTATGGGTGTCTAATCGTGAAAGATGTTCGTTGATATAAGTATTGAAAGTATCAAGTTCCTGTTTTGTATACTTATTGGCAAAATGCTTGCTGTTGTTAATCATATCCGAAGCAATAAAATTACCTGGCCATAATTTATAAGTATTGTGTATTTGTTCGTCAATGATCTCGGCCAGTTTGTTAAGCCGCTCGTTTTTATCAAGAGAGTCCAATGCTAAAAGTTCTGTATTAATAGGTGTTCCTGCAGTGAAATGCACGCGTCCCTTACGTCCCTTAATTCCAGCTCCCATATGTTTGAGGTCATCGGCAGGTGATTTTTTATATTCCGCATTTTCCTTTTTTAACAGAAATTCATGTGCTTTTAAATAATCACATGGATCATATTCGTATGAAATAGATAAGGGAACAATATGAAGCTCCTTAAAATTGTCAGAGAATACGCCTTTTCCACTTAGATTTAGCATTTTTAGTAAGCTGGTTTGTGTTCGGTCATCTCCATCTTTCGAACGTCCTTCTCTTTGGGCTATCCATATACTAGAGTTTCTCTCAGTAAGATTATATCTGATGTATTCGGACATCAGCTTCGAGCTCTGTAGCATCTGTCGGGCAGGAAGGTTTCGTTTTACTAAAAACGACTTGTTTAGTTTAACCAGTTTTGTTATCCATGGATATATTAATAGATTATCACCTATGGCTATTTCGGTGGTGTTGTGTCCATTTTCTATTAATAGATAATTAAGAAATGCTGAGTCCAGTACAATATCTCTATGATTTGAAATAAACAGGTAGCTCTTGTTTGTATCTAACTTATCAAAGCCTTCGCAAGTAATTCCCTGTGTAGTGTTTTTCAGAACTTCCTTAATATATGGAGATATTACTTCAATCTGAAATTGATCAATGGTTTTCAGAGAAAGTAATTTGTTAATAAAATCATTAGTAGGAACCTTGGGAAAAAGGTATTTTAAAAGCTCAATAAATGATTCTTCTTTCATTAATTGTTGAAATACCTCGGGCATCTCATTGTCACGGTATGGTCGTATTGAATCAAAATCTTGGTCTGTCGCCATTTTTTGGTTTTATAAAATTTGATGCAAAATTACCAGATTACTTTGATAAATGAAATTCTTGATCGATTTTTAAATCAAATTGGATAAAATCAATATCCATAAAATGGAATAAATTCCAAAAAATAGCACATTTCGCATGGTGTGGAATCTTATAGTGTTGATAATCAGCACATGTGTTTTTATGGCATAGGCTTTGGTATGTATGTTATCAAACGTTAACACACATATTTATGATCAAGATAAAGACATATAGAAATACTATTCTGGTATCCTTTGAAGATTGTACCAGATTAAACAAAATAGATTCTTATAATTTTAAGCAAGAACTCATTAATAAGCTTACCTATCCTTATTCAAACGTTATGGTCGATTTTCATATGGTAGAGGAGATTAATTCTGATACCATAGATGCTCTTATTGCAGGTCAGCGTTTATCTGTAATGAACAGAGGTCAGGTGAGTTTGTTTAACGTGGAAGAAAAAGTTTATAAATCCTTTAAGACGGCTAATGTCGATCATCTTTTCTTCTTTTGCGATTTACCTAAACCATTTTCTCAGGAAATTTTAATGGCATAAAAGATTGTGTTGTGTTGATCAATACCGGAAGTCACAACTCTTGTCTCCACTTGAGTGGCTTCCGGTATACTTTGGGTCGACTAAAAAATGCGAAAAGTTGAAATTTAATTATGTTTTTTGTGTGAAAAACATAATTAAAAACTATTTTAGCAGATGCAAAAATGTGTTGTGTTGATTGATGCCGGGGGTTACTTATATTTGTCCCCACAAATGTAACTCTCGGTGTTTTATCATTTATTATATAAATACACAAAAGATATTTAAGATTGTGTTGTGT
>JBFHKL010000370.1:0-3803 GCA_041595375.1 Saccharicrinis sp.
AAAATTAATATATGATGAAGAATTAAGAAAAGGAATAGTAGCGCGTGGCTTAAAGAATGTAGAGCGTTTTGAAGCAAATGTGGTGTCAGACGAGTATGCAAAGGTGTATAATAAATAGCTGGTTAGAAGAATAGCTGGTTAGCTTGTTAGCTGGTTAGAGGAATAGCTTGTTAGCATATGAGAGGATTGGCTTATTGAATAGGTAATCTTTTTCATTTAAGAATTTACTTGTCTGGCATAAAGCTATTGATTTTGCAGGTAGAGTATTCGACGTTACAGAAAGTATTAACGGACACTATCGTTTATCTTGGAGTTTGTTAATAGCATTTTAAATTTTTTCTCTAACACGTTTCTATGCTATTTTCTAACCCGCTATTAAATTCTCGCTCCCCATTGTTTTCTGATAAACCACAATAAACCAAATATCAACACACTGGCCTTTATTAAGTGATTGAGTACCACCACAAATTCTGTTTCTGCTTTTACGACTTGCAAAAACAGGATGGGACTCCAAACCAGAAGGGTAGGGTAGATATTACTCCATCCACTCAATTTACTCCAAAACCAACCTATAAATAAGCCCCAGCAAAACATAAATAGTATACCGCCCCAGCGACCATAGTTCGCATAACCTTCTCCGGCCAGACTAATACCCATACTGGTATTTTCACCCAAAGGCAAACCCGTAAAACGTTTAAAATTTTCTTGTCCCCCGGCTTTCTTCTTATTGGGTGCCAAAAAACGGGGGAGAAGGCTGGCTTCTATTCCATCCCAGATGGTAGAACCTGTGGCATAGGGTTCTCTTGCAGGTACATTTTTCATCACAGCTGAGATAATCCATCCTTGATTTAAACGGGCATTCATATCCTCATCGGAGCTGGGATTGACAATCTTTCCGCTGGACCATTCCGCTGCTGCCATACCTACAAATAAGCTGACCTTATTGCCTCCATATCCATGGTGAATGATAGTACGATATTCTTGTTTTACAGATTGTATGGTGATGGCCAAAAACATACCCAAAAGAGCAATGCTTATTTTTGAAGACAGTTTTAGATGCAATTCTCGGGCTACAAAGGTAAAGGTAAGCATGGCCCATAGTAGCAGGTCGTGAAACATGCCTGAAGCAATAGAAGCCAAAGCTGTAAGCAGCATGATGCTTATAAAGATAGGCCATCGATTGTCTTTGCGCGAGAATAAAAGATAAATGGCGCCTACGTATTTGACATTAGCTAATAGGAAAAAAACAAAACGTAAAGCTGCAGGGATAAAGGCATTTAGATAAGGAATTAACAACCCGCCAAAAACCAATATATAGGGTAACTTGGGATAGTTATCCAGTAGGTTACTTACTTTTTGTCCTAGCTCTTCCAAATCAGAGTGATCGGTAAAAAAAAGTGTTCCCAGGCGAAAAGCAATAATAGCAGGTACTGCATAGGCCATATATTGTGCTTCGGGGACATACATAAAATATTTATAGTGGTTTACACCATTATGATAATCGATATAAGGTCCCAGTATCCATTGCAGAGCTGCCAGAGTTGTCATTAAGTCAATGATGGGTATCTTATGACCCATATTATAGATCGTACGATATATATAAAATCCGGTGAATGCCAGTCCTATAGCACTCCATAACTGTAAACCCATGAGTAGGTTTAACACCAGTGCTACCGGGATAATAATGATCCAGCCTTTTTCTTGTTTTAAATTTTCAATCATGCCTTGTAATTAGGTGAGCTAATATAGGAAAAAAGATGATTAGCATGTTAGCGGTTTAGCTTGTTAGATAATTAGCATGTTAGATGATTAGCTGGTTAGCGGGTTAGCAGATTAGCGGTTTAGCATGTTAGCTTATTAGCATTTTACAAATTAGCTTAGCAGGTTAAGGGATTGGTTTTTTATATAATTAAGTTGTAAATTACTAGTTAATGAACTGTTTAAATTTTAAAATGATGTCTTTTTACTCCTTTAAAAATCTTTTGGTCTGGCAAAAAGCTATGGAATTTACCAAAATCATACTCGCATCAACAAATGAAATTAAAGGACATTATCGATTATTGGAACAGCTTGAAGCAGCTGCCGCATCAGTACCTCAAAATATAGCTGAAGGTAAAGGACGGGTTTCAACAAAAGAGTTTATCCATTTTTTATATATTTCACGAGGTTCTTTATATGAGGCCATCACCGTAGTGTTATTATTGCACAATATAAATCTAATTGACGATAACAAACTGGTAGAACTGGAAGGCTTAGGTATTGAAATTACAAAAATGCTTAATAGTTTAATAACAAAAGAAAGAAATTGCCGGCTAAATAGCAGATTAGCTGGTTAGCGGTATAGCTGGTTAGCAGGATAGCATGTTAGCATTTTAGATGATTAGCATGTTAGCATTTTAGCGGATTAGATGCTTGTTAGCGGTATTGCTTGTTAACTCTCTAATAAGCTAATTCTCTACTTATTTAACCCTCTACTAATCTAACTCTCTAACCCTCTACCTCTCTAATGCGCTAATTCTCTCTTCCTCTAATGCGCTAATTCTCTACTTCTTTAACCCTCTACCTCCCTATCTCTTCGAGCACCCTTCTTAAAATAGATTCATAATCTCTTCCATCTTTATGCACTCTTTGGGTTCCTTTTGAGGTGAGCACTTCCAACTCATCCAAATGATTTTGATAATACTGTATCTTCTTGATCATATCATCCACCGTATCGTAAAAAATGGCTTCTTCATCATTAAAAAACGATTGGGTTTCTTCGTTTCTTTCAGTAATAAGTGCTGTACCACAGGCCGCGATTTCAAAGGTACGGGTGGTGTGCAGCTCAGGGATCCATTTTGATACAGACCCCCACGAAAATTGATAGGCAGATAAAAATTTAACGTAATCATCACCGTAAATGCCCCTTCCTAAGTAATGAAGGTTTGGATTATTCTTGTTTCTTTCGGCAAATGCTTCCCATTTTATTCCAGCTATAGACAGGTGTATTTTAGCATCAATTAGTTTTTGAAATACGATTTCACGTTCTCTTTCGTGATGGCCAATAAATAGAATACCCTCTTTTTTGTTTTTGAATTCTGTAATCGGTTGATGCAACTTTTTATCAAATCCTTGGGTCGCATATATAACCTGATTCCTTTTAAGGTAATTTTCAAAATAGTTTAGCTCATATTTTTTTGTAGTAATGGCATAATCATAAATGGATAATGATTCTCTAAATAGGTGCGATTTGTGAAAAGTAAAGGCTGGGTCTGGCGTAAAATGAACCAGTTTATTGGTCAATGATTTTAAGTATTGGGTGGTTTTAGGAGTCAGGAAGATGGCTTTGTCGATCCAGATTAATGTGAATAGCGAATTAGAAAAGGAGCTTGTTAGCTGATGAGCATTCTTTTTGTTTGCAAATAAGCTATTATTCCCTTTCTCTAATAGGCTATCCAACTTTTTTATGATATATGTATTGATATTAGAAATAAGTGGCCCTCGTTTATAACGAAATCCCAAGGAACGCCATACGCGATGGGTTTGATGGAATGGTATATGGGTGTCGATGATGTGAAAGGAAGTGTGGGGTGGGGTATTGGGTGTTGGGTTTAGGGTTGTGGTAGAGCTTAGGATTTTTTTAAGCTGGTCGGCACGCATCTTACTGGTGGTGCCGTTGGTGTATTGACCTATATAAAGTATGTTCATTTTTTAATTTTATTTTACCATGGCGATACTTTAACCGCAAAGTTTTTTGTCCACGAATTACACCAATTTACACGAATAAAAAAAAGCCATTATTTGTATTGTTCTCCTTCTTGTTT
>JBFHKL010000371.1:0-3784 GCA_041595375.1 Saccharicrinis sp.
AGCAATTCCACGACTGTGGCATTCATCTACAAAATCTTTATAATCTGTTTTTGTTCCATATGCTTTATCAGGAGCAAAATAGAAGGATGGGTTGTATCCCCAGGAACTATTTCCTTCAAATTCGTTAAATGGCATTAGTTCAATGGCATTTACACCAAGTCGTTGCAGGTAGTCGAGTGTGTCTGTAACTGTTTTTATGTTGCCAGCTTCGGTAAAATCGCGAACATGCAATTCGTAAACTACTAAATCCTCTTTTTCAGGAGCTGCAAAGTCCGAATCGGACCAAGTATAGTCTGTTTGTGCCGTTTGAAAAACACTAGCTATTTCCGTTGTTTTATCGGAAGGATAGGAGATAAGATCGGGATAAGTAGTATCCGAAATGTACTGATCATTGTCGGGATCCAGCACTTTATCGGCATAAGGGTCGGCAATTCGGATATCTCCATCGATCAGGTATTGGAAAATGTATTCCTGGCCTGCTGTAAGATCATCGAGAGTTATCCAAAAATAGTCGCCATCCTGATTCATTAGGTAGCTATTGTCTATTTCCCAATCGTTAAAATCACCAATCACAAAGATGTACTCTTTTTCAGGTGCATAAATTGATAAAGTTACGCTTGTGTCGTTTATGTAATTAATTCCATCTTTAATGTTGCTGTCTTTTGTTGCTGTTGGTGTATTGGCACGAACAAAAAATTGTACAGTATCTCTGGCTTCTTCGGTGCCAGCGGTTGCAATGGCGACCAATTGGTGGTAGCCAGTTTCAGTAGGTAGTATTTTTGTACTGATTTCGGTGAGAGTCGTATTTTCTTCGAGTGTGCCATCAACATATAAACTTAAGTTCTCGTTTTCGGTTGCATTAACTTCTATTGCTAAGCTATCGCCCAATGCAACTACCTGGTTGTTGGAAGGTTCAGAAAAACTTACGTTGAGTCCTTCCTGATAAATAGTAATAAATAAATCGCTAGTTTGTTGACTTCCGTCTGATGATCGTAAAACAAGAGCAATATCAGTAACAACTTCTCCACTCGAAATGGAGTAGTAGTCGGTAATGTTTGGTGTGATAACAAGAGAGTAGGTACCATCACCATTGTTGGTTAATTGTGGTTGACTTGTATTTTCGCCCCATGTTCCAATCACATGTTGCCATTCGGTATTTCCTTCTATAAGAACACCTGTGTGAGCGTATAAGTCGTCGGTGAATGCACCTAGACTGGATTCTAGAGAAGAATCGAAAGTGATTGTAATTTCTGAATTGACATCCGGAAATTCGGGGACTGTAGTAATTTGTCCAAATCCTATTGATGGGATCAGTAGGAGGAAAGAAAGGAAATAGGTGTAAAGTTTCTTCATAGCTAATTTCTTCTCGTGATGTAATTCTTTGGTTAAAATTTGGGTTTGGAAGTATAAAAAAAGAGCATGCGCCTGTGCATGCTCTTTTTATTTATGCAAATTAGTTTGCAGTTAGGGTGTATGTAAGATTTTCAGTATCCAATGTAATGGTGTAATTTCCATCTGCATCGATTGGAATATTAGATCCGCCACCTGAAAGTGTACCATCGGCATCATCACTACCATAATTTAAATCCCATCCATCATTGGCACGGAATTTAAAGTCACCAGCTACCAAATCTGTAGTAAGTTCCCATCGCTTCATTTGACCATTATATGACATGTCAACATCTACTGACCAATCGTAAGGGGGAACAGAACCACCAATAATACCCCAATCGTCGGTTTTAACCATTTCGATGGTTAGTGCATCAGTATCAACAGTAAAGGCGTAAGTTGCATTAGCAACGCTAAAATTACCTCCACTAGCATCTAAAGTTCCGGAATAGTCATCACCATCTGCAGTTAAGGTACCTCCCCATGAATTATCCCAATTGGCTTCAGGAGCAATTTTAAATTCTGAAGGATTATCATCAGCACTGATACGAATAATACCTTCGTAAACAGTATTGGATTCGTAAGAATATAGAATTCCATCATCACCACCTGGATTCCATCCCTGATATGCTCCAGGAACATAAATCATTGGATAATCGATAACAGTTTCGTAAGGTGTAACTGCAAAACTAGCTGTTGCTGATGTAATTTCATCCGTATAATCGCTAATCGAGGCGACTACTCTAAAATAAACAGTGGTTTCTGTACCTACTTCCAGTTCCATAGAAACTAAAGCATTGTTTAGAACACTTACAGTAACATCATCTTCTAGATCAGTAGTTTCGCTTACCAAAATGTTTGCATCGTCAAAGTTTTCAGTAGTTGATAGTTCAACGGTGTAATTTACTTCAACTGCTACGATTGGATCAGCTGCAGACCAAGCAAAAGTAATTGAATTGGAAGCATCATCAGAGGTAAAGCTTAAATCGCTTGAAGAAGCTGGACTCGTAAGAGTAGGAGCAATTGCATCTTCTGAGTTGTACACAATTTTATCTTCGTCATCACATGAAGTGAAGATAAGTGCCCCCAGAAAAACCCATAATATATTTTTAAGTATTTTCATTTTCTGAATTTTTAATTTCTGTTAAAAATTAATTAGTAACCAGGATTTTGCTCCAAATTTGGATTGGCAACAACATCATCGTAAGGGATAGGCATTAGGTCGTATGTAGTTGCTACATCAGTTCCTTCTGTTGCATTTCCTTTAAATGGCCAGTCGTAACCTGTCGTAAATTCTCCGAAACGAACCAAGTCTGTTCTTCTGTGACATTCCCAATACAATTCACGTGCTCTTTCGTTCAAAATCCAATCTAAATCGATAGATGAAGGCAATGTAGTTCCTGCTCTGTCTACAATTTCTTGTAAATAGGTTTTGTTTGTTGTAGAAACAGAACCATCAATACGTAGATCCAATTCAGCAGCCATAAGGTAGGCATCAGCTAAACGAAATACAGGAACGTTTACATCTGTCCAATTTGAGGTTCCTTCGTTGGTTCCGTAACTACCATCACGGGTTTTGTTTTTGAATTTAACTACTGCGTATCCTTGTGTAAATTGAGTTTGATCTTCAATTTCAAGATCCTGACCCTCAGTGAACCATAGTGCACGACCATCGGTATCTTCAAATTTGTTAACCAATGCTTTAGTGGTACGGTTTCCACCCCAACCTCCAGATACACCATAATCTGTAGCTGTCATTTCTCCACCAGTAGCAGCACAAATCATATAGGTTGTTCCACCGTAGGTGCGAGAGTAATCACCATCGTAATTAATAGAATAGATGATTTCGTTATCAGCAGAATAGTTATCTGCTAAGAAAAGATATTCGTAAGGAGTATAAACATCACCAGTTACGGCATCAGCTGAAGTAATTAGGCTATATCCTGCATCAATAATTTTATTAATGTAGGTTCTACCAGCTTCGTAGTAGGTGCTACTTTCTTCACCTAAGTATACAGCATGATTTAAATACAGTTTAGCCAAAACCATCCAGGCAGCAGCTTTATTTGCTTGACCTCCATAACTTTCACCAGGCTCTAACAAGATTTCATTTTCCTCTTCAGCATCACCCACAATTGCCAACAACTCACTTTCGATATATTCAAATAATTCAGATCCTCTAGGAGAATCACCTGCAGGCATAGGCAAATCAGAGCCTACGGCGTCATTTTCAGTCACAAAAGGCACTCCATTACCGAATAGATCGAGTGCATGCCAATACGAAAGTGCCCTCAAAAAACGTGCTTCAGCTTTGTATTGATCCAATTTAGTATATTCTTCTTTACCATAAACGTTGGCCTGACGAATAAATTCATTGGCTAAAGACACCTGATAA
>JBFHKL010000372.1:0-3781 GCA_041595375.1 Saccharicrinis sp.
ATTTGTAATCAGCAGGTCGTGGGTTCGAGTCCCTCTATTGGCTCATACAATATTTTTATTTATTATGCGAAAGTAGCTCAGCTGATAGAGCATTAGCCTTCCAAGCTAAGGGTCGCGGGTTTGATCCCCGTCTTTCGCTCTACAAAAAACCATTCGATTTATTTCGGATGGTTTTTTTTGTTTTTAAACCTAGAGCTTGCAAGGTGAAAAAGTATTTCAAGGGTAAAGGAAAGAAAGGTTAAAGAGGTAAAAGGTTAAAGAGGTAAAAGGATAAAGGGTGAAGGGGAAAGGGTCAAGAGGGAAAAGGGTAAGGTAGAAAAGAAAGAAATGCAGTAATGACTTATCGAATATCTGGTTTCGACGAAAAGGCAAAGACTACAAGCTGAGAAGAGATACCAAAAGACTAGCTACTTTTTCTCAGCTGCAGACCGTCAGCCTATGTTCTTATCCTGCCATTATTTTTTCCAGCAATTTTAGAGTAATCAGATAGGTAGGTTTAACCCCCTCCTCACCCAATCCTCCGGAAGCCAGTGTTGTTTTTGTTTGCAGTGGATTATCCGAAGCGTAATAAGCATAAAAGACTTTAACCTTTTCATTGATACTTTTCCTCACTTTGGTAGCTGCCTGTATGGCTTTTTGATAATGAGCGCCTTCCATTTCAATGCCAACAGCATTCCATGAACTATTCATAAAATGTATTAATACATCTTTATTTTGTAGGGAAGTTCCCAAAACAGTAATCATATTTCCCTCCACAACATTTAAATCATTACCTCTAAATTCTTCTGCATGAAAACTATTTTCAAAAGGGTAATTATCTCCTGTTCCTTCAAAAACATGCGCATCGGGCACTATGATATCTCCTTTATCTCCTTTTAAAATACCGGCTTTACCCATAACTGATATGGACTCTATATTTAAAGGTGTTTTTTTCCCGTTAATGACAACTGGTTTTAGGAGTTCATCAATACATTCATAAGCCTGCTCCCCAAATGCATAATCCATCACCAAAAGTAATCCTTTATCGTCAGTTCCTTTCTTATTTACACGTAACCAGTTTGATCCATTAACTTTTAAGGCTTTCTCCAAGTCAAAAACCTGTACATTAATATTTGCACCAGAAGAATCCTTCAGAATATACATGCCATTTTGCAAGGCAATTTTTTCAATATTATTTCGAAGCTTATCACTCGCAGCCTGGCTTGTTTTTATGGCCAGCTCGTCAAGGGTTTGAATATCGGGTTCAACCACATGTCCATAGAGTGTATTTAGAAAGCTATGCATATTTGCGCTTACAATATGCACGGGACGATTGATCCATCCTTTTTGTACCAGAAACTTTTTAATATGATTAGACCATTTTTCGCCATAGACATGATGACCAATAATCTCTCTGAGCTTTTGTGAAAAGGAAATCTCACGGCTCATATCCTTATTATGCTCCTGAATGGTTAACTGACCAAGCCAATAAATAATTTCAAATAAGGAGGGTTCACCCTTTCTTGAACCAAAATCATCAACAGCCAACTTTGTTTCAAGGTAGGTACGGCCTAACACATTACTTAGGTAAGTAATACCCTGTTTGCGGTCGGGTGCTTCATCTGAATGAATAAATTCTTTTAACTTAACCCAGTCATTGCTAATATTCCCTTTGCCATCCACGCTGTTTTGCATGATCTTTTTAGATTCATTAAACAGAAATGTCAGGTGGGTAAGGATATCATATATATCGCTACGTCCGCGGGTAACCTCAATATACATTGAATTTTCATCGATTCGATAACAATTTCTGCGGCGTTTGGAAGGAACAATCACCTCATAGTCGGATTGCTCGAAGCCTTCGCGAGCTATCAATCGAATAAACCGGCATCTTTCAATCCCTTTAGGCAAACGATCCAATACATATTTCATGGCACTTAGCTCCACCCTGTACGGATCAGACATAGAACCATAAATTTCAGGATTAAGCGTAATAAAAGTCTTTGTTAATTCCTCACCCGATACTCCCAGAGGCTTATAACTTCCGCGAATAAACAGGTGACGCATGGTAATATATAATCGTTCAATCGCAGCTCTTGATTCTCTTGTTCTTATTTTTGTTTCCATTAATTTCTTCGTTTAAATCTCTCCTATAATCTGTTTTTCTATCAACTCTTTATATTTTTCTGAATAGGTTTCGTAAAGCTTTTGCTTAAAACGCTCAGCCCTCATTTGGCGTTGCTTGTAATCGTCTCGGGACTCACCTTTTCTTTTGGCATTAAAAAGCGAACTATTCTGAATTTCGTCATTCATTTCTTTCTGAAAGTAAAAATCAACAAACACCTTAGTTGGTACGCTCCACTCAATAATAGTACCATCCTTATCACTTGAATAAAACCCATCTCCTTTATGATTCCACTTCACATCAAAAACAGGAGCTTCGTGACCCTGGTAGCGATAAATACACTGGCCTGTAGCAATAGCATATAAGCCAATTGTTTTATCGTAACCGGCTGTTAAAAGATATTTCCCATCGGGGCTCACACTAACAGCATTAATAGCCTGTATATGACCTGGGTACACTTTTACTATTTCCCCATTGCTACAATCCCATAGCTTGGCATAGCCATCGTGAGAAGCTGAAATCAGATATTGGTCATTCTCAATAAACTCCAGACAACAAACAGGTGCCCCATGTGCCAATATCTTTACCTTACGGCTCAATCCCTCAGTATTCCATAATTCAATAGTAGAATCAAGAGATCCAGCTGCTAATATTTTATGCTTACGTCCCAAAGCAACGGATACTACATTTTTATCCTGAGAAGTACTGATATCCTGAGGCTCATCTAAGACCGATTTTTTCCAATATCTGAAACCCTTTTCATAGGAACTCCCAACAAAAAAAGTCTCATCGGCAGAACTATCCCAATCAGTAATAGAAGTATGGCTACCTGTATAGAGTTCTTCAGCCTTATCAGATCCCATTAACCACAACTTAAAACTTCTGTCGCCAATAGTATAAAACCCATCATATATATTTGAGAATTTAACCTCAGCTACGGGTAAATAATGGGCCTCCATTTCTAAAATTACTTTACCCTTCTGCAAGTCAACTAAAACCACCTGCTTATCCTCTCCTCCAATAAGCAACTGACTATCATCTCCATTAATATCTATGCTATTGATTTGAGAGCCGTACTTTAAGACCTCTCCAGTATAATACTCGCTTCTTTGTGCTGATAGATTACACACAAACATGACAGCCACAAAAATAATTAGTGTATTTCGCATTGTGAATAAATTTTAATTCACATGCAAATCTAAAAAGATATTTTAGGATCTTCTCATCTTCGAGACAATATCCACCAATCGATTAACAAGCATTTTAATTTAACTCAAATGATAGGTAAACAATTTATGTCTTTCAAGCACTCTAAAAACTCATGAGATTATCCGATCAGAGCTACCCTATTAATATCCTCGCCTTCAATATGTTTATTCACCTGAGGATGTCTGTATAAATTAATCATAGCCCTTCCTACTTTAGAAGTAGTAGTAACCGATTTGATTCTTTTCATAAGCGGGAAGAAGGGTCTGAAAAGAATATAAAATATATTATACAGTTTAGTACGAGATTTGATTCCCCGTTCGGGTATAATGGCTCCGGGACGAAATACATAAGCATCCTTAAAACCCATGTTAAGAATCATATTCTCTGTTTTTCCTTTCACCCTAGCCCACATCACTTTCCCTTTTTCGCTACTATCGGTACCCATACCTGATACATAAAAGAATACCA
>JBFHKL010000373.1:0-3779 GCA_041595375.1 Saccharicrinis sp.
AATACACTTGATTTGTGGGAAAAAGGAGAATCATGCCCAAAAACGCTACTTTCGATATTGATGGATATATTGGTTCAGGGTCCTATTCGCGCCAGTATGTTAAAGCAATGCTTAAAGATACAGGAACTAATCCCGTATTGGTGAACATTTGCTCTTTAGGCGGTGCCTTAGATCATGGATTAGGTATTCACGATCAGTTTGTGGATCATGGCAATATTACTGCACGCTTATCGGGTTTTGTTGCTAGTTCGGCTACCGTTGCCGCTTGTGGTTGTTCAACCATAAAAATGAATTCTACCGCTTTTTTTCTGGTGCATAAAGTAATGGGGTGGGTTGATGAGTGGGGGTATATGAATGAAGATGACCTGCAGGCCTTAATTGATAAACTTACCCAGGATAAAGACGAAAACAAAAAGATGGATGTGGTGATAGCCAACATCTATGCTAAACGCACGGGTAAGCCTATTAATAAGCTCGTTGAGCTCATGAAAAAGAATACCTGGCTTACTGCAGAGGAAGCAAAAGAGTGGGGGTTTGTAGATGAGATTATAGAAATGACAGGCAAGAAAAATGCCTTAGAAGATCCTCAAAAAGTAGCCATGATTGCAGCTGCTGGACTACCAATCCCTGAGCGCAAGAACCAACCAGAAACCTTAGCTCAAAAAGCAGATGACTTAAACGCTGCACTATCCAATTTTAAAAACGAAATCATTAACGGGGTTAAAAAACTCCTTCCAGGACAAAAGCAAAATTCTAATCATAGTAATTCCAATAACATGAGTAAAACACAAAAGCTAGCTGCACTTATTGCAGTTATGGCAGTCGCCAATATTGAGGTGGACGAAGAAAATGGAGCTTATATTAATGCTGATCAGCTTGATAAAATTAACGATGCTCTAAGCAAGGCCGCTGATGCCGAAAACAAAATGAAAACCGCTCAACAAGAGCGCAATACTATTATTGCAGCCCTTGATGATATTGATAAAACCGTTGCCGATGCAGAAGGGCATACGGCCAAAGTGAATGCCATCAAGCTTAAGCTTGCATCCAAAGCTGGTACCTCACCAACAGGTAACAATGGGGGAGATGGTGGTAAAAATAATGCTGATGGTGTTGATTGGGATGCAATAAATGCATTACCGCACAATCAGGCTGCAGATGATGATTTGATTTAACCTTTTTATCTCATACATATATGGATATTTCTAATATTATTGCCGAATATGGTGCATACTACCTAAAGTCAGGTCAAAACACCAAGCGGGTGAAACAACTTATGTTACAGCCAGCTGTAACTCCCGGTTACATGACCCCAATTAAAACTGATGAAACGATTTATCAGTTAGCTAATTCGTCTATTACCAGCTTAGTTCAAGGTTTTCAATCAGGTTGGACCCCTAAAGGCTCAGTTAAAGTAATTCCTAACGAAATCAAGTTGCGTAAAATCAAGATTGATTTTGAGGATTATCCTGATGCTTTAGAAGCAACCTGGTTAGGTTTCTTGGCTTCCGATAATGTAAATCGTAAAGAATGGCCTTTTGTAAAATGGCTCATCGAAACCCATATTATTCCTAAAATGAAGGAAGAAATGGAGCTGGAAGCCTATGGTAAAGGTGTTTATTCTGCACCTACTTCTGGTACTGCCAATAGTGCATCCGACGCTATTGATGGTTTAAAAACCATAGTACAGGCAGGTGTTGATAGTGATGGTACTACTGCAGGTGTTATCAATCACATTGCTGATGTAGGTGATTTAGATGCATCTACCATTTTTGACCAGGTTGAAAGCTTTATTGATGGCATTTCAAATACCTATAAGACCAAGAAAATGAACCTTTTCTTACCTTATGAAATGGAGTTGGCTTACTTGCGTGATAAGCGCTCTAAAGGGTTTTATACTATTTCTTCAGCTCAAGGTATTCATAAGGGCGTGGATTTTACTCCGCAACAAATTGTTGGTTTGCCATCATTAGCCGGAGAATCATGGATGTTTGCTACGCCTAAAGAGAATATGCTTTTCTGTACCAAGAAAAAATCAAACCAAACCAACTTTAAGATTGAAGAATCTAAACGTCAGGTTTTTTTGATGTGCGATTGGTATGAAGGTATGGGCTTTGGTATTAATGATGCTGTTTGGACAACTTTAGATAAGACTTCTGAATAATAAACCTGGAGAGCTTAGGCTCTCCGTAATTTTTTTATTTATGATTGATTTAGAAGAAATTAGTAAAAATTTACCCGGTGGCGCTAATATGGGAGGAATTACCCAAACCATTTATGCGGCTTATTGGAAAGATGTTGCAGCTTGGCCTGAAGAACCTGATTTAACAGTGGATGGCGTAACGCTGGAGGATTCAGCTGCTCTGGTAGGAGATATTACCTTTAATACAGGTAAATGCTTTATTCCTATTTATGTTACCGATGATACAGGAGAGCTTCAATTGGAGTCTGTTGGCGAAAAAGATGGCAAGAGCTGGAAATATAATTTAAGTTTCTTTCATCCTGGATTACAGAAAAAAGCCTTAGGCTTTATTAATGCTGCTAAAAATGAGAATATGGTATTTCTTGTTCCTGATAACAACGGAAACTTTTTCTTATTAGGTGATGCGCTGCGCCCTGCTACTTATGAATCATCTCCAGATGGGAATGGTACAGGTAAGGAGACTTCTGCACGCTCAGGTATTAGCTCCCTTTTCTCTTACAAGAGTAAAAATATTTACCATTACGAAGGTTCAATTCCATTAATTGCTGCTGAATAGAAGTTATGACTAAGTGGACTGAGAAGTATAAAGTAATAGGTGTTAAGCCGGGTAAAATTCATACCAGGAAGTTTGGCATCATAGATTTTTCAAAGGATAGTATCCCAGTTGAAAAATGTGATAAGCTCTACGAGAGTGGTTTTCCATATCTCGAGAAAATTAAAACTACAGCTACAACGGTAGTTAAAAAGTAGATAGGTTCATGTTTATAGTTTTAGGTTTAAGCCTCGCAGTAATGCGGGGCTTTTTTTGTTAGTTGCTTTTGTTAAGCATCATTTGCTGTCCTTTTTAAGGCAATTGCCTTTGTTGAAATTGCAGTCTCAAAAGCAATAAATCATTATTCACTAATTAATCTATCATGGATGATAAAGTAAAAGCGCAGATTATTGACCTGCTAAATAAAAAGGAACCCGATTACGATACAGCTTGCCAGTTGATCATGCAACATAACACAAATAAAAGCGAGGTGCGCGTGTATATAGCATCGCCAAAACGCTATTATATGCAAATGCGTTGGGTATTAGCTAAGCTAATAGGAATAAAATTAGCTGATTTTCAGAAAGGCATATTTGATGATTTTCGCAAACAAAATACGGAGGACTTACCTGCCATTATTATCCGTATTAAAGAAGAATTGCCACAGCTATATGAGCAACGTGCTATGGTGCAAAAGGAACTAACGGAATTAGGTGATGCCAATGATGAAGAAACAAAAGCCAAAGCACAAAAGTTTGGTGAATTAGCAGAAATGCTGGGTATTCGTCATCAATTGCTTCAGGAAGCTAAGGAAGCTTATTTTGATTCAAAAGGTGAAATTATCCCTGATGAAAAAGAGCTATTTCCGGAGGAGGAAACTGAAGAAGATGCCGATACACCCTTAAGTACTAAATATGATTGGGAAGGCGATCCGTTGAAAGCTGTTACGGCTCAAAAAAACATAGCCATTAATCTGACCAAAGACAGAAACCGCTTAAAATATCAATCGCCATCGGCTAAGGATAAAAAAGAAAACCCTATGCC
>JBFHKL010000374.1:0-3758 GCA_041595375.1 Saccharicrinis sp.
AAACTTTGCTGATAAGTGGCCAGAATTCCCCAATAAAGAAAAGAACTTTTATAAGTGGCTGAACAAAGCTAAAAATGATATATCCACCATCACCCAAACAAGAGGTGTTCCAGCTATTAAAAACTTGTTGACTGAATCGTTTGGCGATAAGATTGTGACTTCATCATTTAGTCGCATCGCTGACAACACCTATCAACAACGAGAAAGCGGACAGCTACACATGGCAAAAGGAACAGGACTTTTGGGCGCAAGCACAGCAACAAGTACACAAGTTAAAAAGCACAATTTTCATGGTGAAGATTAAAAATCAAGGAATCAACATTATTGTTCAGGCTAAAAAGTTGGAAAGCTATTTTCCCGAATCAACTATTACCAGGAGTGTAAACAAATTGGTATGGAAAGGGAGTTTGCAGCCAACTGTTTTAAGTGAAGTGTATGACATTAAGCTTGAGTATAAGGTTGGTTTTCATCCATGTGTTTATGTTATAAATAAAAAACTGGAACTCAGAGAGGGCGAGAAAAAGCTTCCTCATGTTTACAGTACAGAAGACCAGTGGCTTTGCTTGTATTATAGAAAAGCTCAGGAATGGAATAACAGGTTGTTTATTGCCGATACAATAATTCCCTGGACAAGTGAGTGGTTGTTTCATTATGAACATTGGTTAGCCACAGGAAAATGGCACGGTAGAGGGATTCATGGTAAGCAAACACCTTTTGAAAAAGATAAAAGCTCAGCCCCTAATAATATTTAAACTTATTGAATATGCAACAGAACAACTTCATACAAACACAGAGACAAAACCAGATAAATTGGCGTAAAACCAATATTTCTACTGCTGAATGGGGCTTTCAGAATGGAGGTAAGTATGAACATATTATTCCCAAAAGTAAATGGATAGAAACCGTTTACCTACCTATTAGAAAAGAGCTAACTACATACTTGGTTGAGAAAAATGTAAAAGAGCATACAGGTGTTCACAACCTAATGAGTTCTTGGGTTTTGAGTGCTAATCTGTATTTTCCTGTTCGTAGTTCAGAAGCGTTCAAGATATTGATGTTGCAGTTTCTACAAGAAAAGATTTCAAAAGACATTACCGAAATTGTGGATATTCAGCTTGAGTTTGCCTTTGAAGCAAACAATAATCTACACCCATCAACATTATTGGGCGAAATGGATGGTAGCAGAGGTTCAGGTCAAACTTCTCCTGATGTAGCGTTTCTTGTAAAAACTAAAAATGGCGATGGAATTGTTTTGACAGAATGTAAATATTCTGAACACAGCTTTTACCCTTGTTCTGCAAGAACTGTAAAAGGAAGAGAAGAAAAACCCGATAATCCTGACCCCAAAAGATGTTTAGAAGTTTTAACAGAAGACGGTTATAAAAGTATTTGCCATCAAACAGTTTGGGGAAGAAAATACTGGAACAACCTTAGTTTGTCAGATTCTGCTCAATCAAAAATTAAGCGATGCCCTGCGTCAACAGGTGGGTATCAATTATTTCGTCAGCAATCTTTAGTAGAAGGCATAGCCCAAAGTGATAAATACGATTTGGTAGCATCTACTGTAGCCTTTGATGGAAGAAATAATGATTTGATTACTTGTCTGAAAACTACGGGAATTGCCGACTTTCAAAGTGGATGGGGTGAATTATGGAAAGGAAAAGCCCTGTTTAAAACATGGCATCATCAAGATTGGGTGGCATTTGTTCGGAAAAATCAAAAGGGTAATAATTGTAGCGATTGGCTAAGTTATATGAACGAAAGATATGGATACTAAGATATATAAGCATGACCAAAATAACTGAAAACGATATAGAAATTTGGGCAATTGAGGAACTTGAAAACCTTGGTTGGAACTATATTCATGGTGCTGTTATTGCACCTGATGGTGAAGAACCGGAAAGAAATTCTTTTAGTGATGTAATTTTGAAAGGTCGCTTGCAAGAAGCTATTGCCCGAAACAATCCTGAAATACCTTTTGAAGCCCAACAAGAGGCATTAAAAAACATCGAGCGAATTGTTTCTCCGGAACTCATGGTAAATAATCAGAACTTTCATGAGCTATTAACAGAAGGAGTTCCTGTTGAGTATCGTAAAGATGGTATTCAGCGTGGCGACCGGGTTCAGTTGGTCAATTTTAGTAATCCAAAGCAAAACGATTTCCTTGTGGTTAATCAATTTACCATCATTGAGAATAACAATAACAAACGTCCTGACTTGATTCTCTTTGTGAATGGTTTACCCCTGGTCATATTTGAATTAAAAAATGCTGTTGATGAAAACGCAACTTTGCATTCCGCATTTAAGCAGATTCAAACCTATAAAGACACTATACCAAGCCTGTTTACATTCAATACTTTTTGTGTACTATCAGACGGTGCAGATGCAAAAGCAGGTTCATTATCGGCAGGTTATTCTCGCTATTTAGCATGGAAAACAAGTGATGGCATTCAGGAAGCATCTACCCTAACAAGCCAGTTAGAGGTACTAATAAAAGGTTTAACCAATCCTGAAACCTTATTAGATTACATACGCCACTTTATTGTTTTTGAAGAAGACAAACATATTGATGCAAAAGGAATAGCCACTATTAAGACCATAAAAAAAGTTGCTGCCTACCATCAATACTATGCTGTAAACAAAGCAATTGAATCTGTAAAGAAAGCGTCAGCTGACAATGGTGACAGAAAAGGTGGTGTAGTTTGGCATACACAAGGTAGTGGTAAGTCTCTCTCAATGGTGTTTTTTAGTGGTAAGTTGGTTTTACAGCTTAATAATCCAACCATTTTAGTGATTACCGACCGTAACGATTTAGACGACCAATTATTTGATACATTCGGTTCATCAAAACAACTGTTGCGTCAAGTTCCAATTCAAGCAGAAAGCAGAGAGCATTTAAAAGAATTGCTAAAAGTAGCCTCCGGAGGAATTGTATTTGCTACCATACAAAAATTTCAACCCGAAGATGGCTCGAACATATATGAGCAACTATCAGACCGTACTAATATTGTGGTGGTTGCTGATGAAGCCCACCGTACACAATATGGTTTTAAACCAAAAACTATTGATGTAAAAGACGATAATGGTAATGTAATTGGTCAGCGTTTGGTTTATGGTTTTGCCAAGTATATGCGTGATGCTTTGCCCAATGCAACCTATTTAGGATTTACAGGAACTCCGGTTGAATCTACCGATGCAAATACCCCTGCCGTTTTTGGTAACTATGTTGATATTTACGATATAGCACAAGCCGTTGAAGATGGTGCTACCGTTCCTATTTACTACGAAAGCCGTTTGGTGAAAATCAATCTTTCAGAAGAAGGAAAACAGCTTATCGAGGAGCTTGATGAAGAATTGGCGAAGGATGAATTAACAGAAACCCAAAAGGCAAAAGCCAAGTGGACAAAGGTTGAAGCTATTATTGGTAGTGAGGCAAGATTAAAGAAGGTAGCAGAAGATATTGTTTTTCACTACGAGGAACGTACCAATAGCGGTATCGAAGGTAAAGCAATGATTGTTACCATGAGCCGACAAATAGCTGCTGACTTGTATAAGGAAATCATTAAAATACGCCCACATTGGCATGATGATGATTTGGATAAAGGTGTGCTAAAAGTAGTGATGACTGCTTCTTCATCCGATGGTCCAGAGCTAATGAAACATCATACATCAAAAGACCAACGAAGAGCATTAGCCGACCGAATGAAAGATACCTCTGACCCGATGAAATTAGTAATTGTTCGGGATATGTGGTTGAC
>JBFHKL010000375.1:0-3741 GCA_041595375.1 Saccharicrinis sp.
CAAAGAACGTTGTACAGTTGACCTTAATCTCCGTTTTAAAAAGCATCAAAAAATAGTTCAGTTTAATGATTTGGTTATTCTTGAAGTTAAATCAGAAGGGGGGAGGGCTGTTGATTCTGCTATTCAATTGGCTTTACGTAATCAACGAATTAAGACTGCTGGCTTTAGTAAATATTGTATCGGGAGAACAGTAACTGATTATACTTTAAAACGAAATGCTTTTAAAGAGAAGATACGAAACATCGAAAAATTATTAAATACACCAAATAAAATTTATAACTAAAATTATTATGATTGATAATATTGCGCTCGTGGCCGATAATCTTAAAAATGATACTACTCTTTCTAAACTTGAAATGTGGGAAGATGGTTTTAGATTTCTGGATATTAAAATAATAAATATAGCTGATTTTACAGAATTATTGATTCGCTTTCTGTTTAATACCTTACTTATTTTTACCGTTGTTCATTTTATTTATGCAAAAAATAGTAAACGTAAGGATTTTTATTTTAGTTATTTATCCATCGGTGTTATCGTTTTTCTATTAAGCTTTTTGCTTAATAATGTAAAACTGGAACTTGGTTTTGCACTTGGATTGTTTGCTATTTTTGGAATAATTCGTTATCGGACAGACGCTATTCCAATTAAGGAGATGACTTATCTATTTATTGTAATTGGTATTTCTGTTATCAATGCATTAGCCAATAAAAAGGTGAGCTATACAGAGTTAATTGTTACTAATGCCGCTATTGTTATGGGGCTTTGGTTTCTGGAGAAACGGTTGATGTTAAAGCAAGAAGGCTCTATCCGTTTGATTTATGAAAAAATTGAAAATATTCATGCCAATAGGAGTGATATATTGCTTGAAGATTTGAAACAACGTACTGGTATAAAAATTAAAAGATACGATATTCAGAAAATAGATTTCTTAAAAGATGTGGCAGAAATTATATTGTATTTTAATGTGAATGGATCCAGTGATGATAAAAACTAAACATTGTCATCTTCTCAAGTGAAATTATTCTTTTAATACTATAAAAATCAAATGATACAATTAAACAAAAAATATATAGGTGTTTCAGCTTTACTTGCACTTCTGTTGTTTGTGTGTATTCAAACAAAAGCAGAGGATGTGGAAAATGAGTTTCAAACGCGAACATCCCTTAAGCTAAGTTTTAAACCATTAAAAAAAGTGAAGTTTAACTTGTCACCTGAATTAAGATTCGACGATAGTTTCACCTTAGATAAAAGTTTAATAGAAGGAGAGATTGAATATAAGATGTTTAAGTTTTTAAGTCTTGGTGCTGCATATAGATACATTGCTAACCAAAGAGAAAATAAGGACACTGAATATTCCAGTCGTTTTTTATATAGTGCTACTGCACAAAAAGAGATTAATCGCTTTGAAACTTCATTTCGCTTGTCTTACAGCGATTATGCAGACGACGATGATGATGATTCTATGGATTTGATGCGGTATAAAATAGGTGTAGAATATAATATTCCTAAATGTAAAATCACTCCATCTATTTCTACTGAATTATTTCAGGATATGAGCGCTTCATCGGTATATAAAATGCGTTATACAGTAGGTGCAGATATTAAATTGTTTAAGAAAAATTACATCGGACTTAGTTATAAGTTGGATTATTATATACAAGAATATACGAACAAGCATATTCTTGATATAGGCTATAAAATAAAGTTATAAAAGCAAACAGTTTATATTTTGCTTACCCCTGAAAACTTAAATGTTAATCTAAAACCCTATGAAATATTTTTATTTAATTTCTGTTTTTGCGCTTCTGTTTTTTAATGCTTGTCGCGATGTTAGTGTGATTGAAGATGAAGAAATTGTATCAGGAGATGAAAGCGATGATGAGCAGGAGCCCGATACTGAAACCTATACGGATTGGACTGAGGAGACACATAGCGATCATGTAGATCCTAATTATGAGGTGGTTTTTAATCAAAACGAAGTTTTGCGATTCGATATTGAAATAAGTAGTGACGATTGGTCAGATATGCAATCAAATCTGTCCACCGTAGTGAAGAATGCCAGTTTTAATGGAGGAGAAATAACTATTGATGATCCAATGTGGGTAGAGTGTTC
The DNA here is from genome assembly GCA_041595375.1 of Saccharicrinis sp. GTDB lineage: Bacteria > Bacteroidota > Bacteroidia > Bacteroidales > Marinilabiliaceae > Saccharicrinis. The sequence goes on from JBFHKL010000375.1 coordinate 2,115, forward strand.
TTTTACATTCGATAGTCTGGAGTGGTATAGTGTGGGGATACGCTATAAAGGGAATTCAAGTCTAATATCGGCTTATCAAAGTGGTATTGATAAGCTCTCATTCAAACTCGATTTTGACCAATACGAGGATGATTATCCTTCCTTAGCAGATCAACGTTTTTACGGATTTAAACAGCTAAATCTTAGTAATAACTATGATGATGAATCACTGATGCGCGAAAAGGTGGGTGCAGATATGTTCCGTCAGTTTGGGTTGGCTGCTGCGCAAACAGCCTTTTGCGTGGTTTATGTCGATCATGGTAGTGGATCACAGTATTATGGTGTTTATGCCTTAGTTGAAGAAGTAGATGATACCGTTATTGAAACTCAATTCACAAGTGGAGAGGGTAATTTATATAAACCTGATGGTGATGCAGCTTCCTTTGCAAGTGGTACATACGATACGGATGAACTCGAGAAAAAAACCAACGAAGATGAGGCTGATTATTCCGATGTTAAGTCTTTATATACAGTTATTAACAGCGCTGATAGAACCAGCGATACAGAGGCTTGGAAGGATGATTTGGAGAGTGTGTTTAATGTGGATGCCTTTTTAAAGTGGCTGGCAGCTAATACGGTTATTCAAAACTGGGATACCTATGGGAATATGACGCATAATTATTATTTGTATAATAACCCGGATGATAGCTTGTTGACCTGGATCCCTTGGGATAATAACGAAGCTTTTCAATCCTCAGGAGGACAATCTAGTCCCTTGTATTTTTCAATGAGTAGCGTGAGTAGCAGTTGGCCTTTGATAAAGTATATTATTGCCCAGGATGAGTATGAAGAGATATACGAAGCTTATTTATTGCAATTTGTCGATGAGGTATTCAATGCCGATGACATGATTGAAATCTATAGTGATTATTATGATTTATTAAAGGACTATGCTTATGCAGAGGAGTCAGGGTATACTTTTTTGGAATCCGATAATGATTTTGATAATGCTGTGAGTACCTTAAAAACTCATGTGCAATCCAGAAATACAGCAGTTTATAATTATATCTATTAGTATTCGCTATATCGTTTTGTGTGTCTCGGTTTATATTCGTGAATGACTAGTGGAGTTGAGTGAATAAATAAATGATAATAGAATGAGAGATGCCTTATATTGGATAAGTCTTTTGGTTGTATGTCTTTTTATGGCCTGTGAAAGAGATGTTGATACTAGTTCAAGTGATGATTCAGATGATGAAGAGTATGATGAGCTCGGTAATTTGCTTGATCATGACCAGGCAGATGATTATATCTGGGATACCACCGATTTAACGTCAATCGAGTTTAATGAAAGTACAATTACAGTAACAGGTGATGGTGCAACGGTTGATGGGACTGTGGTAACGATTACTTCAGCAGGTAATTATGAACTGAGTGGTTCGCTTTTTGATGGTCAGGTCATTGTAGATACTGAGGATGAGGATATTGTGAGAGTGATATTGAATGGTGTGGATATATACTGTTCCTCAAATGCTGCTATTTATGTGAAGGAAGCTGAAAAAACAATGATTGTTTTAAACGAAGATACTGACAATTATATTTCCGACGGCAGTACATATAGTTCAGAGGAAGAGGATGCTAATGCTGC
>JBFHKL010000376.1:0-3723 GCA_041595375.1 Saccharicrinis sp.
GGCTTATATATTTCTCTAACATAATTCACAATCTCTTCTTTAGGAAGATTTTGTTGCTCCTTACATTTTTTATATACATCATCAATCAACGACTGCATTCCTCTATCCTTTAACAATTCAATGGTCGCTCTAAAGGCACAAAAATCGCCCAGCTTAGCCATATCGATACCATAACAATCGGGGTACCTGATTTGGGGTGCTGAAGAAACGATAATAATTTTTTTCGGATGCAGTCGGTCTAAAATTCTAAGAATACTCTTTTTTAAGGTAGTTCCCCGTACTATCGAGTCGTCAATAACCACAAGAGTATCCTCCTGATTTTTAACAATACCATAGGTCACATCATATACATGAGCAACCAAATCATCACGACTCTCATCATCGGCAATAAAGGTTCTCATTTTTACATCTTTAATAGCCATTTTTTCAACACGAGGTTGAATATTAACTATTTCAGCAATCTTAGCCTCATCGGCATCATTACCCAATGCTTTAATCTGTTTTACCTTTCTATTGTTCATCTCTCTTCTGACACCATCTACCATGCCATAGAAAGCTGTTTCTGCTGTATTGGGGATATAAGAGAAAACAGTTTTTTTGAGGTCATAATTAACCTTCTCCAATAAAATGGGAGCTAACAACCTTCCTAACTCTTTTCTTTCCTGGTAAATATACTTATCACTTCCCCTTGAAAAATAAATTCGTTCAAACGAACAAGAGCGTCTTTCTTGCGGAACACGAACTAACTGTTCGGAAACATCGCCATTCTTTTTTACCACCAAAGCATAACCAGGTTTTAGTTCCTGCACCTCTCTGATACCTACATTCATAGCTGTTTGAATCACTGCTCTTTCCGAGGCAACCACAACTACTTCATCATCCATATAGTACGATGCAGGCCTTATACCCCATGGATCTCTAGCCACAAAAGCATCTCCATGTCCAAACATACCGGCAATAACATAACCGCCATCCCATCTTCGACTTGATCGTTCAAGAATCTTTTTAACATTCAGATTATCTTCAATTTTATGAGAGATATCTCTGTTTGTAAACCCTTCATTTTTATACTGACGGAAGAGCATTTGATTTTCCTCATCCAAAATATGCCCTACCTTTTCAAGTATAGTAACAGTATCACTAAAATCCTTAGGGTGCTGACCTAGGTCTTTTAGATTTTGAAAAATTTCATCTACATTGGTAAGATTAAAATTTCCGGCAAGAACAAGATTACGTGAGCGCCAGTTATTTTCACGCATAACAGGATGCACAAAATCAATACTGTGACGGCCAAAAGTACCATAGCGAAGGTGACCCAAATACAACTCTCCACAAAATGGCATATGTTCTTTAGCCCATACAGGATCCTTAGCCAGTTCTGGCGTATAACCCTCTACCTTATTCATCCTTTTATGAATATCTTTAAACACAGTTTGAATAGGGTTGGTTTTATTCGATCTTTCTCTGGAAAGATACCTAGACCCTGAGTGCTGATCAATTTTTAAGCTAACCACTCCGGCTCCATCCTGCCCCCTATTGTGTTGTTTTTCCATTAACAAATAGAGCTTATTTAATCCGTATGTCCACGAACCATACTTCTCTTTGTAATACTCTAATGGCTTGCGTAATCTAATCAACACAAAACCGCACTCATGCTTAATCTGATCGCTCATAATTTTAAAGAGACTAACTTATTTTTTGAAAGCGCAAATTTATCCTAATTTTTCCGCTTACCCAACATCAAGGCTTGTTAAATTATACCTTAATAATTAATTAAATCATAAAAAAACAAAAGCGCCCCCAAATTGGGAGCGCTTTGTTATTCTAGGTCACTCATTTTTATGTTATTTACCGGAACAGGATAACAGCCCGGAAATTCTTGTTTCAATTTTCGATACAGATACAGCGATTCATTTTTACTTCTAAAATCACCTACCTGAACCCGCCAGAAAGGAGCTTCGTACATCACATAAATATGCTCATTAGGAAACAACTCCAGCAGTTTGGCTTTGACCTGACTGGCTTCTTTTTTTGCAGTATTGCTCGACCCAAGAAATAACTGAATTCTGAATCCATCAATCCCTCCGACCCTTATATTTGAATCGATATGAATTCCAATTAAATTCTTAATTTCTTCATCCTGGGTTATCTCCAACACCCCTTCTCCTTCCTTTACCTCACTTATCCCGGAGAAAAAAGCCTGCCCTGTTTTATTTTGAGCATTTAAGGCAAATATGGCAAAATAAAATACCAACAACCAAATCAATTTCATCCTAATCCTCTTTTAGTAATTCGGATGCAAATATAGTGATTCTTTTGTAGGAACAATCAAAACCGGACTCTCTGATTCATTAATTAACTGATTGGCAAAGGGCTTGAAAAAATTTCCAAACGGATTGGTGCCTTGACGCACATCAGAGGCAACAATATCTGCATCCACTTTTTGGGCAAAGGCCATTAATTCCTCAGCCTTATTCTTTCCACTCAACACTGTTGATTCTACCTGCAAATTTGTTTTTTTCTCAATATAACGTACTGCTTGCTTTACATAGCTTTTTACCCTGCTCTGCAACAAAGTATACCCACTTTCTTTCAATCCCACTACAAAAACCTTAGCATCAAACAGCTTGGCCATACCAATTACTGCAGGGATTTTTTGCCTGCTTGACTTTTCGAAACTAATAGGTAAGATAACCTTACTAATTCCCCGCCACTTCCATTCTGGTCTTACCGTAAGAACTGGCACAGGCGCACTATGAACCAACCGATAGGCATTACTGCCAATATATTTATCTTCAAAACCAGAAGCACCATGCGTACCAATAACAATCAAAGTAGTATCATCATATCTTGCCTGATTAGAAACTTCTTTAAACACATTTCCTTCCCTAACCCTATAATCAAATTTACCTCCGGGAGTTAAATACATCTCTTTATAATCTCTCAATATTTGATCCAACCAATTCTCTACACTATCGTTTAACATAGCCTCTGCACTCTTTTGCGTATAGCGGAAAGCCAGTTTTTTAGTTCTTACATGCATAATTCGTAAGTCTGCCTGCAGCTTATTGGCAATTTTAATTCCAAACTCAAGAGCGTTCAATGAGTTTTCTGAGAAATCCACCGGGACTAAGATTCTATTCATGACAAAATATTTTCGGTATGATACACTTTACTCGTTAAAATAATTAATACATAATCATATTTATTTCAATATTAATTAAACATGATTAACGGCTTTGATTGTGTTTAAAGTTAAAATATATTTCAATTAACTTCAATTATAATTGATACGGATAATTTAATAAAATAGTTATATTAAAAAACAATATACTTTAAATGGTTTTACAATGAATCCTCATCTAAGAATGATATGCCCAAAAAACTTCCCTTTTACATCATTATTCTGCGCAATCCGAAGCCTGACAGATATGACTATTTAATCTCAGCATATTTTATGAAGCACTAATTATCTATTTACCTGCATATATTTTTAATTCACAGCCATAGCTAACACAAGCCGTTCTTATTAAAAACTTAGGACCTTTCCATTTTTTGGAAAAATGAATCCTTGGGCCAATTATAGACAAAAAAAATACCGAGAGCAACAAAATTTTCGTTTACTCCCGGCATCAATCAACACAACACAATCTTAAAGATCTTTTGTGTATTTATATAATAAATGATAAAACACCGAGAGTTACATTTGTGGGGACAAATATA
>JBFHKL010000377.1:0-3700 GCA_041595375.1 Saccharicrinis sp.
TATCAGAAGGTAAGTTCAGATAAACACACAAATCGAGTCGGGCACTTTCTAAATCGTTCACCGATTGCTCCAGATCAATTTTTGCATTTACCTTTTTGAGCTCCAGATTGAGTAAATCATCACGAGAGATTGCCCCTATTTTACCTCTTAATTTTCCTCTTTCTAATAATTTTTTTGCATTCTCATAACTCATCTCATTAAGTTCTTTGTCAACTTGAGCATCGAGCAGGTCAAAGAAGTAATCGACAGCATCCATAGCAATATCCTCGCAATCTTCTACTAGTTCTTTTTTTGCAATTTGAAGTTCCAGAGGAGCTATTTTTTTGTCCCATTTGTATTTTTTCCAGTCTGAGAAATCCTGAGTATAACTAATATCTATGGGAACAGTACCAAAGTCGAGGTCGGCAGTTACGCCATCCTGATATTTCTCATAACGTTCGAGGCTGGAGCTGACGGTTAGTTCCCCACCTGTGGCGGCAATATTCTGCGACAGTTCGAGTTCTATATCGGAAGTTAAGCCTTGTGTTTCAACTGACTCATACCTAAGATCATCATAATTATACACTTCTGTCATATATCTTCCATACGAAACCGGCGTAAGGGACAAGTCGGCATGAGGCATCAAGTCGGAACGATAGTCTAGAAAATCCAGTTTTTCGACCTTATACATATATTTGGCTTTAAATGCTGCATAAGACCGGCTTTGTGCCATGTCGATAACTTCTTTTAGTGTTAATGGAATGGACTGGCTATTAGATTGAATACTGCTTGCAAGTAAACATATCACTATGGTAAGCCATTTTATTTTTTCTCTTTTAGTATTGATCATGTTTATTTTTTTTGATCTAATATTTTCACCCACGAATTACACGAATTGCTTTTCTACGAAAAGCCAATAAAACCGCGAAGTAGTTTAATCAATAGTAAATGTAAATTATTGATTATCTGTTTAATATTTATAAATGCAATTCTTAAATACCTGAAATACCATACTTTATATATCATAGAAAACATCAGTTACTAACTATTAATTAATATGTCGCACTTTCAGCGCTACTATATCTATATCGCATAATACATAGGCTTACCAGCCTATGCTAATACGTACCAGCCTTTCAGGCCTTGATTTACATAAAATTAAAACCATTCAACCTTTACACCTTCAAACCTTTTCTACCTTTCACTGTTTCTTAATTCATCTTTACCACCGGAGCCAGGTGTGACAGGTTGAAGTTTCCGTCCACAATTACTTCATCACCGGGTTTTATCTTTTTGCCTCTGATGGTACAGAAATGAGAATTTTCTTCTCTTACTTTTACATACTTCCAGTAAGCTGTATCGTTTTTATATACAAACACTACATTCTTTTCCTGACGCAGCGTAACAGCACTCTTAGGAATAACAAGCTGGTTCTCGATTGCTTCTCGTACAATTACTTTTACATTCATTCCCTCAGCCAATCGACCCGTAAGGTTTTTAATGATTGCCTTAGCTGTTACCATACCATTATCCTCTACCAATGGATTGATGGCTGAAAGCCGGCCAATAATTGTATCTGTATCGAAAGCAAAGGGGACAATGGCTACTTGCATACCCTTATGCAACTTAAAGGCCTCGCTCTCGAGTATGGGAAAACTGACCCCAAAAGAGGTATTATCGATAAGGGTACAGAACTCATCGTATTGGCTGGCATTGTTAAAAGGTTTGGCGTTAACGTTGGCAACTATACCCGAAAACGGTGCTTTTACCTTTGTTTTGTCAAGTTCTATGGCCGACAGTTTGTTTTGTCCCAATGCATCCTTATACCCGGAGCGTATCAATGCCACCTGCATGATTTCTTTGGGTACATTGGCTGAATCGGACAACTGGTAGCCCATATTGATCAGCTCGTCTTCCAAGGACAGACGCACCTTATTAAGCTCACGGCTTATTTTTTGATGAGAGTGGAACTGTTCAATGCTATCAAGCACCGACAATATTTGTCCCTTGACTACCTTTTGGCCGTCCTTTATGTTAACAGCTAAAATATTTTCATCGAGTTCGTATTTAAGCACAGCTTTGTTAACAGCTTCCAAGCGACCATTACTTTCAAACTCCCGGCAAAAGGTTCCTTTTTTGGCAAGGTCGGTCACCACTATATTTTTATCCTTAAAGCTGTTGGCTCTAGCCATTCTGCGTTTATCTTTTTCTCCATTATCACAACTGATGATAGCCAAGGTGAGGAGAATGAATGTTATTGGTTTAAACATGTTGTTATCTGTTTAAATTTGAAATAAGAACACTGAGGTACAGGGGCACAGAGCTCTTTTATAATATTTTTTTCACGAATAGCACAAATTACCACGAAACAACTTTAAGTGTTCAACAACTCTAAATAACAAATGCTTATTGTCAATTTTATTGCTACTCAATCCTTATTTAAATCAGATAAATTCAATTCGTGGTTATAATGCTGATAATGATTAATTTATTACAAAAACTCGCATTTACTATTTGTTTAAGAGGCTACAAACAAATCTCTGCCTATTATATGTTATTAATTAAATTTTGGATGATAAAATATTAATACAGGGTTTGAGTTACTATCTAACCCTTGGGGAATATCGATATTATTGATATTGCTTAATAAATCAATAGGCTCTGCAGAAATAATCATACTATTTTTATAATACCCTTTTATTCTAGGAAAGTATTTACTCCCAAAAACATCATTTGGGACATCATTTCCAAATATTTTTGCTGATTGAGATACCTTGTCATACATGTAAAAATGATTCCTCTCTTTATAAATAAATATCATAGTGATAAACTCTTCATTTTCCCAGTAATTTGAAATATTGTACATTTTGTCCTTCGGTTCACTTCTATCCATGAAATCAAGTTTTCTTAGTTCAAGCTTTTCCTCCGTCGTAATAGGATATTCAAAATTAATGATTTTATATGGCTTCATAGTAGAAGGGGTAAGGGTGAAAACTGTATCTTGAAAATCCAACGTCCCCGTTATTAGCTTATCTGAATTTTTCCGTACAGGTTCGTTAGCGAGTGTGTTATCTTTACCTACCGCAAAAGAGTGATGACCAATAAATTTTTTATTCTTAATACTGTAAAAATTAAATTTTGTCTTTGCCTCAGTATCTGAAAAGAGAAGTGTGTCTTCATTAATGGCAAGCATATGCTGCCCTCTGTAACCTTCTTTCCCCCATTTAACCTTTATTGATTTTAAGTAGTCTAAATTTTTGTTTAATTTAAATAGTTTATTGGGGTAGGCGGACACATATACAATATTGTTATAAACAGAGATGTCATCTATTCTTAAGTATTGTCGAGACCCTTTCCCGATATCCTTATAATTATTTATAAAATTACCCCTGTCGTCAAAACAAAACAAAGCCTTTGCAATTCTCCTATCAAAAATATAAATCCTATCATTAGTTACAATAACTTTTTCGATTTCACCTATTTTTGATTGTTGACAATATTCCAAATTCACAAGTGAATCAATTTCAATGAAAGAAGATAATTTTTTAGACACTAGAATATCTTCGTTATTAATCTGGATTACCTCTACTTTGGCATTGTCTCTACTTCTTTCTTCTTTAGATCTGCACGAAAAAAGCAATATAGATAATATTATAATTGGTGTAATTTTTTTCATCTATGTTAATTTTATTAAATTCAAACTAATTATAATAAGGGTTAA
>JBFHKL010000378.1:0-3687 GCA_041595375.1 Saccharicrinis sp.
ATGGTGATAATTGCACTGTATGTGGTGCTTATGATCTTTATTTTTTAAATCCTAAATAATAAGTAAAAATGAATTAAAAGTCCTTAAAGTTTAACTAAAATCTTATTTCAGTATTAATAATTATGAAAAACAAAAATCTTTATCTTTTAGTATTAATGCTTGTGCTTATAGCCTTTTCTTGTCGCCCGGATGAGGAATACTTTGCACGTCCGGATGATCTGGAAGGAGATATCTGTGAGCAGCTTGCCTCTATGGAAGAGTTCAATTATTACTTGGCCTGTCTTGATACAACAGACTATGCTGAATCTCTAGCAGACGGCAGCTCATGGACTGTTTTCCCGTTTACTGACACTGCTTTTGAGGAGTGGATGAGTGAGAATGGATATTCGTCATTTGAGAATGTTCCAAAGTATAAAATGGAAAATATAATTAAGTATTCCATTATTAGTTCTGCTTATAATACAACTACTTTAACGTATTACAAGAACGGTTGGTATGAAGGGAATGCCTTTCGTCGTTATACACAGTATAATGATTCTATAATGGAGTATAATTCAAATGATTATTCCAATAGTCTTAACCAATCTAACAGAACTTATAAGGTAGATGAAAGTGGAGGAGACATGAAATGTACCACTTACTTTCTTAATTCGTACTTTGAATTTTCAACACATTATGTTGAATATAGTGATTACAACTACATATTTGAAGATGAAGAAGAGTATGGAGAAGGAGATATGCGTGTTTTTGATGCAGAAGTTACAGATATAGGTGTGATTGCTGAGAATGGTTTAATCTATGTTTTAGATAAGGTTATAGAGCCAAAGCAAAATATGTATCAATGGCTCTGTTACGATGAGGAAGCTAGTAACTACTCTATGTTTAAGAGTATGTTAGATCGTTTTGGATATTTTAGATACTCATATATCGACGAAGAAACGAATGATTCCATTTATTATCTTGATTTTCTCGAAGGGGTTACTAATAATTATTTAGCCTTTGATCCCAATGATGAAACTTATCCTTATTTAGTTGCTTCTATTAACTATGATTGGGTTTTTTCTACCGGTATTTTAACTCCAACAAACGAAGCACTTACTAATTATTTATCCTCAGGTAGTATTATTAGTGAATATTATTCTTCGTATGACGATATGCCTCTGGATGTTTTAGGTACAGTATTAAATATGTATTTTTTTGCTAAGTTCTGGGATCTTTGTCCTAGTAATTATGGTGAAGCTTTTACGGTAGGTTTAGATGAAGTTAATCTAACAGCAGGAGATATTGTTGATAAACATTATTGTAGTAATGGATTATTGGTAGGGACTAATACGGTTTTTGAAGCTCCTTCTTTTTCAACAGTAGTTGGCCCTTTGCTATTAGATGATGATTACTCTATTATGTATGATGCAGTTCAGGAACTTGGTATTGATGCTGCCCTGGAAAGTGAGGGAGTTGAATATTCAATTATGGGAATCCGGAACGACCAATTTGTAGATATTGCGGATCCCAATAGTACTACCCGACGAATCACAGTAGTGTTTCCTGAGAATGGTGATGAAGACCAAATTTATATGGAGGTTACAGGTGATCCTGATGATGATTATAACCGTATATATCCCGATCCTGATGAAGCTGAGGCGGATGATTCAGATGTGTCTTATGTGAGCACAACTTTAGCGGCCATTGTTGAAAATCAAATTGTAGAGGAAAGTTTTAGTAAAAATAATTATTATCAAACCATGTATGGCGATTATGTCTACGTTTCTGGTTCTGAAATTTCTGGAGGAGGTGATATTTCAAATGGTACTACAGTTTCTATAACAGGTACTCTTTCTGGTGATAATGGTAACTTTTACAAGATGAGCAGCTTTATTTCTCGTCCGGAATATTACCCTTATGGTACCATGCTTCAGAATGAGAACACTTATTATAGATTTTTAGAAGTGCTGGAAGGAGCAGGAGCTCAATTGAGCATTTCTGATGTGGATGACGATTATTTAATTAGCTTTTTAAACTCCAGTAAAAACTATACTATTTTTGCTCCTACTAACGATGCTATAAATCAAGCTGTTGCCGATGGCGTGATACCCGATCCAAGTGCGGATAATTTAGAAACGTTATCTGATTTGGAGTTGGCTCAGGCTAAAGTGGATTTATTGGCTTTTGCTAAAAAGCACTTTATTCAAATTTCGGCACCTACCGATGGGGTGACAGCAGGTACTTATTCTTCTATGTATTATTATGATATTGTTGATTATCAGTATGTATATACCGACTATGAAATTGAGAATGATTATGATACTCAATCAATAACAATTCTGGATACTTCCACGGGGGAAGTATTAGCTGAAACTACTGATATTGTTAATGTGCTTTCTAAGATGGTGGTTATTCACCAAATTGATGATTATTTACAATAGTTAGTGTGCTAAATAATAATGTATACAGATAAACAAGTATGTAGAATTTAATCATTTAATTTTTTACAAAACAGAATGATTGGATTTTCCTTGGGAGTTCTCTGTCTGATGACAGGCATATGACAAATAAAAGAAAATTTAAACAGATGAATGTCTATATAAAAAAATGTATTTTTTACAGTTTCGTAATCATATTTACGATGCTAACCATATATGACATAAATGCCCAAACCAAAACGGTTATCACGGGTAATATTGTGTCAAAAACTGATGGTGAGCCATTATTGGGGGTTACTATTGCCGAAAAAGATAAGTCAAATAGGATTATTACAGGGGTTATTACTGATTTTAATGGAAACTTTGTCATTAAAGTCTCCGACCCTAATAATACTTTATCTATCGCGTTTTTGGGTTTTGAAACTCAGAATATAGTACCCGGAAATAAGCGAGTTATTAATGTTAAATTAGAAGAAAGCGTATCGAAAATTGATGAAATAGTTATCCGTGCTGATAAAAAAGTCAACACCGGTGAATTTAATATGGATAAATCAAGGATTGCGACTGCTATTCAAACCATATCGGCTAAAGAAGTGAGTGAAGTTAGTTCTGGAGATGTAGTTGATCAGCTTCAGGGACGTTTAAGTGGGGTAGATATTGTGGCTGATTCGGGTGAGCCGGGAGCGGGAATGTCTATACGAATAAGGGGTACTTCTTCACTAAGTTCATCATCTGAACCTTTAATTGTAATTAACGGAGTAATTTATGACACGGAAGTGGATGATAGTTTTGATTTTGGTTCTGCTGATGAGGATGATTACTCATCGTTAATTGGTGTTTCTGCTGATGATATCGAAGAAATTTCGGTATTGAAGGATGCTGCGGCAACCGCACAATATGGATCAGACGGCGCAAATGGTGTACTTCTAATTAAAACAAAGCGTGGATCAAAGGGGAAGGCTCAATTCTCGTATTCTTATAAGGCTACTGTTGGTATGCAGCCAAGTGGAATGCCTATGCTTAATGGAAGTCAGTATTCTACTTTGATGAAGGATATAAACCTTACACGTGGCTCTTCTGCTGAAGATTATGATGAAATTAATTATGATCCTACCTATGAATACTATAATTATTATAACAAAAATACCGATTGGGTTGATGAAATAACACGAATAGGAATTACACATCAGCATGACTTTTCGATAAGTGGAGGTGGTGAAAAAGCTTTATACCGTATCTCTGCCAGTGCTAAAAATGAGGAGGGAAC
>JBFHKL010000379.1:0-3675 GCA_041595375.1 Saccharicrinis sp.
AATTGTTTCGGGAGCAATGGCTGAACGTACAAAGTTTAGTACTTATTTAATTTTCTCTATTGTTATTACTGCCGTTATTTATCCTATCTCGGGTCACTGGGTTTGGGGTAATGGTTGGTTATCAACTATGGAAACTCCATTTCATGATTTTGCCGGTTCTACTGTGGTACACTCTGTAGGTGGATGGGCTGCTTTAGCCGGAGCATGGACTATCGGACCTCGTTTAGGTAAATACAATGGAGGATCCAATGCAATACCAGGTCATAACATGGTATTAGGTGCTCTTGGTGTATTTATTCTTTGGATGGGTTGGTTTGGTTTTAACCCAGGATCTCAATTAGCTATTAGCGGAGATAATGCTAATGCTGTTGCGGGAATATTTATAACTACCAATCTAGCAGCTGCGGCAGGTGCTACCGTTACTATGTTTGTAACCTGGATGCGTTATGGAAAACCAGATTTATCAATGACTTTGAACGGTGCCTTAGCTGGTTTAGTGGGTATTACCGCCGGTTGTGATGTGGTTAGCCCTGAAGGATCAGCGATTATTGGTGCGTTGGCTGGTGCTTTAGTAGTGTTCTCTGTTGAGTTTATCGATAAAAAATTAAAAGTTGATGATCCTGTAGGTGCTATTTCTGTACACGGAGTATGTGGTGCATTTGGTACTCTTATGGTAGGACTATTAGCTGTTGATGGCGGTTTATTTTATGGTGGCGGTATGGCCTTGTTAACAAGCCAGGCTATTGGAGTTGTTACCATAGGTGCATGGGCTTTTGGTCTAGGATTGATCTTATTCCAAGTGCTTAAAGCAACTGTAGGACTTAGAGTTTCTGAACAAGAAGAAAGAGAAGGACTTGATATTCACGAACACGGTCAAAGTTCTTACAATTAATATAGCTCATAACCATAGCTTTTAAATATTTGATTGAAGCAGTCGGGTTTTCCCGGCTGCTTTTTCTGTTTTAAGGAGGGCTGATGTTAAAACAGGAGTTAGTTCCATAAATAGAAAAGAACAAATATACCACAGGCGGCAAAAAATAAGGGTTTAAATACCTGGAATAGAGCCTGTGAATGGATTGTTAAATGTGTAGTGTTTTTTAAGCCCGTTAATAAATAGAGTAGGCCTATCACCAGTGCATAAAGTATTTGAAATGAGCTGACAAAATAATAAATGGTAAAGTATACTTTATCATCAATAGATAATGTGTTTAGTATACTGCCTGAAAAAAAGAGTCCGTCATTAATTTTTGCAAACCAAATATTGAGTTGGCTGAGGATAAAAGCAAATAGCAGCATCGAAATACTAATGTTTATTGCTCGAGTTTGTGCTATTTTATGTGAAGTGTTCAGGTAAGCAAGGGCAACAGCAATACATAAAAACAGGAGGCCTATTGCACCAGGCATTATTTCAAAGTAACCACTAGCCATTGTGAAACCTGCGCCACCAAATAATTTATAGTATACAAATACAGCAAATAAACTATTGAATAATAAAAAGGCAAAAAAGTTAAAAATGGTAAGTTTTAGCTTTAAGGCAGGAGAAGTTGAGAATGTTTCCATAAAGTATGAATTTAGTTTTTTTAGAAAATTCGATAAAAAAAATGGGAAAAGCAATTTTTACTCGCCTTGTTAACAGATATTTGATGCTAATGTTTAGGTGTGTAAATTAATAAGATTTATCTAAACGGTTCTTTTTTGCTAAAGACCCGAAAATGGACTTAACTATTTTTATCCTAAAAATAGTTAGCTACTCATGTTAAAATATTTGCAGCAACCTTCTTTTGAGGCGCATTGTACTTGTGAATACGAAAGAGAATATAAACCTATGAATAATGGAGATTAATTACTTATTTTGCAGGCCAAATAATTATATTGAAATTACATTTTATGAAACTTGATGCGTTACAAATATTTTCGGCCTTTATTGTTCTTTTTGCGGTGATTGATATATTGGGTTCAATGCCATTGATTATCAATTTGAAAAAACAGGGTAATACGATTAATGCTTTGCATGCATCACTTATTTCGTTGTCTATATTATTGTTATTTTTCTTCGTTGGTGAGGCCTTGTTGGGACTCTTTGGGGTAGATATTTCTTCTTTTGCTATTGCAGGTTCCTTTGTGTTATTGGTGATGGCTTTTGAGATGATTTTTGGAATTCATATATTTAGATATGACTCGCCCTCCGGTGCCAGTATTGTTCCTATTGCTTTTCCTCTTATTGCGGGTGCCGGATCGTTTACAACCCTGTTGTCCTTAAGAGCAGAATTCGATTCCATTAATATTATTATAGCTTTGGTGCTGAATATTATTGTTGTTTATATCGTGTTGCGTTCTACTAGTAGGGTAGAAAGAATTATTGGTGAGGGCGGTGTGTATTTGCTGCAGAAGTTTTTTGGTATTATTTTATTGGCCATGGCCATTCGTTTGTTTTTGTCGAATTTTGCAAATTTACTGATACAGTTTTTACCTGCATTAAAAGGTTAAAATGGCTAAGAAGATAAAATATTATGTAGTTTGGAATGGTGATAGTCCTGGAATTTATACTAGCTGGTCCGAGTGTCAGAAGCATATAAAGGGGGTAAGTAATGTAAGATATAAAGGATTTGTTTCGTTGGAAGAGGCAGAAAAAGCCTTTGAAGAGAACCCTGAGAAATATTGGGGTGTTAAAAAACGAGATGTAGCTAATTTATCTGAGATTGTTGACAGTCATCGGGAAATTATATCTAATAGTTTATCTGTTGATGCTGCTTGTAGCGGTAATCCGGGTGTTATGGAGTATAGGGGTGTTTATACTGCCTCAGGTACTCAGGTTTTTATCAAAAAGTTTCCTCTCGGAACTAATAATATTGGAGAGTTTTTGGCCATCGTTCATGGTTTGGCCTATCTGAAACAGCATAATTTAGATTTGCCTATTTATAGCGATTCGAAAATTGCCATGGCCTGGGTTAAAGCCAAGAAATGTAGGTCTAAGCTCGACCAAAGCGCTCAGACATACCAATTGTTTGAGGTGGTTAAAAGAGCCGAAGAGTGGCTTAAAAATAATACTTATACCCAACAATTATTAAAGTGGAATACCAGAGAGTGGGGAGAGATACCTGCTGATTTTGGACGAAAGTAATTAGTTCTTCTCTATTAAGGGAATAGTGAATTCTACACGAGTGCCTTCTTCTCCGTATTTGCTCCTGTCTTCTACTTTTAAGTGAACCTTACCATTGTTATTGCTTCTGTTAATTAATTTAAGACGTTCTTTAGTGATCTGTAGAGCTAACGATTTATGCTTTTTTGAGGTGTTGGATTGTTTTGCTTTAGTAATATCATACCCTATCCCATTATCCTCGATACAATAGTATAGTTTTTTAGCTTTGCGTTCGAATCGGACTGTTATTTCACTATTTTCTTTTTTGTAAAGTTCCCCATGTTCAAATGAATTTTCAATAAAGGGCTGAGCAAGCATTGGGGGTATCATGATTGTGCTGTTATTTAAGGCTTCATCTATCTTTATTTGATATTGAATTGTATCTCCAAACCTTCTGTTTTGTAATGAAATATAATGTTCCAATATTTCGCGCTCCTCATTTAGTGTAATGTATTCGTATTGAGAGTTTTGTAAAACCAGTCTTATGAGGCCAGCAAAGTCTGCAAGGAAGTCAACGGCATCAAACGTTTTATTGT
>JBFHKL010000380.1:0-3642 GCA_041595375.1 Saccharicrinis sp.
TACCACCTTCATAAGTCTGAAATTTATGACCCCGTAATGGTAAAGCAGAACCTCCATTACCATTATCCAGTTTCCAGGGACCATTATCCGAAGTAAAAACAACGAGTGTATTTTCTTCTAAACCCAGTTCCTTTAGTGTTTTTAAAATTTCTCCCATACTCCAGTCCAACTCCTGAATGACATCGCCATAGATACCTCTTTCACTTTTTCCTTTAAAATCCGGAGAAGGATATAAAGGAACATGAGGCATTGTTTGTGCCAGATATAAAAAGAAAGGGCTACCCTTTTTCTCCTTTATAAATTTAATAGCTTGCTCCGTATATCGTTTTGTAAGATAGGTCTGATCTACAGGATATTCTACCACTTCATCCTGAACCATCAAAGGCACTCTTTTTCCTCTCCATTTTTTTTCACGAAGGCTATCTAAGGTCATCCCTTCATTAAAGATAATATCATCGGACACCTTAGAATTAGGATTTACAGACATATCATTGCTAAAAGGAATACCAAAATACTGATCAAAACCCTGATTTATTGGCAAGAATTCCGGTTCATCACCCAAATGCCATTTCCCAATACAAGCTGTTGCATAACCTTTTTGCTTCAACATCTCAGCAATGGTTACTTCTTTTTGCCCCATTCCTTCAGGTATATTAGGCCAAAGAACACGTGGCACCCCCACACGTGGAGGATAGCAACCAGTTAAAAGTGCCGCCCGTGAAGGCGAACAAACGGAAGATGCAGAATAAAAATCAGTAAAACGTACCCCATCCTGAGCCATCTGATCTAAATGAGGAGTTTTTATCAATGGAGAGCCAAAACATCCTACATCCTGATAACCCTGATCATCGGTAAAAAAGATGATTACATTGGGAGACTGAGGTGTTTTTGAACACGCTACCATCATTAAACTAATACAAAACAATAATGCTTTTATCATTCTTTTATTCATACTTATTTTTTTTAGCACTAAACTCACTCAATATATAATACTTAGCATGCCTCTATGTGCTTTGTTTCTATGTAATTTTTATATTGAAATTACTCTTCTAACTCACCATTAAAGGAGTAGGTTTTTCCTTTTTCGGTATTCAATACTATTTCTTTGTCCTTATATTTTAACTTACAAGTATTCCCTGTTTTAGAAAATACTTCAAGCTTTTGTAATTTACCTTCTTTCCAACTAAAAGATAGTTCAAAACCACCTCTTACGCAAACACCTGATATATTACCTTGTTGCAATGCATCGGGTAAAGCAGGCAATAGTTGAATATATTCTAACTGACTTTGTACCAAAAGTTCAATAATACCTGAGGTACCACCAAAGTTACCATCAATTTGAAAGGGAGGGTGAGCATCAAAAAGGTTTTTATAGGATCCTCCTCCCTCTTTACCATCTTCACGTTCGGCAGGGCTCAATAATTTATGTATCATTTGATAAGACCTGTTCCCATCCAGAAATCTGGCCCAGTAGTTTATTTTCCATGCTAGGCTCCAACCGGTTCCTCCATCACCTCTAAACTCCAAAGATTGTTTGGCTGCATTCATTAAATCGGGTGTTTCTACCGGATTAATTTCTTTACCCGGATAAACAGCCCACAGATGAGAGACATGACGGTGTTTAATATTTGGATCATCCTTATCCTCAAGCCACTCCTGTAGTTGACCATACTGTCCCACCTGATTAGGTGCAATCTGAGGAATCAGCGCTTTTAGTTTCTCGGCAAATACTTTATCCTCTCCCAGTATATCAGAGGCCTCGATACAAATATTAAACAAAGCACGAATAATCTGGTGATCCATCGTTGGTCCGGCTACCAATCCTCCAATCTCAGGTGAATTTGAGGGAGAGCTAATCAAGTAAGCTGTGTTAGGATCTTTATATAAAAACTCAGTAAAAAACTCGGCAGCCCCTTTTAAAAGAGGATATTTTTCCTTTAAAAACTCTTTATCCTGTGTAAACTGATAGTGCTCCCATAAATGCGTTGATAACCACGCTCCACCAGTAACCCATATCCCATGATGTGAGGCGTTAATAGGGGCAGCCCCACGCCATATGTCAGTATTGTGATGCAATACCCAACCATCGCAATTATAATGCTCCTTAGCCACACCTTTACCCGTTTCCGATACCTCTTGTATCATCTGAAACAAAGGCTCATGGCATTCTGACAGATTAGTCAACTCAGCAGGCCAGTAGTTCATTTCGGTGTTAATGTTTACTGTATACTTACTTTCCCATGGTGGTCGGATATTATCGTTCCAGATTCCCTGAAGCGTTCCGGGTCTGGTTCCTTCACGGCTACTAGCAATCAATAAATAACGACCATATTGTACATACAAGGCAAGCAATTGCGGATCGTTAGGTGTCTCGGCAAAAGCCATAATACGTTTATCCGTTGTAAAAACAGATTTGCCATTATCACCAAAATCTATCTTAAACCTGTTGTATAAATATTGATAGTCGGCAATATGTGCATCCTTAACTTTTTTATATTTTTTACTTTCAACCTCATCTAAATAATCCTTAGCCAAAGAAGCCGCATCACCACTAACATCATTATAAGTAATATAATTAGTAGCCGCAGAAAGATAAACTGTAGCCTCACTAGCATCGCTAATAGATAGTTTTCCATTTACGGACTTAACACTACCATTTGTATTTACTTTTAAGATAGCCACTCCATTTAAAGCACCATCTTTGACCTGAACCGCCAAAGTAATTGTTTCGCCACTGGCAGAAACTGACTTTTGTTCGTGAACAGCATCTAAAGAGATATCAAAGTTTAATGCCTTACGCTTATCGGCTGATAAGTGAACAACAAGAACCTGATCTGGACTACTGGCAATCACTTCGCGCTTAAAGGTTGTATCCCCTACCTGATAGGAAACTGTTGATATAGCCTTATCCAGATTTAAAGAACGTGTATAATGGCTAAAATTTTCGTGCCCTTTAAAATCAATATATAAATCACCAAAGGGTTGGTAAGCCTTCTGATGAAGCGGTACACTCATGAACTCGTCAGCTGCCAACACCTGGGCTTCCAGTTGCTTTCCTTCGCTCAGCAATTGTCTAATTTGAGCAAGATATTTAGCAGCTCCTTTATGGGCATAGTCATGTGGTTCACCTGTCCACAAGGTTTCCTCGTTAAACTGAATATGCTCCTGCTCAACACCGCCATAAATCATGGCACCTAAACGGCCATTACCAACAGGCAAAGCATCTGTCCATTTTTCGGCAGGTGAATTATAGAATAAACGAAATTTTGTTTGCTCCTCAGGAGTATTACAAGATATTAATCCAGCAATAACCAAAACAAAAGCCAGTATCAATTTACTTTTTATCATCTTAATTAATTTAGTATCAAGACTCTTACATTACACAGCAAGACTTATTAACACTTAGTTATATTATTTTTTAGTACCTCCACATAAAAAGGCATCAGGTATTTCTTTTTACCTAAGCCTTTCACAAAAACAACAGGAAGGATATCTGCTTCTCCGTTGGATAAATTAAATTTCCCAAGAGACAGCTTATCACTCATAGGATTCGTAAAATCATAGCTAAATTCCTTCTCTCCTATTTTTAATTGAACCTCACAATCTGATTCAAGCGCTTTTTTAAAATAGAGGTTTATCTCA
>JBFHKL010000381.1:0-3642 GCA_041595375.1 Saccharicrinis sp.
ATCTAAAGACTTAAAAAAAACACGAGATATTGATTCAGGTTTTTTAAATTATCTTAATTCTCCTTACGTTTATCATTTCTCAATTGTGATTCCCAGAAAGGAAAAACTATTGGCAAAGATGTTTAACAAATTTCCTCTTTACCAAATGTTGGACTGGATGGATAAAGTTTATCAAAACAGCAAAGAAGCTAAAATTTTGCATGAGGAATTTTGCGACGAAGCTCAGGTACGGATAAAGAAAGTTCAAAGAGAAATTCAAAGACAGAGCTGTAATAAAAAACTGATTAGACAAATACTATTGACAAGTGCTTTAGGAACCTCAATAATGTATTTACTACAAAAGTACTCATCCCCACAAAAAATCGCTTGGATATCGGATAGAGATGCAATAATTGACAAATTTGATGGATTCGTATTCGACAATATGTTTTTCTGGTATCAAATTGCTGTTAGTGATAATACTTTTGAGAAAGTGAATACGGAAATTGTATTTGTTGAACCAGAGAAAGTAGGAGTAAATTATTTTGATGAATTAATTAGAATTCCTGATTATGTTGCTGGGGCTCTCGCTTCTTATGATATTGAAAATATGGGAAATATGCTTGAAATAAAGGATAAGTATAAATTGATGTTTATGGATGTGTTTTCTGAACCAATGAATCAAGCAACTTTAAAACTTGAAAGTACTGAAAAGACAGCACTATCTGTCTATAATTTTAAATGGATGAATAATAAAAGCACCTAACAAAAAATAAAGGGCATGGACTGCCCGTTTAAATTTGGCAGTTTAGCTATTTAAAAAACATTAAAAACCAAAGGTGGATGTAGTGCAAAATTGGTCAGCTTAACCGTTAACCCAGATTAAACTATAATTGGTAGCCCACCTTTGGTTTATATTTTTATTGCTTCAGATTAAAAAGGCAGGTTGCTCTGCTCCTCTTCTGTTAATTCATTATCGGGCATTGTACTTATATAAAAGCATTCCTGCGTTTTACCATCAATATTTTTAGTAATCTTTCGCTGTTCTGTCAAATTGCATCTGGCAGCCGGATTAAGCTCATAGCCATAATAATCGCACCATGCCGTTGTTGCTTTTTTAAACTGCTGCGCTGTATACTTACGCTGATGCGTGTCGCTAAGCGTATTTTTAAAGTTATTAAACGCATCATCTTTTATTATCAGCATATCTAAAAAGCCATGGCCTTCTGGCGAAAATTCAGACATTAAATGCGTTGCTTCAGGCTTTTTAATAAAGTAACTATTGGCCCATACAAAAAACTCTTCATCCTTGGTAACCCCTTTAATCATAGCCCGGCGTAGTTGTCGTTTCTCCAGGTTCTCCATGGGTGGATTAATTTTACCAGGAAAGCGCATTGCCATTTGAATACAATAAGCTATCAGGTTATAAAACTTAATCCATTCTTCCTCGGTAAAATCATCAAATAACCTGCGGTTGTATTTACTTAAAGGGCTGCGTGTTTCTTTATAATCATTATACTTGGTTCCTTCGTGATAATAATCGCTTACGGCCACAAACAAAAGCCTGGATAAAGTAGAGTTATCGGTATTGGGTAACTCAAAGTTGGTACTAGCAAACATTTTACCACTAAGCTCAGGCTGTAAAGTCTCAGGGCTCAGGTGTTTATTATTTACACGTCTGGGACCGGTAATCTGCGTATAAAAGAAATCAAAATCAATGAATTCATGTAAATCATCTACCTCAATATTATTATGAAACCGGGTATAACCATCGTAAATAAACTGATCATTAGTTACATCTTTGTTTCGTCCTGGTACATAAAACGAAGCTCGTACCATTTTTATTACTTTGCTTAGCAAAGATTTACCTGATCGCCCCGAACTTTTACCGATAGCCGATATTTTCATATCCTGCAGTAAGCCCATCCAAGGTTTACCAGGATCCTTATATTGTTGACACATGTAACCAATAAAAAACATAAGGTTGGCCAGTAATTGATCCTGCTCTTTCTTTTCTTTTAGGCTTAACTCTTCTTTACTTTCCAGCTCTTTACGCCAGTGTATACGGCTTAAATCGCGCAGGAAACCAGCAAAAAAGAAATCTTTATCATTTACCTTCACATCATAACGCTTCCATTCTTCCAATGCATTTATTTGGGCATTAATCTCGTTGATTTCATTGGTGTTTTTTGCTAAATCACGGTTATTGAGTAGGCGTTTATACTCTTCCGAAGGATCAACGGTAATGGGCGAATGCTTTAACTGTCGGATATTGTGGTTAATTACATGTGTAACAAGCTCGTTATTTACTTTCAATTCACCCAGAATGTAATTATCTAACTCTGCATGTTTAATGCGTTTAATTTCATCCTTAGAGATTTTTAGTGCTGCATTATTAAAAACCAGTGTGTCGTAATCTTTAGAATAGTTATCAAATTCCGGATCGATATATTCCAATTCCTGCAGGTTATTTTCACTAATCTGATTACTGGAGTTTATTTTATTCAGAATAGCAATCTCATCAATCAGATTCTTAGACTTTATCCAATCTTTGGTAAAAGTCTTGGCTATCCGTTTAATATCATCGGGATGAATAAGTTTAACTATTTTGCCTTCGATACGCGCATAACAATAACCGGCTTTTTTATGGTACTTACTATTCATACAATAAAAGCCATGCATCTTCATGAAAAAGTAATAGTACTCCAGGTTAATCGTGTAATTAGTTTTTTTCTTTCCTTTTACTTCTTCTATTGTTTTCTCCCAAAACTTCATGGGCTTGCTTTGGCGTATAAGCTTGGTTATTTCGCTACGCGTTGCATCTTCATCTGTACCTGCCAGATTAATAAAGTCCTTCATATCCTTGCAAGGATTACCACGCCAATCTTTTTTATACTGAATCCAGTTAGGCAATTGCAGGGTAAACAGGTTCATATGATCGAGTGCATTTTTACGGGCACACTCAAAACCGGTACTATCCAAATCCATTATTTGAAAGTGTTTTTCGCAGTACTGATCTACATTCCCATACGATTGCTTATCGAAGCTGGCACTCTCAGAATTAAGGAAATACACATGATAGCCTAAGCTAATCATATTTAAAGCATCGCTTTCGCCCGATACACGAAAAAGGTTTTTAACTACTGCTTTAGGTTTGTTTTCCGGAGGAGCATAATCACCTTTTTCTTCGTCCAGAAACTCGCTTTCTCCTTCGGTCATTTCTTCCAGGTAATCTAAACCATAGATGTAGTCTTTAGGTTTTTCTCCGACATATAAAAAGCGGTATTTTTTATCGATTTCACGAGGTTTATAAAGCTTCTGAAACTTTCCCCAATCAAACAAAAAAATAGGATAATCGGGCGTTGCTTTAAACTTGTGGACCACATCTCTTTTTTCTTTTTTACTGTATCCCACAAACTCATAACTCTCTACAGTTTTACCATGTAAACGTTGCAAATGCTCTGTAGTAACATAACGGCCTAAAACTTCCAAATCACTTAGTGTTGCTTCCTCTTTAAATACAAAATTATATTTGCCCTTATGGTCATCCTTAGTAACTTCTCTCCAGGAATATTCTGCCTGATAAATTGGTTTTTTATAATCTCCACCAGAAATATCTTTTTTAATGATTACTTCCATAATAAATTTAAGAGCATCCTGGTA
>JBFHKL010000382.1:0-3635 GCA_041595375.1 Saccharicrinis sp.
GGTATTGGATATATGGAATCTTGCTTCTGCTTTTTCTTTCTTTCTTTTTGATGAATCAAAACGAGACAATTAAAAAGTTAGGATATAGTGAGTTTGCACAAAAAATATTGCCTTCTGGTGATGTTGAGTTAATCACTGTAATTAAAAATGAAGAAGCGATTGAGGTAACTATTAAAAAGGATGCCTTAAAAAAATATGAAAGCGAATTCGGTGATTCCTATAGTGCTATTATCGAAAGAGGACCACACTTTAAAATAGAAGTTCCAACAATAGATACTTTCTTTGATGACTTGAGGAAGGTAGAGGAGCAAAAGGGGATTGTTATTCCTAACACCTACGAGCAAAGATCTAATTATTTTAGTGAAGTGATTGGATTTCTATGGCCTTTAATACTCCTGTTAGCAGTATGGATATTTATCTTTAGGCGCATGGGTGCACAAGGTGGTGGCGGTGGTGCCGGAAATATTTTTAATGTGGGTAAATCCAAGGCAAAGGTTTTTGATAAGGAATCTAATATTAATGTCAACTTTTTAGATGTCGCCGGATTGGCTGAGGCTAAACAGGAGTTGGAAGAAATTGTTGAGTTCCTAAAGAGACCTGAGAAATATACTAACCTGGGAGGTAAAATTCCTAAAGGAGCGCTGTTAGTAGGCCCTCCGGGAACAGGAAAGACCTTGTTGGCTAAAGCAGTTGCCGGGGAAGCTAATGTGCCTTTTTTCAGTATGTCAGGATCAGACTTTGTAGAGATGTTTGTGGGTGTTGGTGCATCGAGGGTGCGCGATTTGTTTAAAAAGGCAAAAGAAAAGGCTCCATGTATCGTTTTTATTGATGAAATAGATGCCATAGGTAGAGCCAGAGGAAAAAGCCCAAGCATGGGTGCCAATGATGAACGTGAGAATACATTAAATCAGTTGCTTACAGAGATGGATGGTTTTGGTACCAATTCGGGAGTAATTATACTTGCTGCTACTAACAGAGCTGATATTTTGGATAGAGCCTTGATGAGAGCCGGACGTTTTGATCGTCAGATTCATGTGGAGCTTCCTGATATTAAAGAAAGACAACAGATTTTTGAAGTGCATTTGCGTCCTTTGAAATTGAGTGAAGAAGTGAAATCTGAATTTTTAGCCAGGCAAACACCAGGCTTCTCAGGAGCTGATATCGCTAATGTTTGTAACGAAGCCGCTTTGATAGCTGCACGAGGCAATAAAAAAATAGTAGAGAAGGAAGATTTCTTAAGCGCCGTTGACCGTATTGTGGGTGGACTCGAGAAGAAAAATAAAATCATCTCCAAGGATGAGAAAAAAGCCATTGCCTTTCATGAGGCCGGACACGCCGCAACAAGCTGGTTGCTCGAATATGCCCATCCTTTGGTGAAGGTGACTATTGTTCCACGAGGAAAAGCATTGGGTGCAGCATGGTATCTTCCAGAGGAAAGACAATTGACCACTACTGAGCAGATGCTCGATGAAATGTGTTCAACACTGGCTGGTAGAGCTGCCGAGGAAATTGAATTTGGAAAAATATCAACGGGAGCGCTTAATGACCTGGAGAAAGTAACTAAGCAAGCCTATGCCATGGTCACTTATTATGGGATGAGTAAAAAGATGGGTAATATCAGTTATTTTGATTCAAGTGGTCAAAATGAATATGGTTTTACAAAACCCTATAGTGAAGAGACTGCCAAAGCCATTGATGGAGAAGTCTCAAAAATTATAGAGACTCAATATGCGCGTGCAAAAGAAATTTTGTTGGAAAACAGGGAAAAACATGTAGAATTGGCTACTCTCTTATTGGAAAGGGAAGTTATTTTTAGTGAAGATCTGGAGAGTATCTTTGGAAAAAGAAAGGTGAATAAGCATATTGTTCAGCTTGATGAAAATGGTTCCGGGAAAAAAGATAATCCTGTTCAAGATATTTCTATAGACGAATCGAAAGAATAGTTTTTGAATAGCAATACATAAAATATTTATAGGGAAGGGATGATAAATCTCTTCCCTTTTTTTTGTTATGTAATAATGCGTATTAGCTCTCGTTGTGTGATGTTCTATTAAATGTAATCAGTATTTTTTGTATGCTTGTTCAGAAAAGTATGAATATTTGTGATTTCTGTACTTTATTCTTTGTATATGCTTATTCCTTTGAAAGTAATCTGGGTTTTTATCCATAAAAACAATTAAGAATTCAGTAAACTAATTAATTTTGCAACATCATTAAAATAAACGAATGAATAATTTTTGGCAACGTGTTATTACGGGAGTTCTTTTTGTTATAGTTTTAGCAGGGAGTATTTATTATCATCCTTTTTCTTTTCTTGCAATATTTCTATTGATCGTTGTGGCCGGTGTTCATGAAATGAAGGCCTTGTTTTTAAAGGGTCAGGTTAATATTTCACTTTTCACAACTGGTTTTTTAGCTTTACTAGTCTTTGGTGTTTCATTTTTAGTTCAATCGAATTTTGCGCATCCATCTCTTTTTTATATTCTTCTTCCTGTGGTTTGCTATCTCTTTATCAAAGAGCTTTTTGGCCGTAGCGAAAAGCCGGTGATTAATGTGGCTGCAAGTTTATTTACTGCTTGCTATATAGCCGCTCCTTTTGCTTTGCTTAATGTATTGGCTTTTGACAATGGGATTTATGATTTTCACTTGCCTCTTTCTGTATTTATTCTGGTCTGGATTAATGACACAGGAGCTTATTTGTCAGGCGTTACCTTGGGTAGGCATAAGTTTTTCGAACGAATCTCGCCTAAAAAAACCTGGGAAGGTACCATCGGAGGTTTTCTGTTGACCTTAGTCGGTGCATTTGTCCTGTCAGTGTATTGGAGCGATTTAAATACAATGCAATGGCTGACTTTTGGGGCTGTTATTTCTGTGATGGCCGTATTTGGTGACTTAACAGAGTCGATGTTTAAACGCAGTATAGGTGTAAAGGATTCTGGTAATGTTTTGCCCGGACATGGCGGTGTCTTAGATCGTTTCGACGCTGTATTATTTGCTATTCCAATGGCTGTTTTTTATATAGAGTTGTTTGTGCGATAATTTACTTTTTGAAACAAATAGTCTTTTTTCTAAGTCCATATTTTATTCTTCATGATCACATCGTATCTTGTCCTGAACTCCAAAAAAGGTAGTGCTTTTGTGAGGTGTGCCTATGGTGGCTATAGTCGAGTTATTTGTAATTTAAAATGATATTCATCAACTTTCGTTAGGAGAGTAGGTGCAGAAGATTGATAAGTTGTAATATTCGACTGTTTTGTTAAAAAATGCAAGTATTATGGCTTGTTTGCTGATAGTTTAGAAGTTTAAAAGGGAGGATATAAACATGATTTTCTTCATGATTTTTTTTGAGGTTTAAAAAAAAACTCTACATTTGTAACCGTTGTTTAACAACAAAAAGCAAAACGAAATGAAAACTAATTTTTCACTCATTCTCATTAGTATTATTCTCTTGGTCATTACCGGGTAGAAGTGAGAGTGGTGTGTAAAAATTAATACATATTAAAATATTTTTATAACCTTTCTCATCATAGTTGAGAAAGGTTTTTTTGTATTTGGCCCTAAGGTATGGATGTTTAGGGTTGTAAGGTTGAAATTTGACTGATAAAATGAAAAATAAATTAAGAAGCGCAACAACC
>JBFHKL010000383.1:0-3621 GCA_041595375.1 Saccharicrinis sp.
GACCCTTTTAACCCTAAAGCCATGAAAGCTTTGCAAATACACATGGATGCAAATCCTAATGGTTTGCCATTATTCAATAGTCGATCAAGTAATAAAATCTATTTTGGTTACAGGATATATGAAACTAAAACATGTATTGTTGTGGAGGAATTGAAATAATCATTAGTTGAATTATCAACGTGGTAATGTAAAACTAGCATTGACACATTAACTTAAAAGGGTAAAATGGGAAAAATGAATGAATTAATGATTGATATAAGAAAAAGGATTGATGAGTTCGGAAATCAATCAGCTTATGCTGAACACCTTGGTATTAGCGACGCCATGGTTTCATCTGTTGTTAATGGAAAAAAGAAGCCATCAAAGGTTATACTTGAAGATTTGGGATATGAGAAAGTAAGGGTTTTAACTTACACATATATTAAAAAATAAACCCCGATTATTGGCTCTGGCAAGCCTACGGGGTTAACAACCATTACGAGGTAATTATACCATGCATTACTACCAATTCAACATTGGTGATTATAAGAGTCACACCGATTACTTGTCCCCTATGGAAGATTTAGCATATCGAAGAATGCTAGATTGGTGCTATCTACACGAAAAACCTTTACCGTTATCACCGGAAGAAATAGCAAGAAAGATTGGTCTTAGAGATTGTGTTGAAGAAATAAAACTAGTTCTATGCGACTTCTTTGAAAAAACCGATGATGGGTACATAAATCAGAGAATTTCTGATGAAATTGAGGTTTACAAATCAAAGGCCGATGCAGCAAGAAGGAATGGTAAAAAGGGCGGAAGACCAAGAAAAAAAACCGAAGATAAACCCAAAAAAACCAATCCGGTTAATTTAGCTAACCAAGAAGAAACCGAATCGAAAGCTAAACAAGAACCAATAACCAAGAACCAAGAACCAAGAACCATTAAC
This sequence comes from Saccharicrinis sp., assembly GCA_041595375.1. Taxonomy (GTDB): domain Bacteria; phylum Bacteroidota; class Bacteroidia; order Bacteroidales; family Marinilabiliaceae; genus Saccharicrinis. Next base: position 929 of record JBFHKL010000383.1, read on the forward strand.
CAAGAAATAAATAAAGATATTGTCGAGAAATCTCGACTATGCCTTGAGTATCTAAATTCGGTTACCGGAAGCAAATACAGAGCAAGTACAAAGTCACATATTCAAAACATTAGCGCTAGGCTGTCAGAAGGGTTTACCGTTGAAGATTTGAAAATGGTTATTGATGCTAAAAACAAAGAATGGGGTAATGACAGCAAAATGTGCCAGTTCTTAAGACCGTGTACGTTGTTTAGCGCTAAAAACTTTAATGGGTATCTTGCAATGGCAAAAGCTGGTGGTGTTATTGACTTTAGAAACCCAACAAGCACACAAGATTACACTCAAGGTTGGTAGTCATGAGATACAAAAAAGTTTCATTTGATGATTGGGTAGCAAAAACACCAAATCAAATCGAGGTTAAGCAATCAGCAATCAAAGCGGCAGGTGAAAATAAAAACATCATCATGGTTGGGAATTGCGGTACTGGAAAAACCATGCTTTCACATTGCATAACTAATTCTTTTAAAACTGGCATTGTTGCTACCGCTTCAAAGATTGGAAGAGTGTTCAGAGACAACATGAACCACAACAAAGTGCCAGAGCAAGAAATAATCGATGCTCTAACCAAAGATTGCGAATACCTAATAATCGATGAAATAGGCGTATATCAACTTACTGATTACGAATACCGTATGATTAACGAAATAATCGATATTCGATATAACCTAGTGTTGCCTACCGGATTGGTTACTAATCTTGATCTTAAAGGTCTCAAGTCAGTCATTGGTGAGCGTGTAATAGACAGACTAAAAGGCGATGGCGGAATGCTTGCACCTTTCACATGGAATAGCTTAAGGAAGTAGAATGGATAATTTGCATATACCACCGCATAGCTCAGAGGCGGAAGATTCGGTGATAGGTTCAATACTGCTAGACAACTCACTAATCGATCAAATAACAGCAATAATAAAACCAGGGGATTTTTATCAGCAGTACCATAAGGATATTTTCAAGGCGATAGAGCATTGCGTGCAAAACAATATGCCAGCCGACATGATCACGGTATCTGATTTGCTGGAACAGAAATCAATTGGCGAGCATTTAGCTAACATTGGTAATATGGTTAAAAACGTTCCTTCAACCTCAAATGCGATAAGCTACGCCAAAATAATAAAAGAACGCTCGATTCTAAGGGCTCTAATAGGCGCTGCCAACGATATTTCTGAAATGGCATACCACAACGAGGGTGAACAGGTAATTAACGTTGTGACGCGCTCAGAGAAGAAAATAGCAGATATAACGGATATGTTTTCAAACGAAAGGAAAGGTACGCACATATCTGATGCGCTAAGTAAAACCATAGACACCATGGAAAGCAGATTAAAAAATAAAGATAGCTTAATTGGTATTCCCACTGGGCTTAGTGACCTGGATGATTACACAAATGGATTGCAACCAGGATTTTACCTTTTAGGTGCTAGACCTTCTATGGGTAAAACAACACTGATGTTAAACATGATTGTCTCAGCGTGTCGCGCTGGTAAGTTATGTGTTTTATTCAGCATTGAAATGCCGTCAGAGCAAATAACAATGAAAATATTGGCCGATATGGCTGATGTATCTATTGAAAAAATACAAAGACCGATAAACCTATCAGACCTTGAGTGGCATAGAATATCAACGGCCATGGAGGAAATGAAGCGGTTTAAGCTTGAGATAATAGACGACTCAAAGGCAACACCATCAAGCATAAGATTGGATCTGATGAGAATTAAACGCGAGCATGGCGATATTGGGTTAGTGTGTATTGATTATTTGCAGTTAATGAAATGCGACAACAAAGAGAATAGGACGCAAGAGATCAGCGAGATAAGCCGAGAGGTCAATGCTTTTAAGAAGGATTTTAATTGCCCTGTAATCGCGCTGTCACAGCTTAATAGGGCGCTAGAAAACAGAAGTGATAAACGGCCTGTTAATTCGGATTTAAGGGAGTCTGGACAGCTAGAGCAGGATGCAGACGTAATTATGTTTTTGTATCGTGATGAGGTTTACTATGAAGATTCACAAGACAAAGGCATGGCAGAAATATTAATTAGAAAAAACAGGCTTGGCAGGGTTGGTAAAGTTGGAGCGTTGTTTAAAGGTGATAAGCAACGGTTTGAAGATATAGGAAATATGCAACTTAGGTCAGAGGAATGTGCGGCAAAAACAAAATTCAACTTTGATTAATTTGCTATATCAATGAAATTATTGTTGCATTAATAAAATATCTTTCTATAATAAACATTATTAAGTATTTAAGGTTTACGTAATGAGCAAGAAATACAAAGTTATCTATGCAGATCCACCATGGCAATTTAACAACAAAAAAACTGGTGGTTCTATGAAGTCGGGGGCTGGGCAAAAATACAATGTAATGTCGATTGAAGAAATGAAGCAGTTAGACGTTGCTAGTCTATGTGATGATGATTGCTTACTTGTAATGTGGCATGTGGCCAGCCAGCCAATAGAGGCAGTAGAGTTATGTAAGGCTTGGGGTTTTAAATTCTCTACGTTGACAGGTTTTGTTTGGGTAAAGCTTACCAGTGAAAACCTATTACCATTTTTCGGAATGGGCACAACTCGACAAGGATCAGAAAGCGCATTAATAGGATTCAGAGGTAAGCTTAAGAATATTATTAAGTGCAAGTCCGTTAGAGCTGTGAGGGCTGCTC
>JBFHKL010000384.1:0-3613 GCA_041595375.1 Saccharicrinis sp.
AGCCCAGCATTCAATGCGTTTATAGGCCATCAGAAAAGTGGCAAACACACTCAAAATTGTAGTTAGTGCATCTAAATATGGATAGGCAGCTGCCTTGGTAAAAAAGCTAGGGAAGATGAGATGGATCTGAGACATAAATATACCTAACAGTGCGGTCAGAATCACAACACAGGCTAAAAGAAACATTGTGTATCTCGCATTTAAGGAGGATATTTTTTTGTCTTCTTTTTCAGGTTTCGTTCTAAACCACTGAAAAATGCCAAAGAAAGAGCTAAGCAAAAAGAAAACCTGAAGGAACATATCGGAATATAACTGTACCTGGTAATAGATAATAAAGAATGCAATTACATTTATAATCCCTGTGGTCCAGGTGTGTATATTTGCCTTGGTAGCAAGCCATACCGAAATTAAACCCAGGGAGGTACCAATAAATTCGATGTAACTCATTTGGTAACTGTAAATAGTTAGCATTGAGTTTTCAATATCAAGTATATGTTTTAAAAAATCCATTTCAGACCAAAATTAAAATTAATAGGGGCTTGTACAAAATATAAAGGAGTGTCGTATATATTCATGTAACCACTGGTTAATGAGGTTTTATTCTGAACATTGTTGACTTTGAATTGAATAGTGAGAGATTTAAGATAGATATCCCCCAAAAGGTCAATTGTGGTGAAGGCAGGCACCTTATTTTCATTTTCAAAATCAATGTAATTTTGTTCCTGATATCGAATGTTTATGCCGGCATTAAAATATTTGGTGCTGTATTTAAGTCTTTGGTTACTGATTAAAGAAGGGCTTAATATAGGTTCAAAATTTATGTCTTCTTCTGAAATGCGATTTTGAGAGATGGATGAATTGTTGGTGTAGCTGATGCCGTTGGGAAATTTCACGGCAAAGTCTACTTCTATGCCACTGCGGAAGCTATTGGCTACATTACTGTGCAAAGCCAAACCGTTGGGTCCGTATTGTCCGTTCAAAACAATTTCATTTTTAAAATTCATCAGATATAGGTTGGCGTTTAGATGCCATCTTGTTTGTTGAGTTTTTATCCCTAACTCGTGATTATTCACCTGCTCGCTGGCAATGTCTGAATAGATGGCATAACCATCATCGTCAGCATATAGGTTGTCTTCTCCATAAAAAATATCATTTCGGGTGGGTTCCCTACTACATTTACCATAACTGTAGTAGATATTTATTTCCTTTTTGATAAAATAATTAATGCCCATCTTTGGGTTAATAAAGTCCCATTTAAGTTTATCAAATGATATAGACCCCGTATAATCGAAATCAGTATGTCGATATTGTACATCGGCAAATATATTCAAACGCTGAATGGTATAGTTGATTTTTACAAATGAACTAAACTCGGATTTGTAGCCGTGATTGCTATATAATTTACCCAATGTACGTTCTGAACCTATATGTCGCCTGTCTATTGTATTGTAATGAATGCCTCCATGTGCTTTGAAATGATTTGTATACCAGTTTATATTTGAAAATACGCCTGCAAAATGATGTTGAAAATCGTAATTGTACATTTCGTCTGTAGAATTGTATCCCAGAAAATTATTTAAATCAAAATCGTAGTTGCCGTCTAAATAATTATAATAGACTGTTGTGTTCATTTTGATATTTGGTTTTAATTGCCAGGAATGTTGCAAAGAAAGTAAGGATTGTGTGAAATTATCGTCTTCATTGGCGTTGCCATTGGTACGCGGTTCGGCTTTGATTGTGTCTTTAGCTACTCCAATCCATGATAATTCATTTTTTTGGTTGCCTATAAAACCTGTTAATTTTATACTGTTCTTATCGTTGCGTATACAGGTGCTTAAAAAAGCAGAGCTTGATAGATTGCCGGAATGGAACTTGTATCCGTCAGAGCCTTGATGGGTAAGACGAAAATATAGGGCTTTGTTTTCTTTAAATCCACTGTTATATTCACCATAAAGCCGGTAGGTATTAAATGAACCATAATTCCCTCCTATTTCTGTTTTAGCTGTATCTCTTAAGTTTGGCGATTGAAAATTGATACTTCCAGCATAACTGGCAACTCCATTGGTTGTTGTACCTACACCTCGCTGTATTTGTATGGATTGCACCGAGTTGAAAAAATCTGGGTAGTTTGAGAAATAAACTCCCTGATCTTCGGGTTCATTCAAAGGAATTCCGTCTAAGGTCATATTAACCCGTGTCTGGTCTATTCCCCGTAATCGAAAATAAGCGTATCCCTGATAGTTGCCTGCGTCAGAATAGGAGTGAATGGAGGGAGTAGTACTTAATATTTGTGAGGGCTCCTGACCTGTGTTGATGTTGTCGATAAAGAGCTTATTGATGTTTTTAAATGTAAGCGGAAGGGTTTTGTCTGCCCGGTAGGCTTGTATAGTGGTTTCCTTCAGCTCAATAGTGTCGGACAGGGATGGCGTGTTTGATGTAGCGGTTTGAGCAGATAGAGTCAATGAATAGAAAATAAATATAATAAAGATGGTGAAGGTATGTTGTTTCATATTTTGTAATCGGAAATGATGATGATTTAATGCCTGATATATTTCAGTTAGCTCTTGTTTTTAAATGATATACGTACTGTATTTTTTTAAATATCAGAGGAGTAGTGTGTTTGTTTTTGAGTGGATTTTATCTGATCTGTGCTTTTTATTTCAACGTCTGGTTTCAGGGTGTGATTAAATATGCTTTGCAGAGTATGGATAATGTCATCCTGTACATTGAACGTACTCCATCCTGTAAATATTAAGGAGTAGTCTTTGTTTTGGTGCAGATGGAATCCGGCCAGAGGGTATTTAAGCAATGCTCTGGAGATATCAATGTTGTTGATTTTTTTGTTGTTGAGATCATAAAAAAGCACTGGCTCCCGGGCTTCTAATTCTTCGAGATACTGAATACCATCAATTACTTTTATCTTACAAAAGTCACCTGTTCGATAGCGAATAAGGGGTAAATAAGGATTGTTACCTCCGGTAATGGCCAATTCTCCACGTTCTCCTATGGGTAAAACCTCATCCTTATCGCTTGCAAGTACTTCAAAATATAAGTCCGGGCGAATCGTTCTGTAGGCAGATCCGTCTTTGTAAGCTAGCATCCTGCACTCGGTCATGGAATATACATCAATAACCGGGCAAGCAAAATATTCGCTGAGTTCATCGGCGATGGGTTGATGTAATTTCATAGCTGATGAAATTAAAGCCTTTGGTCTTATTATAGGATTGAGTGCCTTTAGCGAGAGGAAGGCTATTGGGTCGCCAGTTAAGATTTCGGGATTATATTTTTCCAGATAGGCAACCTGATCTCCGGGTTTTTTCCAGTCGGCCGGGTTTAAGTTGATTTTGATCACTCCCGACCCTTTTAAATAAGTGGATAGAGAGGCGTAAGTAAGTGTTGTTTCCTGGTCGCAAATCAATATATTTACTAACTTTTTCTTTAGGATAATTAGCTTCTTCGCAGCTGCCAAAATAGGGACTGTTATTCATATTGAAAACATAGCCACAGTTAGGGTTTTCAATATGGGGTTTTTCTTCTAAACTATAATAACTAGTCCAGAGATTGGCTCGAGTATCTCCCCAAAGCAACTGACTAAAGTCATAGTTCTCCGATC
>JBFHKL010000385.1:0-3611 GCA_041595375.1 Saccharicrinis sp.
AGGTTTAAAAGATAACCATTTATATGATGACGTTTGGCAGGCAGGTGCTATGTTATTACCTGTTCAGTCGGTAGGTGTTATGGGAGATGAGCGTACCTATGAGCGCGTTGTTGCCTTAAGAGCCGTATCTTCTACCGATGGTATGACTGCCGATTGGGTACATTTACCCTATGAATTTTTAGCAAAGGTGTCGAATGACATAATTAATAAGGTTAAAGGGGTGAACAGGGTTGTTTACGATATTAGTTCAAAACCACCCGCCACCATTGAGTGGGAGTAAGAGCATTTAAAGACCAGAACATTTCTGGTCTTTTTTTTGTTTATAAAAGGCACTAAGCCCTAATAGTTTTTATATTTGTGATTCTCACAATTCAAATCAATTTAATGAACATGTTTAAAAATAAGAGGTTTAAAAATATATTTAACATATTGGGGGTATGTAGTTTCCTGTTATTGAGTTCTCAACAGGTTGCAGCGCAAGATTTTACTGAGAATTTACAAAAACTACAGTTGTCCTATAAATTAATATCTGCTTTTTATGTGGATTCTGTGGATAATGAAAAGTTAGTAGAAGATGCTATTGTTGGCATGTTGAAAAATCTTGATCCGCACTCTGAATATCTATCCAAGGAGGAGGTTGTAAAGTTGAATGAACCATTAGATGGTAGTTTTGAAGGGGTTGGAGTGCAGTTTAATATTCTAAATGATACCTTACTGATTGTTTCGCCCATTTCAGGAGGCCCTTCAGAGAAAGTAGGGATTATGGCAGGCGACAGAATCATTTATATCAATGATGAAAAAGTAGCAGGAATAGGCTTGACTAATAGTGGGGTTCAGCAAAGGCTAAAAGGAAAAAAAGGAACAAAAGTTAAACTGAAGATACAGAGAAAAGGAATATCGAAGTTGTTAGATTTTACTGTGGAACGCGATAAAATTCCTATTTACAGCGTAGAAGCTCACTATATGGCTGCTCCATCAGTAGGTTATGTAAAAATCAATCAATTTTCGGCCACCACACATCAGGAGGTTGAAGAAGCCCTTAAAGAACTTAAAAAAGAGGGTATGAAAGATCTTATTCTTGACTTAAGAGGAAATCCGGGAGGCTATCTAAAATCAGCTATTGATGTGGTGGATGAATTTATGGATCAGGATAAACTTATCGTTTATACCGAAGGCCTATCAAATCCTCGACGCGAATTTTATTCTTCATCAAGTGGCTTGCTAAAAGATGCTAAAGTTGTTGTGTTAATTAACGAAGGTTCTGCATCTGCTAGTGAAATTGTTTCCGGAGCTATTCAGGATTGGGATAGGGGCATCCTTATTGGTCGTCGTAGTTTTGGTAAGGGGTTGGTGCAGCGTCCTTTAAATTTACAGGATGGTTCAATGATTAAACTAACCATAGCTAAATATTATACCCCATCGGGTAGGTGTATACAAAAACCTTATGATAATGGTTCGGGAGAATATCGTGAAGAGATTTACCATCGCGATATAACCCATATAGAGTCTATTGATAGCCTACTAAAGGATAATAAAAAATATTACACCCGAAATTCTAAGAGGTTAGTGTATGCTGGTGGAGGGGTAAACCCTGATATCTTTATTCCAGCAGATACTACAGGGTATTCTGATTATTATCGGGATTTGATAGCCTTTGGAGTGCTTAGTCGTTTTGTTTTGGAATATGTAGATGAGCACCGTGCGGACCTGATTAATGAGTATCATGATTTTGTGAATTATAATGAAAAATATCAAGTAGGAGATGATGTTATTCAGGCTTTGCTTAAGGAGGGGGAGAAAGAGAAAATAACATCAGATGTAAAAGGACTCGACGTTTCAATGCCTTATTTAAAGGCTCAGCTAAAGGCTCTGATTGCCAGAAATATATGGACAGTCAATGAATATTATAGGGTAATGAATTCAACCTACCATGAATATCAGAAGGCTTTAGAAGTGCTTTCGAGCCAAGAATTATATACAAATTTTTTGCATTAGATTTTTGTTTTATATCTAACAGTTGATCATATGACACAATTAAAATATCCAGCGATCATACAGGAAGCTATTCAGGCTTTGTCGTCAAAGGAATCCTATGAAGGAGTTTGTCACCAGCACCTATTTGAGCATCCAATGCCCTCAGGCAAAAAGTTGGCTGAGATAGTAGATTTGACCAGAGAGATTATTTTCCCGGGTTATTTTGGGAACTCAGCAGTTCGTATGGAAAGCATACAATATTATATTGGGGTCAATACCGAACGTTTGTTTGAATTACTTAATCGTCAGGTGTTGGCAGGATTATGTTTTCAATGTGGTAAGGGAGATGCAGGTAAGCTTGGCCACAACAAGATTGAAGCCTATGAAATCACCCAAAAGTTTATTGCTCAATTACCTGATTTACGAAGGATCTTAACCACCGATGTAGAGGCTGCCTTCTTAGGCGATCCGGCAGCAAAGAGTATGGGTGAAGTGATATTCTGTTATCCCGCTATCCGTGCTATTTCCAGTTACCGTATAGCACATACACTGGTAAAACTAAAGGTCCCTATCATACCCCGGATGATTTCAGAATTAGCTCATTCCGAAACCGGTATTGATATTCATCCAAAGGCACAGATTGGTGAGTATTTTACCATTGACCATGGAACAGGTGTGGTTATTGGTGCTACCTCAATCATTGGTAAAAATGTAAAAATATTTCAGGGAGTAACTCTGGGTGCTAAAAGTTTCCCCTTAGATGAAGACGGAAACCCAATAAAAGGAATTCCTCGTCATCCCATTGTTGAAGATGATGTGGTTATTTACTCACAAGCTAGTATTTTAGGACGTATTACTATAGGTAAAGGTTCTGTTATTGGAGGTAACGTTTGGGTTACCAATGATGTTAAACCAGGGTCTAAGTTAGTGCAGTTTAAACCTAAAGATCTGCTTTATTCGGGAGGAGGGGGTATTTAGTTGTGCCGTGAAGAGAAATTTATATCCTCTTTATCTACTAATTCCTAACTTCTATCATATAGTTAACGTTTATTAGCAAATTTGATCAACATTAAGGTTTGAACAATAATCAAAATTTATATATTTGTATCAAGCATTACTAATAGCAAATGGGATTTAACATTACAGAGTGGTATAACGAAAAGTTAGAAGGAGAAGTTATTCTTAACTTCAACGGAAGTATTACCCCTGATCTGATTACTGAAGCACTTGGAACTATTGAAAGTAGCCTTAATCTTAAAAATGAAAAGAATAAGATTAGGAAAAAAGTGTATAATGTTTTTGTTGAGTGTCTTCAGAATTTGTACCACCATGTAGATAAACCTCCTACAGATCTTAATTTGGTTCAGCAAGAAAATTTTGGAGTCATTATTTTAAGTAAAGATGCTTCTTTTTATAGGATATCTACAGGAAATTTTGTTGATAAAAATAAGATTAGTGTCATAAAGGATCGGATAGACCAGGTTAATTCATTAACAGATAAAGAAATCCGCATGCTTTATATGGATATCATGAGTAATGGCGAATTTTCCTCCAAAGGAGGCGGAGGATTAGGAATGCTTGATATTGTAAGGAAGACCGGCAATAAATTGGAGTACTATTTTTATAAGTACAACGAT
>JBFHKL010000386.1:0-3603 GCA_041595375.1 Saccharicrinis sp.
CAACATAGTGAAGTGCTTGATAACGAGAGTTAGGGATAGTAGCAAAGTACCGTGTACTGCGGATAGCCCGACCGCAGGTAACTCCCAAATCTATGCCCCAAACCTAGCTCCAATAAATATGCTATTTCTTCGGGTTAACAGCTTACTATACTTTGTCCAGATTCTTTTGTCACAGGCATCCCCAAAGTGCGTTGCTTCCTCTGGTAAGATGCTGTTTTTACGCTCACTACTCTTATCCTTTTGAAACTTGCCGTCCTTATCTACCACCTTAGTATTATTCATTGATATAAGTGTGTATTTGCACTTTTGGCCGTTAAAGCGAACGTTAGGGTAAAATCTATCATCCTGATCCTTTTTAAGGATATTTGCCCATAGGAGGTACTTTTCATGCTGTGGAGGCTCCATACCACGGTGGTGTTGACTGGTCACTGTCCAGTTGTTCTTTTTAAAACGCTCAATGGCTTGTTGATTGTAGGTAGTAGAGTTTTTGGCATTAGGCTGTTTATGATCCCCATATTTATCGTGATAATAAAGGATTTCTCTGCATCCATGGTGTTCGTAATAGTTACATGTTTGATCAACCAGGTCGTTGATCATGACACCTGGAGACTGATCCGGTTTAACAAAGAACTCATTGATAAAATTATCAGTAGGTATAGCCAGTTTACTCACAAAATCAAAATTACGCTCTTGACCAATAGAAAATAAGGCAATTTTTGCACCCCAATCCGGACAAACCTCTAAAGGCTTTTTAGGATCACAATCCAAATCAAAACGACTGTCCGGTGTACCTAGTTTATTAAAATCCCAATTGGTATTTTCGGCATAATCACGTAAAAACGAATCATTATAAGCATTGTAATATATGTGCTTAGCCGTATCTATGGCATAATAACAATCCTCTACCACATCCAGAACCATGTTCATTAGCTCAATGAGAAAGGTTAGCATGGTTTGTTTGTCATGCTCACGGATAAGGTAAGAAAACCCAACGTTTTCAATATTATCCAAGGCATTAGCCAGGGTAAACAAGGTGCCGTTTTTGCTTACAAATGGCGATATTTGACGCTTTAAGCGCATGGTTTCATTCCAAATATCTTTGAATAAGGTTGGGTTGTTATCTCTATGTGCATCCAATAACTGCAGCTGAAGCTTTACGATACGATTCCAGATTTCGAATAAGCGAATCCCTTTTTCCTCCTCATAGTAACTACCATACTCAAGTAACCATTTTTGCTCTGCAGTATAAGGCATAGAAGAAACGTAATGAAAACCATGATGCCAGGGAACCGGATTTCTTGAACGAGTGCCAAATTTCTCTTCGTTACCACGGTTAGTAGGTGATGTTTCTTCATCGTAACGCTCTTTATTGATAGTCAATGCTTCATCCAGTATTTCATAATCGACATTAGCACCACGAGCCGATCCTGCACGGTCCTGAGACAAGAGAGCTATTGCATTTCCATTGCTAAAACTAATAATGTTCTCATGCTTCATGATCTCCTCATAAGGCCTATGAAAGTGCTCTGGAGGTTTACGACCAATGACATAGTTACCAGGAGACTTTTTACTCTCATGTTGCACATAGCCTAAGGACTGAAGGAATTTAAAAGTGGATGGTAATGTACGTGTAAGCAGCTGCCCGAATGTAGACCCGGTAACAGCTGTAATACAGCGAGGCATCATGCGGTTTACCATATTCACATCCCAGCCCACCTGGTATGATTTACCAGTACCACGACCTTCAATATTGATTTTATTTTTAGGTGCTAAAAGTATGGTGCGTTGCTGAGCTGCATTAAGATATATAATTTCTTCATTCGTCATGATTTCATGATTTCAATAGCTTGAGTTTCGTCAATTTCAGGAGCAAGCTGATCGGTTATCACTTTCCTGGCTTCTGCAGGCATTTTTAAGAAATCTTTATAATCGATGTTGACTGTCTGATTATTTACCTGGACAGCAATAGTAATAGGATGCTTTTCTATCAGTTTAGAATCTAATTGAGTTTCTGGGCGCTCTCCTATTGCCATAAGTAAATTCTTATGCCCCATTGCCCAGGCTTTAAGATTGTTTTGATCTTTAGCCTTTTGAATCATTTCGGCAATATCCTGCAATAACCAGTGTTGCCACCAATCGTAGTCAAATGTATGAATAGAATTAAACAATCGCATCGCTCGTTTACAGTCCTCAAAAGCTTGTGCCCTGGATAAACCTGGATATCTAGCTTGAAGAATAGCGACAGCATTTTTTTGAACTGGATTTTTATCTAAGAGCTTGGCGGCAGAAATAGTTCTCTCAAGCACCGGCTGGAGGTAATCAGGCAATGGAGTATTATCAGGATCCAGGATAGCAGACTTGATCAACTCATAATTTTGATCTTCTAAGGCTTTGCGGCTCATAAGCTTATTTTGTTTTGTTTTTGTATTTCGCGTAGCATCTGCTGAGCAGGATTACTCCCATTGGCAGCTGCTTGAGCTATTCCTTTTCGCAACTGCATATCTCCCCTGAAGAAACCGCTCATATAGGCTGTGAATGGAGCGCCTGACTTGGCCAGAATTTGTGCTTTAAACTCATCAGCATCTACTTCAATATTTATGGCAATTTCTTCGGGCGAATAAAACAGTTCTGCCATCTGCTCAATATCTTTAATTTGCTCCTCGCTTAAATTCATCGCTTAATACCTGATTATCAAATTCAAATACTGATTTATCAGTACTTATTAAACCTCGTTCTATTTTATTATTGTCGGTAGCATTCATGCTACTGATAATTGAAATATGCCATTGGGCATTGGTAATGGTGGTTACTTTAGCATGTATGCTTGTGGTTCTGACCATATCCGGAAAATAGCCAGTTAATGCTTGAAATGGCTTTGGACTCATGCTGCGCACCCGGTTATCAATTAAAAACCTAATCTCATTAATCAGTCCAGATTGTTGTGCATTCCATAGCTGACGAGCTGATTTTTCGCTTATTGAATAGGTAGACATGGCCACATTACAAGGGCCAATTTGACTAACAATATGCATAAGCAAACGCACGCTATTGAAAGTACCACGGCTCCAATAATGTTTAGTTTCTCCGTGCTTGATTGTGCCAATAACCTTATGCAATTTCTCATTAGAATTAATAAATGCATTTGCGCTATTTTTAATATTTAAACAAGGAGTGCAATCGTTTTGCACTTCCTTGTTATTGCTAACTGTGACTACACTATTAAGCTTTATCAGTGTCATCCTTTGGATTTAAAAAAACGGCAATAGCTTCCATCTCTTTTTCGCGAGAGGCTATGCGAGCTTCTATTTTATCGCGCTCCGGACCTTCGGGCATAGGATTTTCTTTTTTATCCTTAGCCGATGGCGATTGATATTTTAAGCGGTTTCTGTCTTTGGTCAGGTTAATGGCTATGTTTTTTTGAGCAGTAACAGCTTTCAACGGATCACCTTCCCAATCATATTTAGTACTTAAGGGTGTATCGGTATCTTCTTCAGTTTCCTCCTCCGGGAATAGCTCTTTTTCATCAGGGATAATTTCACCTTTTGAATCAAAATAAGCTTCCTTAGCTTCCTGAAGCAATTGATGACGAATACCCAGCATTTC
>JBFHKL010000387.1:0-3586 GCA_041595375.1 Saccharicrinis sp.
AACTCAAAGATAAAACACTTTAAATCACCACGCAAGTCAAATACTGAAAAAAGTTACAAAAAACTACTTTTATTATCAACCGACTTTTCAACAAACATATTAAAACCCCAACAACCACACACACCAAAACCCTACAAGAAACTGCTAATCAAATTTCAGATACAAATCCAGACTTTTACACACGCAAAGCAAAAACACAAAGCAAGACCAGTGAATAACTTTTATCAAAAATATTTGGAAGAAAGAAACAGATGGCAGTTAAAAAAACAAGAGCCGACCAAAGCAAACGAAAACCAATGATACACACAAACCAATAAACACATTCACCAAAAACGAAGCATTCGAAAGACGTACTAACAAAGAACCTGAGACAGCCACCAAGAAAACCATTAAACACAAGAAAGCCCGGGCGGACAACCCAGGCTCCTTAATCAACTTAAATCTTCTGTTTTGGAAAACTTCAAACTCACTACAAATATAAGCCAGTTTTACTTACCACACAACCCACGGCACAAAAAAAGTTACGTTTTTTAATAAAGGTTATCAACATACTTATCAACACTAATAAGCAAAATTCTATAAATCCGACATTTAACATATCGACCACCGTACGAGTTAGCATTTGAAAGTTTTGGTTTTTCATATAATAGCAACAACAATACACTCATGCAGCTAGGCATCCTAAGGCTTTTATCATTACTTTTGATCCACGCAATTAAAAACAAAACACTATGACCCGTTTTCTTCAAGCTATTTCTGAATACCTAATTAATAAACATGAGGAAAACTTTGAGAATGTTTGGTTGGTATTTCCCAATCGCAGGTCTGGTGTTTTTCTAAAACATTACCTGATTAACGCTTTGCAAAACCCTGTTTGGTCGCCAAAGATTGTTACCATTAACCAGTTACTTTCACGAATCTCAGACATCCAACTGGCCGATAAGCTTACACTAATAGGAGATTTGTACAAGGCATTTTTAGAACAAAGTAAGACCTCCGACACATTCGACGAATTCTTTCACTGGGGCGAGATCTTGCTAAATGATTTTATTGATATTGATAAAAATCTGGTTGATACACGCGACCTTTTCCAAAATCTTATTGACCTAAAAGAACTTGAGGACAACCACTCCTACTTAAGCCCAAAACAGATTAAAGCAATTCAGGAATTCTGGGCCACTTTTGAAGCAGGTCCTAACTCAGGGGTTGAAGAAAATTTTCTTTCCATATGGAAAATATTACCAGCTATTTATGCTGGCTTTAACAACCGCATGGAGCGCTCGGGCTACGGTCACGAAGGCAAAAGCTATAGAGCAGCAGCCAACCAAGACATTCGCGAAGCCATAAAGGATCTTAAGATTCAACACATTTACTTTATCGGCTTTAATGCCCTAACTGTTTCGGAGAAACAAATTTTCAACAACTTCAAAAAAACAAACATTGCAGAATTCATTTACGATTACGACCACTTTTATTTAGATAATCTAAATCACGAAGCGGGTGTTTTCATTCGAGAAAACTTAAAGGAGCGTCCACAGTCTGAAACATTCAAACATTTTATTTCAACATCATCAAAAATTAAAGAAGAAGGTTGGGGTCATTCTTTTAAAAATATTAAAGAAATTACCAGCTATCAGGCGTCTTCGAAGATTGGACAGGTAAAGTTGGTTAACCAGCTCCTGAAAGCTCCCGAGCATAATTCACAGGTATCCCCCGACAAAACGGCAATCATCCTTCCGGATGAGAGCCTTCTGGAGCCATTATTAAACTCCATCCCCAGCAGGTTCAACAATGTTAACATCACCATGGGGTATCCTGTAAAGAACACACCAGCATACTTGCTTTTTGAACAATTAGTAGATCTGATTAAAACCTCCAAGCTGAGTAAATCAGGTAACCGAAACTTTTACTTCCAGGCAGTAATTGCCTTAATAAACCACCCATATATTAAGGAAAGTTATCCTAAAGAAACGGAATTGCTGCAAGCACAAATTATTGAGACTAAAAAATACAGTATGAATCTGGCCTACATATCTCAGGTATTTCCGATTCTTAATGACAAACTTAATGTAGACCCAACAAAACCAGATTATCTGGAATGGCTTAGTAATTTCTTTCTGTGGATTCTTGAATTATTGCAGGCAAAGACGCGTCAAAAAACCTATCTGTTTGATAAAGAATACACCATTGAGATTATTAAAACCCTGAACCGGACAAAAGAGATTCTCAGCAATCTTGAGCTGGAAGTACTGCCACCAACCATCTTAAAAGTACTGAGACAAGCACTTAGCAAGGCAGCAATTCCATTCAAAGGCGAACCGCTAAAAGGTATCCAGATTGCCGGGGTACTCGAAACAAGATTACTTGATTTTGAAGAGGTAGTTATTCTCTCGATGAATGAAGGCGTATTCCCAAAGAGTAGAGTTGGATCTTCCTACATTCCATACACACTTCGAAAGGGATTTGACCTACCTACAATCGATCATTCTGATGCCATTGCCAGCTACTACTTCTACAGGCTTCTGCAACGAGCAAGCAAAGTACACCTTGTACATACCAGCAATGCAGGACCAATTGGTATTGCGGAGATGAACAGGTACCTCTATCAACTTAAATACGACACCAGTATAAAGCTCAAGGAGATAGTTGTAAAACCTCAGATTAAAATAGCTCAACCAACAGCAATTACAATAACTCGAACTGCTGATATCAACAAAATTTTATCGAAATTTACTAATGGCACAGCTACCAGTCACCGACTTTCGCCAACTGCGATTAATCAGTGGATTGATTGCAAACTAAAGTTCTACTATAAATATGTGGCCGGATTAAAAGCCCCAGAAGAAATTGATGAGGAGGTTGATGCCGCAGTTTTTGGGAATATCCTGCATCAAAGCATTCAGCTTATATATGAAAATAAAACACTGATAAGCGCGGACGAAATTGACAACATACTAAAGAACAAAGAATTTATAAATAATCAGATTCTCAAAGCTTTTACAGAATTGTACTTTAAGAAAGAAGCAACTGTTTCGATGGAAGAAATTCAAGGCTCGCTTATTCTGGCTTTCGAAACAATTAAAAAGTACGTGATCCAAATTCTAAAAACAGACAAAAGGCACACACCTTTTACGATTATTGGCTTAGAAAAAGCCTATGAACTAAATGCAGCAATAACAAACAGCAGCGATGATCTTGTAGTTAAAATAGGTGGAACCATCGACCGGATTGATAACACCAATGGAGTTGTACGGATTATTGACTACAAAACAGGGAAAGACGAAAAATCCATTAAAACCATTGACGAACTTTTTGATGATACGGCAAAACAGCGTAAACGTGGGATTCTACAGGTACTGCTATATGCAACTATGTTTAACGAACAAACCAGCATGCACAAGCTAAGCCCTTGTATTTACTCTGTAAAAGACATCTTCTCCAAAGACTTTAATCCGCAAATACAAATCAACAAACAAGCTCTTATTTATGATGATGTTAAAGAAGAGTATCGTGGTTTATTGAACCAAACACTTAGCGATATATTTAATCCACAAATAGCATTCTCACAAACAGAAAATAGAGACTT
>JBFHKL010000388.1:0-3571 GCA_041595375.1 Saccharicrinis sp.
AATGATAATGGTAAAGAACATGCTATTTTTTCATTGAAAGATAATCAGCAGATTAAGCAGGTACCTGATTTTGCACGAATGAAAGTAGCATCGCTGAAAATAGAAGGCCGTATGAAATCGGCAGCTTATGTTTATAGGGTTACACAGGCCTATAGAATGGCTATAGATGATCCTTCAAAATTAGCTGAAGCAGAAGAATTATTGAAGTGGGATTTTGGTAGGGAGAAGACGGGATACTTTATGGGAGGTAGAGTGAAAGGAGCTATCTCTGAAAATACCAATAATGGTGTTTTTGTTGGTAAAGTTGGGCGTTTGAGTGATCATGGTTTTTGTGTAAATGCTAGTTTAGATATTGAAAAAGGTCAACAACTTCGAGTGGCTAACAAAGTGGGAGATGCTGTATCTGTTAAGGTGAAGGAATTTGTTAAGACAGACGATTGGGTGGAGATTTATACAGAGAAAGAAATACGAAAAGGAAATGATGTTTATCTGATAGGTCTTCCTTCAAAAAATTTTTCCAATAAGTTTGAAACATTAAAGCATGAACGAACCAAACCTATCAGCGGAGCTTATAAACGAAAGATCCGTCAGGATATTCAGATCCTTAATCCTAAGAAAAACAGACCTGAGTTTTATGTTAGAATAGATAACCTGGAGTGGTTAAGGAAGTTAAGAGTAGACGACTTTAGCGGAATATTCCTGGACTTACATAAGTCAGACTGGAGGAAAATACCCTTTGATAGCCCCTTCTTTCAGAAAAATATATCTCGTTTTTATATTGAGCTACCTGGTTTTATTACCGAAAATCATGTTTTGCAAGTACAGCAAAATATTAAATGGTTGGTTCGTAAAGGGATAAAAAATTTTGTGATCAGTCATCTTTCACAGTTGGATTTGTTACCTAAAGGGGTAA
Organism: Saccharicrinis sp.; assembly: GCA_041595375.1. GTDB lineage: Bacteria > Bacteroidota > Bacteroidia > Bacteroidales > Marinilabiliaceae > Saccharicrinis. Next base: position 914 of record JBFHKL010000388.1, read on the forward strand.
GTGTTATTTCTAATGAGAGGGTTTATACCTATAATGATGCTGCCATACGAGGAATAAAATCATTGGGGGTGAAACAAATAACTTATCCTGTGGAAAATGATTTCGAAAATCTGAAAAAAGGGACTTCACGCGATGGGATTCTTCCTGTTTATTCAAATCCTCAGTTGTTTTTTGCCCGTATGCCTGTTGATGTTTATAATAAGGAGGATGAGTTTAGTGATAATACGCAAAAAGAGTTTAAACGCTATGTAAGAAATGGAATGACTTCGGTGCATTCAAAAACTCCTGTGGCTCTGCTTCAATATGCCAACACTTTAAAGAAAGAAGGGTTTTTTAGGTTTTTATTTGATCTCCGAACAGAAACGCCATCTAAACATTTACCCGTTAAATTGTTTAAGAAATTTAAAGAATCAGAACAATTGCAACCTTCAACTACCTTTAATTTTAAAAGAGGATTGAGTTAGGACTGAGTTTCTGAAATTTAGAATTGAATAATGCTTATAGGTTTTAAAACGCACAAAAGGCTTTGTATTAAGCTTTGTTGTTGTAAAAATTAATGATTTATTAAGACGAACAGAATAATCAGGATGGCTAAAGGTCAATCATTAATAAATCATAAGGAGTCTTATTTATTGGTGCTCTAATCGTTATTGGGCTAAGAAGAATTCATGTTTTTTGATATTTAAGATCGTTAAAATATGATATGATTGGATTGAGTATGATAGACTTTGCTATAAAACCATTATTTTTGTCAACTTAAAAGATTTGAATGGGAAGAATATTAGCCATAGATTATGGCAGAAAGAAATCGGGTTTGGCAGTTACAGATCCACTGCAAATAATAGCAAATGGGCTGGATACTGTACCATCGCATACTTTGATTGATTATCTCGAGAAATATTTTGGTTCAGAAGAGGTGGAACTGATTGTTTTAGGCTATCCTAAGCAGGTGAACGGTGAAGATTCTGAGTCGATGAAATATATCAAGCCATTTTATAATCGTTTAAAAAACAAATTCCCCCATCTGAACGTTGTATGGGTGGATGAGCGTTTTACCTCAAAAATAGCTTTTCAGTCGATGATTGATGGAGGATTAAAGAAAAAGGCAAGGCAAAATAAGGCCTTAGTGGATAAAATTAGTGCCACCATTATTTTGCAGTCATATTTAGAACAAAAAGGAAATTATACATTATGATATTACCAGTAGTTGTGTATGGTCATCCTGTTTTACGCAGGGTGGCAGATGAAATTGATGAAAATTATGAAGGCTTAAAGGAGCTGATCGATAATATGTGGCAAACCATGTATAAATCGGATGGTATTGGATTGGCAGCGCCGCAAATTGGAAAATCAATACGTTTAATTGTTATTGATGCTGATCCTTTGAAAGAAGAATTCCCGGAATTAGAAGGATTTAAAAAAGTGTTGATTAATCCAATCATTACTGAGTATGCTGACCCAGAATCAAATGAGTCAGAGGGTTGTTTAAGTCTTCCTGGTATTCGTGAGGATGTAAATCGCCCCTCAAAAATCAAGGTGGAATACGAAGATGAGAATTTTGAATTGCATGAAATAGAGTTGAGTGGTTTTGCAGCAAGGGTAGTACAACACGAATATGATCATATTGAAGGAAAACTATTTGTAGATCATTTGTCCCCTCTGAAAAAGAGACTGCTAAAAGGTAAGTTAACCGCTATCTCCAAAGGAAAAGTGGATGTGAGTTATCGTATCATTACGGCTTAGATAATTATTTTGTATCTAATATAAGTAGGGTGTTAATTATTTAACACCTTTTTTTGTGCCTTTTTGTTACTGAGAAAAATATTTAAAAATATGCTAAAAACTTGTGTTGGTAATAAAAATAGCGTATTTCATTGAATAAAAAATAGATATTCGTTGTATATATATACTTTTATGAATAGTAGTATTTAATTATATTATAAAGATATGTAAAGCGATGTGAGTTGATTAAGGAGCTTTGAATATAATTAGTATATGGGTTGTGTTATATAGCAAAGCTATATTTATTGTTTAATTAGACTTCTCAGCATGCTTTTTAACTCTATTGATTTTGCGGTTTTTTTACCCATAGTATTTGTACTGTATTGGTTTGTTTTACACAATAATATTAAATTACAAAATCTTTTAATTGTTATTTCAAGTTACCTGTTCTATGGCTGGTGGGATTACAGATTTTTAGCTTTAATTTTATTTAGTACCGTTGTTGATTTTTCTGTTGGTCGATTGCTTGCCAACGAAGAGAACTTGACAAAGAGAAGGCTGCTCCTCTGGCTTAGTATTATTGTTAATTTAGGTTTTCTGGGCTTTTTTAAATATTACAATTTCTTTCTTGATAATTTTGTCGCTGCCTTCTCTTTTTTGGGAATGGAAATAAAGGCCAATACCCTTTCTATTGTATTACCCGTGGGTATAAGTTTTTATACTTTTCAAACGCTGAGTTATACAATCGATGTGTATCATAGGCGAATTGAACCAACAAAAGATTTCATCACTTTCACGGCTTTTGTAAGTTTTTTTCCTCAATTAGTTGCCGGACCCATTGAACGAGCTACTCATCTATTGCCTCAGTTTTATACCCCAAAAATTTTCCACTATCCAGAAGCTGTTGACGGTATGAAGCAAATATTGTGGGGCTTG
>JBFHKL010000389.1:0-3562 GCA_041595375.1 Saccharicrinis sp.
ATAAAAAGAAACAAAACTAAAAACACCCTCTTCATTTCCTTGCTTGGATATAATATTTCCATTACTATCATAACAGGTCACATTTTTTACCACTCCATTTTCATGCTCTTCGGTTAAATACAACTGCCCATTGATAGTATAATACTTAAACTGTCCATCGTTCTCCCCCTGATCATTGAAAGAACTTTCGTGTTTTACATTTCCATTGTGATAATATATGACACTCTCACCTACCTCTACTCCCTTTTTAAAATGTTTAATAGATTCTAGCCGTCCATTAAAATGATAACTTCTCCACTCCCCTTCCTCCTGGTCATCAACCAATTGACCACTATTAAACAACTGGCCATTATAAAAATACTTTTTAAATAAACCTTGCCCTTTATCTTCGCGGTAGTTTTTTTGAATTTCAACCTGTCCGTTTGGATAGAAAGAGGTAAGTAAGCCCTCATATTTACCATCGTTAAAATAAAAGCTATCTCGTATAGCACCATTGGCATAATAATCAACCGCTTTACCATTTCTTTTATCGTTTACAAAATGATAAAGCGAACTTATACCACCAAACTCATCGTACCAGATAACCTCTCCTTCAGCACTTCCTTCCACATAATTTACCTCAATAGCCTTTTTACCTGTTTCATGAAACTGTTTCCATTGACCATCCAAAACACCATTGGTAATATTTTCGATGGCACTCGGCTGACCATAGGTAGAATAATATTTCCAAACACCGTTCTTTTTTCCATCAATAAAAACTCCTTCTGCTTGCAACTCACCATTACTGTAAAAATATTGCCATTCCCCATCACTATCTCCTGCTGCATTAGAATTACCGATAGAATATATATGCCCATTATCAAAATAGTGAAAATCATATAGTTTAGGCTCACCGATAATATTAGCCCATCTTTTTCCTTTTACATGGGCTAACTCAGCGCCAGTTTTATAAAACTGATCCAATTCACTTTCACTCTTATTAATATATTTTTGAACCACCTCCTGACCTGTAGAACGCAGGAGGGTATATAAGAATGGGTATAAATGATCGTTCTGTTTTAAAGCCTTAAAAAAAGGAAAGTACATCTGGATCCAAAAATCATTTCTTCTATCATCCAGAGGCAATGCCTTTATCATCATATCGGTTTGCTTCACCAAAGAGGCATTAAAGTCTATGGGCAGGGGATACCTTTCGGACAATACCATCTTTGATCTTATATAATGATCGGTTTCCTCAAAAAAAGTATTATCATCAATAGGATCGATAAAATGACCTTGAGTGGTATCGATATAATTATTCGACAAATTTTCTATAAAGACCAAAATTTTATTACTTCTCTTACTTGTTGGCTCAAGTGCTAAAAATGTTTCCAGAGAAAGCATGGCACGAGTATACTGCTTTTGCCGTGCAACCAGCATTCCTAATTGCATGTGACTGGAAGCATGATACGGATTACACCTTAAGGCTTCCTGAAAACAAGTCTGCGCTAAGCTGTATTGCTGCTTATTTAAGTATGTAACCCCTAAATTAAAATGCAATAAATAATCGTAAGGGTATTCCTTAATTGCCTCGCTATATACCGCTATAGCTTTGTCAGCCTCACCTAGGTAATCATAAGCTGTACCCTGGTTTCGCAACAAATCCTTACGATTAGGTCCGGGAGAAGCTAAGCCCTTATTCACCACAATCAATGCACTATCGTACTTTTGCATTGCCAGGTAGGTCATTGACATTTCTCCTAGCATCCAATGATAATTGGAATCATTCTCATGAACTAAGCGATACCTTTCAATGGCCTTTGTGTATTCACCTTCATCGTATAATTGATTACCTTCTTGAATAATATCTTCAGAGCTTGAATGTTGCGCGTAGGTAGAAACTGTAACAAAAAAAACAGTCAGTAAGATTAATTTATAGAGCATAAAATGGTTTTAAAGATCATTCAATTTCAGAAAAATAGTAACAATTTACAGGATTAGCAAAGAATATTTAACATTGTCTAATAGAAATATTGTTCAATTAACAAGGCTATCGGACTTTTTCCCCATTGCGATTAATATCACATCCATTGCTATTCACATAAAAATAGAATAGTTATGCCTGTTTAGAAAATAAAATGAATAGTCAAAGACTAGAAGTGTGGACGATCCTTCAAGCGGCCTTTACTAATTTCTTTTTTTTCTGAAGAATTGAATCCCCCCAAAACCAGCAATAATAGAAATATAAAAGCCTAAATCGTAAAACCAGCCTGTATTATTGACTTCGTAAACGGAAATTGAGTCATTAAACAATCCTAAAACCAAAGATAAGGGAGCAACCCATCCATGCCATACTCCCGAGAAAAACCCAGCAGGACTTTCAGGACTATAGGAACCTCCTCCCGGAATACAAGAGGTAAGGGCAAGAGTAAATACGATAATAACAAGCAGTTTCTTTAGCTTAGTATTCATAATATAATTGTTTAAGATATTATTTTAAAACAATAAATGTTATAAATTTAGCAAAGATCTGGAAATTATCAGATAAAAAACTTAGCCAGTGATGATATATTAAAAATGAGAAAGGTACTGTATAATCTGCTCTGCTAAAAAAATTAATTACTTCACATTAATAAGATAAGAAAACAGAGGAGGAGGGGAACGATGCAGAACCCCTCTGTCTTCTTCATTAAGTTGTTTTTAACAACTAGAACCCATCCTGTCAACTTATCAGTATGTTACCACAGGTGTACCTGTTTCACCATAAGTAATTCTTGTAGTATTATCAGCCTGAATTTGAAAGGTAACTATCGGATAATCAATATCGATATCCGAATCACTAATTATTAAACAACCGTGCCTCAATAATCGCATTTCACCCTGGCATTTACAACTAATATTGAAATCGTTAGGCTAAAAGACACAAAAAAGCCCTGGTCAATTTCTCAACCAAGGCTTCATATCTTATAATTACTCAGCTATTAACCGGCAATATATTTTGCTAACCAATCACCCACTTCTGATGTTTTGTAAGCTTTTTCCTTATTAATATCTACGGTTACTACACCTTCTTCAAGAGATTTATTGACTGCGTCGCGAATCAATTGTGCTTCTTCCAATAAATCAAGAGATTCTAACAACATAGCAGCAGAAAGAACGGTAGCAACAGGATTGGCAATATCTTTACCTGCAGCCTGAGGGTATGATCCATGAATAGGTTCAAATACAGAAGTATGCGTACCTACCGATGCTGATGGCAATAAACCTAATGAACCGGTAATCACAGAAGCCTCATCACTGATAATATCCCCAAACATATTTTCGGTAACAATAACATCAAACTTCTTAGGCCACTGAATCAATTGCATAGCTGCATTATCCACAAACATATAGTCCACTTCAATATCTTTATAATCAGGCTCCATAGCTTGAGCAATCTCTCTCCAAAGACGAGATGTAGCCAGAACATTTGCCTTATCCACTACCGTTAGGCGCTTATCTCTTTTATCGGCATATGAGAAAGCCAGTTTTAAGATACGCTCAATTTCTTCTTTGGTATAGGTACAAGTATCAAAAGCCTTAG
>JBFHKL010000390.1:0-3537 GCA_041595375.1 Saccharicrinis sp.
CAAAAGCCTTCGTTCCACTTGTCTTTTGAGAGCAATAGGGAACATGGCCTGTAAAACCGCGATCATGAATAAACGAAGTACGTGTATCAGTTGTAACCCAGTCTGTCAGATTTACCCGCTTACCCCAAGGATCATAAGCGTACTGCTCAGCAAGAGTGCCGTCTTTGTTTACAAGCGCCTGAATAGAACCATCATAATCGTTTAAGGTAAAGTACAGCTTGTCTGTATTATTCTCCTTTACGAGTACTGCGCCATCTAAATAGTACACTTTCTTCGTTGCTTGCCCGTTTTCTTCATGCTCTTCGTAGTTCATGAAGTATCGTTTTTTCAGAAGTGTTTGTGTGCCTTGCAGGATGCTCATGGTACGGCGCTGCATGTCGGCACCATAAGTGAAGTCGAGGCCCGATTGCTGAATTCCATTTTCTTTATCTGCAAGTTTTGAAATGCGGTTTTGATTTGTATAGCTGTAATCCGTTGTTTCAGAAAAACCGACAGAAGAAGTGTGGTCATCGAGGTTGAACTTCTCATCAGTCATGTAGCTGAGTTTATCTGATGAAGAAGCAGTAATTACACTGTTAATCGTCTTATTACCAAAATTATCATATTCAATAGTAAATTCATCCATGTTGTTTACTTTCCACCATTTCAGACGATCATGCGTATCAAAATCGTAACTAATACTATTGTTTGTACTGAATATTTGTGATGATCTTGAACTCAATTTACCGGTTGTTAGATCGTAAATGTAGCCGTTATTCTGCAATTCACTGTTATCGGATGCCAGTTTTGTTAGAATGGAGGTATAATTGCCTGATGCATTAAAACCATAATCAGTTACAAACGCTCCATTATTGGTATAAAGTTCGGTTGCCCGGTTTAGATTATCAATTGCTGTAACCTCACTAAGCTTTGTTTTTACGCCTTTGGAAATAAGCGTAGATGATTTTGCACGGTTGGTATTATTAAAGTAGTCGTATTCCATTACTACATCATCGGGCAGGGTTTCGCTTTTTAATCGACCCAACTTATCAAAATCACATGAATAACTGAAGGTCTTATTATCAAAGGTTTCTGTAATCCCGTTTACACGGCTGTAATCATCATAAGCAAGCGTTTTTGTAAATTCGCTATTAAGGCTTACCTGCTGCAATTGTGCCGCATCCTCTGTACGGTAGGTGTAAGTGTATGTATCTTTATCGTTCGTGTCGCTTTTATTTGTTGTGCTTGTTTCACTCAAGGTACCATTAGTATTGTACGTATTGATTGTTGTACTACGCTGGTCTACCCCATATATCAACTGTCCAAAACGGTTATACAGGCTTTTTTTCTCACCGGACACTTTATCAGAAAACACAGCTTTATTCCCATAGCAATCGTAATGGTTTGTGATTTCTGTATTGGCTTGTGTTGCAGGATCTGAACCTGCAGCATTATCCAGCCAAACTTTGCTTAATTTACCCAGTACATTATAATCGTACATGAGTGTTGCATCGCTGGTTTCAATTTTAGTGGTTTGACCAAGGAAATTGCGATAAGCCGTTTTTGTGATTGGTGGAGAAGTACTGAATCCTGTTATAGTTACAACTTTTCCGGTAATGGAATAATTATTGGACACATAGCTTCCGTCCGGATTTGTTGTTTTGGTAATTATGTGTGAGTTCTGCGTATCTCCGTACTCATTCTCAATCCAATGCTCTGGCTCGTCTCCTGCTTCGTATGGCAAACTCGTTTTTTCCAACCTCCCTTTATCATCATAAGCATAATCAACGTAAACCTTAACTTCCACATCGTTATAACTTACGGTCCGAAGTGGCCTCCCAGATTTATCGTAAAGCGTTTTTTGAGGGTGCATTCCTGATACTTGATCATATTTAAGATATAGAGGGATAAGTCCTTCTTCCGAAAGGCCATCCATATCCGCTTCATCGTCCTTAACCCAAAACATGCAGCTTTGGCTTTCCAGTTTATCGTAGTTAATGGTATGTGTTCGAATGCCCCTGTAATCATTATCGAATTTAGTGACATAACTTTTCGTCCCACGGCTTTCTGTTTTTTTGATAAGCATTCCATACAAGTCGTCATAGTCGTAATCCACAAAACTACCAGTTGAATTTGTATGGGTATCCACAAAGCGTTTGTCCGTTGTGTAAGTATAAGTATCTGTTATTGTTGATTTAACTGTTGTTGACCTTGGATCTTTTGCAGTTTCGGTGACTTTTGTTAACACATTTCCATTTGAATCATAGGTATATGTATTTAAAATATTAGTACCTGTTAAACTTGTAATCCCAAAAGGCCGAGGGCTGTTACAATCATCAATAAAATATTTCGTTACCCCATCGTCTTCTGTATAAAAAGAATATTTCGACTGCGTTTTTAAAGCACCATTATCAAAATATGTATTCGTTATACTTGTGGTATGATCCGGTAATCCATTTCTTTTTATTGTCGTAGACAACTGATCGGGAACAAAGGTGTTCTCTCCTTTAAGAATGTAATTAACATTAGATACAGATTCAACATATTGAGTTTCGTCTCCTGTTTTTGTTGTCTTTTTACTGCTCCTTTTTTGGCGTCCATAAGTATCCCATTCTAATCCTTTTGTTACAGTTTGAGATATTTCTGTTCCCCTATCGTAGGTTTTTGTGGTGGATTCTGCTTTAAGATAGTCAAGCTCCGGTCTTGCGGAAGGTGTTGCCGTAGTATAGCTATTGCTTGTTGAAGATGTTAAGGTGTATGTTGGGGTTTCAGCATCTATTTTGAATGTGTAAGAGTTCATTTCTGATGGGAGGAAGCCGAAACCTTCTTCATAAGTATGTTCTGTAACCATTTTTAATCCTTTATACGTATCGGTTAAGATAATGGTATTTAATCCAACACCTTTTCGCCTTACTTTGTCAACGTAAAACTGACCATATGAATAATGTTTTTCCTCGATATCAGACCTTAGCATTTCAACCACTCTCACTCCTGGAACAGAAAACAAATTATTATTATCAACTTCTTTTGCTGCATCCTTACAAACATAATTATATGAAGGTGTTATTTTTTTACCAAAAGAATTTGTTAATGATGACAAAGCGTCTTTTTTAATACTTAAATCATTGGTAAGGCAATAACCTGTTCGAACAACATAATTATTATCATATTTCGCTTCATAGCCATTATACGTTACAATATTTGGTGAAAATAAAATATTTGTACTAAAATGCTCCGCTGAATTAGAAGTAACTCGGACGTAAAGCTGCTTCACCCCATCACCATTTATATCTATAAATTTCGTACTGATGCCAAAATCATCCGGCATCTTACTTTTGTTAAAATCAAAATCTTTTGTCAACCATGTTTTAGGATTCATATCCTCAGATATGTAAAACGAATGTCTTAATCCAGTACTAATTACATAACCAAACATATTATATGTAAACTCTCTTTTAACCAACTCTTTACGGACACCAAATAAGTCATCTTCTGAAATAGTTAAAAACAAGGTTAAATTAAAATCCAGCTGACCTTTAAATGAATAACTGTGATCAG
>JBFHKL010000391.1:0-3512 GCA_041595375.1 Saccharicrinis sp.
ATATCAGGATTGTGGACTCGGAGAGAGTGTTGATGTAACATTGAATGTTACGGTAGATGAAGCTGCAACGATAAGTATCGACACCACGAATCTGGTGACAAGTTTCTGCTCCGGAACAAGCACCTATTTAAACGCTTCAGTTTATGGGGATGCAGGTGATATTGAATGGTATATCAATGATGAAACGTCACCTGTTTATGTAGGAACACCATATTTGTTTGATATTGATAGTGCAGGAGTCTTTTCTGTTCGTTGTGAGGTAGAGAATGGTTGTGGAATTTCAGCAGATACAGTGGTTATGAATGTACTATCAACTCCTGTTTTAACTGGAATATCATCAAATGATCTCTTGTGTGTTGGTGATGATATTGTACTAACAGCTGAAGGAAGTGGTGATGGAACTTTGGTTTATACCTGGTCACGAAATTCTGTAGTATTAGATGGGGAGGTAGATAGTGTCTTGTATTATACGGCATCTATGGACGATCGGACTGCGTCATTTAGTGTGAATGTGAAAAGTGTATACGAGATCAATGGTGAAACATTTACTTGTGCAAATACCTCTAAAACTTATAGTGTTACTGGTGGTGATATTTATCCCTTGGTCGTTATTGATGAAGGCATGTTGAACGATACTATTTGTGAAGGAGAGAATCATATTTTTAATGTAAGTATGTCTTATGATGACTATTTCTATGATTTCAGTTGGGAGCACGATGGTGTCGATTTGTATAATGTTTCATCTTCGTATACATTATACAATGCAGATACGGATGATGCTGGAAATTATAGGGTTGATGTTACCAACAGATGTGGAGATGCTTTTTCTGAAGCCGATTTGGTGGTAACACCAGGAATTGTAGTAAATGGTTTCTCTGTTGATTCAACGGGTCCATTTTGTGATGCAACAGAAGTAATAGCAACTTTCGTTGTTGATAACAATGGGGCTGACTATGTATATCAAGTTATTGATCCAAATGGAGTGACTACTACCATTACAAATCCTTACACCTTTACAGTAGATGATAGTAATGATGGCGATTGGAAATTTCAGGTAAGTAGTACTTGCGATGAACCTGTTACGTTCACTCAGTCTTTAGATATGTATGAAGATTTTGGAGATTTATCTGTAGATGATATCGGAACCTGTATTGGTGAATCGGTTACCTTCCAGGCAGATATAACTTCTATTCCTTCCGAATCGACTTTAGAATATGTTTGGACGGATCCAAATGGAGATGTTATTGGTGATGATTCAGAGTATTTAACTATTGATAATGTTCAAGATGAGGATCTTGGAGTATACTCAGTAGTTGTTACCGATCAATGTGGAAATACCAAAACAGCAAGTGCAACTTTATCGAAAGAAGAGGTTACTTCTCCTATTTATGCTTCTGCCACAACGGTTTGTGAGGGAGACGATTTTACTACTAGTATTACCTATTTGGGAGATCCAACTTTCGTTTGGAGATTTGATGATCCGGATTCTGGCGAAATCGTAGGAACGAGCGAAACCTTAGCATTAACTGATGTGACTGTAGATGATGCAGGAATTTACTATTGTACTGTGACTTTGGTTTGTGGAACGGATGTAACTATTCAGAGAGAACTAATCGTGAATAAGCATATTTCCTTTGTTGATAATAGTGCTGAAACAATAGATCTTTGTCAGGGTGAAAAACCAATTCTTGAAGTTGAAGTAGATGGTGACACCGATGATTATACCATTAAATGGAAAAATGAAGGAGGAACTCTTTTGGGAACCGGTTCTCCTTTCCTATTGGATGTTCATAGTACTGCAGGTACTTACTACTACTCTGCTACAGTAATAGGTTTGTGCGATAGTCTTGTGAAAGAGTTTACTCTGAATGTTCATGAAAAACCTATCATCACTTCTGTAGACCCTATTGAAGCTTGCGAGGGGGATATCAACCTTTCAATTTCTATTTCTTCAGGTACTGATTATGATGTTGTTGAGTGGTGGAACGAAGATGAGACAACTCATTTGGGCGATGGTACTACTTATACAATTGTTGATGCTGAATATCCCGATGCCGAAGGAACTTATATTGCTAAAGTAATTAGCGATTATTGTGATGATGTGAGTACAGATGTTTTGGTAAGTATTTTTAAACCAATAACTGCTTCTGCTTCTAATCTGAATCCAACTCCTTGCGAAGGAGACGACCTTTCAATGGTAATTACTGCAAGTGGAGATGACATTGAATACAATTGGTATGCTAGCTCAACTCCAACAACTACTTTGTCTACAGAAAATACATTAACCTTACTTTCTGTTGATGCAAGTAATTCTCAATCCTATACTTGCGAGGTGACAAGTTCCAATGGTTGCGATGGGGAATTATTCGAATTCAATGTAAGTGTAAATGAACTAGCGGAGATTACAAGCGAACCTGCAGATGTTACTATTTGTGAAAGTGAAACAAGTGCTGAATTTACAATTACAGCCACAGGTGACGATTTAACCTATACTTGGTATGATTCTGATGATAATGCTGTTGGTGGAAATTCATCAACATTAAATCTTACAGGTTTAACGTTTGCCATTTATGGGGAAAGTTATTTTTGTATTGTTTCAACAGATGATTGTGGATCTGTAACATCTTCCAAAGCAATTTTGATTGTAAAAGAAGAAGTTGTAATTACTGATCAGCCAGATGATGTTACCATTGCTGATGGAGGTAGTGCAACATTTACGGTTGTTGCTAGTGGCGATCCTACCATTACCTATCAGTGGCAGGAATCTTCTGATAATGGATCAAGCTGGACTGATCTTTCTGATGGAGGTGTTTATTCAGGAAGCGAAACGGCAAGCTTAACCTTATCAGGTGTGCTTCAGGCTGATCACAATTCAGATCAATATCGATGTGTTGTTGATAATGCTTGTACTCCTGAAACAAGTGATCCTGCTACTCTAACTATCGATCTGACTGCAAAAATCACAAGTCAACCCCAAAATGTGGATGCTTGTGTTGGTGATACAGGCATATCATTTACCATTGAGACAACAGGAACAGGATTAACTTATACATGGGAATATCGCGAAAGCAGTAGTGATACTTTCACCAGTATTACATCAGATATGACTTTGTCTAATGATGATAAAACGCTTACGATAGACGAAATAACTAGTGAAATGACAAGTTGGGAATTTCAATGTACGGTAAGCGCAACTGTTGGTACGCCCGATTATTCGAATATTGTGAAAGTAAATGTTTTTACTCCCGTAACATTTGATTCTATCGATGATGTTAAACTTTGTAATGGTGCTGGAGCTGCTTTTAAAGTGAAAAATATTTCTGGAAGCACTCCTTATTCTTACTTGTGGGAGCAGGTTGCAACAAGTACGAACCTGGGAACAAATTCTCAGTTAAGTTTAAGTGCAGACGATGCTATAAATGGTACTTACCAAGTGAGCGTAGGTAATGGTGTTTGTCCTGATGTAACCGATGATTTTGTGATTAGTCATTATTCTGATTTAGCTCTTGATG
>JBFHKL010000392.1:0-3507 GCA_041595375.1 Saccharicrinis sp.
AGAGCCGGAGGGAGATACAATTACTTCCGATCAAAAGGAGTAAGTATATGAGAATGATCCTGAGAAAACAGAAGCCGCAGTAAATACTATATTTGCAGAGTTTTCTCAATATATGCCTAATTACGATGATGTAGGTTCTAATCATGGTGATTTTGGTTATCCTTCTATTATGATGTATATGGATGCGAATGGTTATGATTTTGTATCGGCCGATGTAGGTTATAACTGGGCAGGAAATAGCCTGGATTATACTGATCGTATTTATACATCAAGTCAATGTCAAATTGTTTGGAATGATTTATATTCCATGATTTATAACTGTAATAGTATTATTGGTTCCATTAGTTCAGATACTGAAGATGTTGATTCTCAATATTATTTAGCTCAAGGTCTTGCTGTTCGTGGATTTTGTTACTGGGTATTAGCGCAGTTGTATCAATTTAATTATGTAGGTCATGAATCATCAGCTTGTGTACCTATTATTACTAATGAAAACTCAGAAGATGCAGCGGTAAACGGAGCAGCCCGTAATACCGTTCAGGAAGTATATGACCAAGTTCTGGAGGATTTAAATTCATCGGTAACTTTATTAACTTCTGCTGAAAATGCGGGTGTAACACGTGATGATAAACGTTATATTAACCTTGCAGTGGCTTATGGTCTTCGTGCTCGTGTAAACCTAACAATGGAAAACTGGAGCGATGCCGCTTCTGATGCATCAAGTGCCATCTCTAATTCAAGTGCCTCACCTGCTACTATGGATGATGTTAGCTCTCCTTATTTCGTGAGTGTGGATGAAGGTAACTGGATGTGGGGAATTATTATTTCTGAAACTGATGAAATTGTTTCTTCTGCCATTGTGAACAGAGCTTCTCACCTGGGTTCGTTAAATTATGGTTATGCTAACTATAATAATGGACGTCAGTTAGGGTATACGCTTTATCATTCCATTCCAGAAACAGATGTGCGTAAGGGATGGTGGTTAGATGAAGATGCTGTGTCCTCTAATTTATCTACCGAGCAACAGGCTTATATGGAAGAAAAAGGTTATGATGCTTATACGCAAGTTAAGTTTGCGCCTTATAACTATGTTGTTGGTACAAGTACCAATGCCAATGATATACCTCTAATGCGTATCGAAGAAATGTATTTAATTAAAGCAGAGGCACTGGCTATGGCCGGTGGAGATGGAGCTAGTACTCTTGAAAGCTTTATTAAAACATATAGAGATGCGGATTATACTTGTGATGTAACAAGTGCTGAAGACGTTCAGGACGAAGTGTATTACCATCGTAGAATTGAGTTGTGGGGAGAAGGAATGAACTGGTTCGATATTATGCGTTTAGGTAAGGATATGGACCGTAGAGGTGCCGGATTCCCTAATGCTACTATGGTATTCAATATCGAGGCAGAAAGTGATATCCTACTATGGAGAATCCCTTCAGCTGAAATTGAAGCGAATGCTCTAATTGGTGAATCAGATAATAATCCATCTGCTTCAACACCTACTGCGGTAGCGGATTATGATTATGAATAATAATTATTTAAAGATAATACTATGAAATACAATATATTAAATATTTTATTCTTCATTTTTGCAACTGCTTTATTTGTGGGTTGCCAGGAGGATTATGAAGATACAGAAGTAGAAAGTCCTTCGTATGATGATGAATATTCAATAAGGTTTATTGATGATAATTCTACTGATGTTTTGTTGAATAATTCAATTCAGTCTTTCTCTCTGACTGTAATTAGAGACAATGAAGAAGATGCATTAGAAGTGCCGGTTATAGTAGTTACTAATGAAAATAGTGTTTTTGATATTCCAGGTTCGGTATCATTTGCTGCCGGAGAAGATAGTGTTAGCATCACCATTTCAATGGCTGATACAGCTACCTATGACGTGGCCTATGCTTTGGAGCTTGAATTTGATGATGAGTACTATCAAAATCCATATAACAGTGAATTTAATACTTATAGTGGCGAAGTTACTTTGTTAAATGTTTGTGCTCTGGATAGTATTAGTGATCTTGAAGGAAGTTGGACTGGAGATGATTCATACTGGGATGCAGATGTTACTACAACGGTAAGTGGTGATGATCTTGCTTTTTCAGGACTAAGTGAGGGTATGATGGAAGATTGGTGGGGTGAAACTATAACAGAACGTTATATTGTTACCATGGATATTGATATGGATTATGGTCTTATTGATATCGCCAGACAGGACATCTATACTACTGATTATAACGGTGATGCATATCTGTACGAAATAGAAGGGTATGGAAAATGGGATAATTGTGGTGATTCGCCAACGTTAACTATCTATTATGATATTTACTATGATGGCGAAGATACTGGTATTGCTGCTACTTATGGAGATGACTATTTAGGTGGTATCTCTTATTTTACAGCAACTTTATCTTTTAGTGATTTAGAGCCTTCTTCAGTTTTGAAATCATCAAAAATTGAGGGTATAGATTATTCAATTCTTGAATTAAAGAATAGATAGATCATAGCGGATTATGACTGCCTATAGGTTAGGTTGTTATATTACACTTAAAATTTTAATTAAAGGCAGACCCCAAGGGGCCTGCCTTTTTTTTGATATGACCAGGCTGAGTTGTTACCTGGTATCCGTCTCCACAATAGCGTATAGTTTCTTGCGATAAAACTTTGAAGCTTTGTATTTATATTTTTACAATAAAGGATACATTATGATTTTTAATTTCACAGAGCAAACACGTTTCTACTTTTTTCGTTTTAAACAATCAGGAAGGCTGGGATGCGTGATTACTCCTAGAGATTTACTTAAGACATCCTTAAGGCCATCTATTGTGTGTTAAAATAATACCTTATTTTACTTCACTTGCATGGCAATTCCACTTATCATCATAAATACTTCATCGGCTTGTTGAGCAATATACTGGTTCATCCATCCTTGTAGATCTGTAAATTTCCGCTGTACTTCGTTTTCGGGCATACCACCTAAGCCAATTTCGTTGCTTACGATAATAAAATGAGCATCCTGAGTAATTAGTTTATTAAATTCGTTTTTTGCTTCTTCTAAGGAGGTATCAATGTTGCTTTTGTTATCGAAAAAAAAGTTCGTTAACCAAAGCGTAATACAATCAATTAATACCGTTTTACCGGTAAAATCATGGTTCGACAGATATTTTTCTTCTTCTATATTTTTCCAGCGTTCATCTCTGTCGGCAATATGTCTTTCTATCCGTTTTTTATGCTCTTCGTCCCATATTCGCGAGGTAGCTAAATATATTGGTCTGGAGCTGTTTTTAAGGGCTAATTTTTGAGCGTATGAACTTTTGCCGGATCTTATATTGGTCGAGGCGGCTGCATATGGCCTTAGCGAATTAAAATCCATTTACAACATAATTATATCCACCGAATATGATTTTGATAATAAGATAATTGAACGGCAAATGCGCTACATCAGCATCAGCCGTCGCAATTCTCTTTTCTGTGGTTTCAATGCCGGAGCCACTAGGG
>JBFHKL010000393.1:0-3474 GCA_041595375.1 Saccharicrinis sp.
ATAGATTTACGCTAATTAATTAAATTTAAGAAGCATGGAAAATTTAGTATTGCTTTCGGATGATGAATTGATATTGCAATTTGTTAAGGGTCGTGAGGATGGTATACAAATACTAATTGGTAGGCATAAGAACAGAATTTACTCATATATTTTAATGATGGTTAAGCAACAGGAGCTTGCCGAAGATATCTTTCAGGATACTTTTTTCAAGATTATTACAAATTTGAAAAAGGGAAAGTATGTTGAAAATGGAAGGTTTGTGTCCTGGGCAATGCGTATAGCTCACAATTTGATTATTGATTTCTATCGTAAACAAAAGAATTTTCAATTGGTTTCGAATGATGCCAATGAATATGATTTGCTAAATTGTGCCAAATTCTCAGATGTTAATATTGAGGATAAAATTGTGTATGCACAAATATTAAAGCAGGTAGGAGAGTTGGTTAATTATTTACCCCAAAATCAACAAGAGGTCATTCGTTTGCGTCATTACATGGGTTTGAGTTTTAAGGAGATTGCCGAGGAAACAGGAGTTAGTATCAATACAGCTTTGGGAAGAATGAGGTATGCTTTAATTAATATTAGAGCATTGATTGAAGAGAAAAATATTTCTTTGGTTGTATAAGCTGGGCAATATATATGTATCATAGGCGTTAGTAAGGTAGAATCTACATTAATTTTAGCCTATGGATCCAAAATTTACTCAAAAATTAGAGACTCTTGAAGAGTATAGCTTAGCATTGGCTGATTTATTTGAAAAACTACCTGATCATTTTTTTGAGCATAAGGAGTTGAGTCCTTCAGAAAATATTGTCAATAAAATTATTAGAAAATCAAAAAGCATCAAGATGCCCTTGTCCAATGAATCGAAGTTATATCGGTTTATGGTTAACTAATTGCAATGCATTCCTGACCAGGTTGGTGTGCAATAGATTCTTTTGGTATTCCAATATTTAATAGGCTTATTTGTAAAAATTTTTTTCAAAGGCCGAAAATTCCCCTTTCTTAAGTAGGTTACGTTTGATGAATGCGCTCAAAAAGCCTGATCCATAGCCTATTATTTGAGTGATAGAGGTGATAATAGCTAAGAAAGAAGGAATTATCTCTCGTGTTTTTATGAGGGAATCGATAAAAAATAGTACAGGAGGTAAAACTAATAACCAACCAATTTTAGGAATAAAAAAGGATAGAATTAACCATATTGGGTAAGCTAAGGTAAATATAGCTGGCATCCAATGTACAGGCTTGATTGTTCCGGGATGACGGAAATTTAAGTTTATTCGGGCAATTCCTGAATTATGGACTTGCTTAAAAAAAGATTGAAAGTTGTTTCTTCGTTTATGGAAAACCCAGGCATCTTCTATGAGCATTGTTGTATAGCCATTCTCTAAAATACGCATGCTAAAATCCAAATCTTCACCAAAACGAAGTTTTTTAAAACCATTTAATTTTTCAAAAACATCTTTTTTTATACCTAAGTTAAAACTACGCGGGTAAAACTTATCCAGCTTCTTCTTTCCTCCGCGAATGCCTCCTGTAGTAAGGACAGAAGTCATGGAGTAGTTAATTGCTTTTTGGATGTTGTTGAATGAATCATGAGCCTTGTCCGGTCCTCCATAACAATCAGTCTGGTCAATAAATTGATCAACTTCTTTAAAATAATGTTCAGGTATTAAACAGTCAGAATCAAAAAAAACAAGAATATCTCCTTTGGCCATTTTGGCTCCTGCGTTTCTGGCAGGTCCGGGTCCTGTGTTTTTTTGAAAGTGATAACTCAGTTCAAAATTTGACTTATATCCTTCACAAATATCTTGCGAAGACAAATAGGAGCCATCTTCTACAATAATTACTTCAAAATCTGTATAATCAATATAGATTAGGCTATTTAAAAGTTCATCAATTTCTTGTGGCCGGTTATATACCGGTATGATAATAGAGTAACGGGGCATTCATAAAATTTTGCTCCAAAGATATAACTATAGAAACAAATAACAATATTAATAAGGAAGTTCGGGTTTTAGATAGCTTGTTACATATAGTCGGTTGTTAAAAACATCATTGGATTACCTATTATGTTTTGAAAAATTGGTCGATATCTGTTGGTGTCGTAAAATTTGGCGATGTCAATTTTTTTAACGCTCTCGCCTTCGCTGTTTTTTTTAACAGCTTCTATCGAAACGTAATCAAATTTCCCGTTTTTTATACATACCATATAGCCTGATTCTTCCTTTTTTATCAGGTCAAGCGCCATATTTCCATAGGTAGTTGGAATAATAGAGTCTAAGGCATCAGGTTGACCAGATCTGACCAGATAGCCTAATCGTTGGTTAATAATGTTAATTTCATGTCCATTATTAAATTTCGGAGAATGTTTTTTTAATTCTTTGCCAATCAGTTCGCCTATACCACCAAGTTTTTTATGGCCAAAGGCATCGGTAGTTGCATCGGCATATACAATATCCATACCTTCAAAGGTAGCTCCTTCCGAAACCAATACGACAGAATAATTGCTTGGGTTGTTTCTGCGGTCTTCAACCATTAATTCAGTCAGGTGTTCGGTATTAATGCAATATTCAGGGATGACACAGCGGTCTGCGGCACCACCAATAGTAGGCATTAGAGCCGAAAAACCAGCATTTCTGCCAAAGACTTCCAATACCAAGAAACGTTCGTGCGAGCCAGCACAGGTTCTTAATTCATGTGTTAGTTCAATGGTACGGGTGATACAGGTACTAAAGCCAATACAATATTCGGTGCCAGGCACATCTCCATCCATAGTTTTGGGTATTCCAATGATTTTTATGCCTTCTTTATGCAGCCGGACAGCATAACTTAAGGTATCATCGCCACCAATAGGAATTAAATAATCAATGCCAATATAGTTGAGGTTAGCTACAGCTTCATCTGTTAAATCGGTATATTCATCTTTGTAAATGTGTTTTAAATGATCAGGCATATCTTTTTGAGCCACTTTTGTTGCCTTGGTTCTGCTTGAATGAAGGAATGTTCCGCCAGAGCGGCCTATCTTATTTACAGTGGCTTCCTTTAATGATATGCAATATTCCTGCTCCTCCAAAGGTTTAGCTCTGTTGATACTGATAACCCCTTTCCATCCGTTTTTTATACCTATAACATCGTATCCTTCTCTAATGGCTCTTAGGGTAATTGCTCTGATTGCAGGATTTAATCCGGGTACATCACCTCCGCCGGTCAGTATGCCAATGGTTAATTTATTTTTGTTCATTAGTTTTAGTTTTAGCTTGTGTACAAAAAAATACACTATCAGGTAGTGTTGTTAAATGAAAATGGTTTGTAAATGAGTACCTTATAAATATATAAAAAAGCTATTAGACTTTGGTTAATTATCTGACTTATTTGCTTGGTAAAAAAGTAGTTGGTATTTTTTTACGATAAGGGTATTTTTTTTGAAGATTTGAGTGCTTTGGATTGGGGGATATGGATAGGATAAAAGAT
>JBFHKL010000394.1:0-3474 GCA_041595375.1 Saccharicrinis sp.
AGCGTACATTGTTGATGCACCAAATGTCATCATCCCGAAAACTGCAAAAAACGCAAATAGCTTTTTCATAGTCTGTAAAAAATTTTTGTTTGTATTAGTTTGTTAATACTATAGTTTATTTGCTAATAATTCCCTTTTTATTGCAATAAACAAGTTAATAATTGAAATTCTTTAAAATTCAGCGTGCAAAATACAAAAAAATCGTCAAATACAAACTCTAATTAAATATAGATTTCCCCTTTTAACGACTTATTTAGATTAATTTTTACCTCATCACGACTTAATGTATTACCCAACAAGTACATAAGTTTAGTAATGGCAGCCTCTGTAGTAATGTCTCCTCCACTAAAAACTCCCATTTCCAGCAGGTGAATTCCTGTTTTATAGGTTCCCATAGCCACACTACCAGCCAAACATTGAGTAACATTCAATACTATTAATCCATTTTGCACTGCTTTTTCAATAGTAGATAGAAACCATTTACTGGTTGGCGCATTGCCTGAACCATAAGTTTCCAACACCAAAGCTTTTAATCCGGGTGTTTGTAAAATCGTTTGTAAATACAGCTGACTCATGCCCGGAAAAATTTTTAACAAGCCTACATTAGTATCCATTTTTTTGGAAACACTAAACTCACCCATCCCATTTACTTTAGATATGTAGGGATAGTTATATTTAATATGTATCCCCACTTCAGCCAGAGGCGGATAGTTATCAGAGCGAAAAGCTCTGAAATGTTCGGCATTATACTTAGTTGTACGATTACCTCTAAAGAGCTTATCCTGAAAGAATATGCTTACTTCGGGAACAATAGCCTGCTCATTCTGATAGGCACAGGCTATATCCAGAGCGGTTATCAAATTCTCTTTACCATCCGTACGAATAGTACTTAGGGGCAACTGACTACCAGTAAACACAACTGGTTTTTTCAGGTTCTGTAACATAAAACTTAAGGCACTGGCAGTATACGACATGGTATCTGTTCCATGCAGCACCACAAAGCCATCGTATAAATCGTAATTTTCTTCTATGATAGATACCAGCTTAATCCAAATTTCGGGACTCATATCCGAAGAATCCACAATGGGGGAAAAAGAAGTGCTATCTACATTAAAGTCGAACCTTTTCAACTCAACAACTTTCTCCTCTATCATAGAGAAATCAAAAGGGATCAACGAATTCGTTTCGGGATCATTCACCATTCCAATGGTGCCTCCAGTATAAATAATAAGTACTCTTCGTTTCAAATCCACTATATTACAGGTTGAATAGTTTTATTGCATTCTCTGTCGTCGTGTCAATTACTCTTTCCTTTGATAAATCAAAGATAGCAGATAATTTATCAACTATATCATTTAAATAGGCCGGTTCATTTCGTTTACCTCTGTAAGGAGCTGGCGTAAGATATGGAGCATCTGTTTCCAGTACCAATTGATCTATGCCTAATTCAGCAATCACTTTATCTAAACCTGAATTTTTAAAAGTCACCACACCATTAATACCCAGATAAAAATTATCAAAGGCTAATATTTTTTTACCCTGTGCTACATCACCCCCAAAACTATGAAAAACACCCGACAAACCTGTCCTGTCAAAATTATCTAACACTTCAAATATCTCATCAAAGGCATCACGTGCATGAATTACTACTGGCAGCTTCATTTCTTTGGCCCAATTCAATTGTATAATAAAAGCCTCAATCTGCTGCGTTTTAAAAGTTTTATCCCAATATAAATCCATTCCAACCTCTCCTATGGCACAAAAGTCTCCTCCTTTGAGTTTTTCATACATCACATCGAGATTCTGCTGAAAATTTTCATTCACAGAAGTAGGATGTAGTCCCATCATCACCTTGCATAATTCAGGATATTGCTCTCTCACTTGCATCATCGCATCAATAGTTTCCACATCAACATTAGGCATAAGAATGGTTTGCACACCTGCTTCTTTTGTTCTTTGCATCATTTCATCCTTGTCATCGTTAAACTGTTCCAGATAAATATGAGCGTGTGTATCTATGATTTGCATTGAAATTATTTTTTTTACGAGGTCAAAGATGACATATTTTATAATACTGAACAATAAAAAAACCTTAAAAGACGCGGCTCTTAAGGTTTTTATTGTATTTATCTGATTAGGTAATCATGTTGCAAATTACTGATTACTATAAACTAATTACACCACACCCTGAGCAATCATTGCGTCAGCCACTTTCACAAAACCTCCTACATTGGCACCCTTGATATAATTAATTTTCCCATTCATTTCTGTACCATACTGAACACAAACGCGGTGTATGTTAATCATAATATCTTTCAGGCGCTTATCCACTTCATCTTCATTCCAGTTCAAACGCATGCTATTCTGACTCATCTCTAAACCAGAAACGGCTACACCCCCTGCATTCACAGCCTTGCCCGGAGCAAAAGATATTTTTTCTGTCGCCAAAAAAGCGGCTTCGGCAGTACACCCCATATTGGAAGCTTCAGCAATTAAGAAACATCCATTGTCGATAAGTTTCTGACAATCCTCTTCATTCAATTCATTTTGAATTGCACAAGGAATTGCAATATCCACTTTTTGCTCCCAGGGTTTCTTACCCTCAAAGAACTCTACTCCATATCGCTCTGCATAAGGCTGAATCACATCTTGGTTAGAAGCGCGTAATTCGAGCAAGAAATCGATTTTATCACCCGATATCCCCTCCGGATCATATATATAACCATCAGGGCCCGATAAGGTAACTACCTTACCACCAAGCTCTACTGCTTTTAAAGCTGCTCCCCAGGCCACATTACCAAAACCAGAAAGCGCAATGTTTTTTCCTTTTAATGAATCACCTTTTAATGCGAGCATTTCGCGCACAAAGTAAATCGCCCCAAATCCTGTTGCTTCAGGGCGAATAAGGCTACCTCCAAACTCCCATCCTTTACCAGTTAATACGCCGGTAAATTCATTTTTTAATTTTTTATATTGTCCAAACAAATAGCCAATTTCACGACCGCCCACACCTATATCGCCGGCAGGCACGTCGGTATTTGGTCCGATATGACGATATAATTCACTCATAAAGGCCTGACAGAAACGCATAATTTCGTTATCTGATTTCCCTTTAGGGTTAAAATCAGAGCCCCCCTTACCTCCACCCATAGGCAGACTGGTAAGACTATTTTTAAAGGTTTGCTCAAAACCTAAAAATTTCAGGCCACTTAAGGTAACACTTGGGTGAAAACGCAAACCACCTTTATAAGGTCCTATGGCACTATTAAACTCTATACGATAACCTCGGTTCACCTGAACCTCGCCACTATCATCCACCCATGGCACTCGGAACATAATTACTCTTTCCGGCTCTGTAATACGTTCCAGAATTTTTGCTTTTTGGTAGTGCGGATTCTCCTGATAAAAATCCCATACGGTTTCAACAACTTCCTCTACTGCTTGTAGAAACTCATCTTCTCCGGGATTCTTCAT
>JBFHKL010000395.1:0-3437 GCA_041595375.1 Saccharicrinis sp.
GATGCTCTGCACCTTGTTCATGGCCCAATAGGATGTGCCGCCTATACATGGGACATTAGAGGAGCAATGTCATCGGGACCGCAATTACACCGATTAAGCTTTTCAACCGACTTACGCGAAAAAGATGTGGTTTTTGGAGGAGAAAAAAAATTATATAATGCCTTAACTGAATTAATTGATTCATACAAACCTGAAGCTGTTTTTATTTACAGCACTTGTATAGTAGGCGTTATTGGTGATGATGTAGAAGCTGTTGCCCGACAGCTAACTAAAGAAACAGGTGTAGATGTAATACCTGTAATGAGTGAAGGTTTCAAAGGATCAAAAAAAGATGGTTATAAGGCTGCCTGTGATGCCTTAATGACAATAGTAGGAACAAACGATGATTACGTTGCCCCTAAATACAGCATTAATATATTAGGTGATTTCAACCTGGCTGGTGAACTTTGGATCCTGGCCGAATATTACAAAAAAATTGGTGTTGACATTATCGCATGTCTGACTGGCGATGGCCGTGTAGAACAAGTGCGCAAATGTCATAAAGCATCGCTGAATGTGGTACAGTGCTCAGGTAGTATGATGCACGTAGCCAAAGAAATGGAAAAAAAATACGATATCCCTTTTAAGAAGGTATCCTATTTTGGTATCGAAGATATGTCGGACGCACTATACGAGGTAGCTCAACACTTTAACGACCCGGAATTAATGGCAAATGCCCGAGCATTAGTTTCTGAGGAACTGGCCAAATTAATCCCGGCTTTGCAACCTTATCGTGAGAAACTGCAAGGTAAAAAGGCAGCCATCTATGTAGGTGGTGCTTTTAAAGCCATTAGTTTAGTAAAAGCACTACGTTTATTAGGTATGGAAACAGTCGTAGTAGGTTCTCAAACCGGTAACAAAGACGATTACAACTTATTACAAAAAATTTGTGATAAGGGAACAGTCATCGTAGATGACTCTAACCCTAATGAGTTATCAGACTTTGTAAAGCAAACCGGAGCGGATCTATTTATCGGAGGAGTTAAAGAACGCCCAATTGCTTACAAACTTGGTCTTGGATTTTGTGATCACAACCACGAACGCAAGGAAGCATTAGCAGGATATGTGGGCATGCTCAACTTTGCTAAAGAAGTTTACGCATCTGTATGTAGCCCAGTGTGGAAGTTTATTCAGAGATAAAAGACGGTTAGACAATTTATATAATTAACAAGTCTATTATCTCTTATCTAACCATCTAAAAGTGTAAAAATGGCCGACAAGATACCAGTATTAAAAGAACGTAAAAACTTCGTTGCCACCCGAAACGCCTGTAAAGTGTGTTCGCCCTTGGGAGGAAGTATAGCATATAAAGGAATTAAAGGATGTGTTCCTGTGATTCACGGAGGACAAGGATGTGCCACTTATATCCGACGATATTTAATTAGTCATTATAAGGAACCTGTAGATATTGCTTCATCAAACTTTAGTGAAGAAACCACCATTTTTGGAGGCGAAGCAAACTTAAGTGCAGCGATCCAAAATGTGATTACTCAGTATAAACCAGAAGTGGTTGGTGTATGCACCACCTGTTTAGCTGAGACTATTGGCGATGACATAGGGCAGGCATTAAGAAATTACAAAGCTGCCAATGCTAATGATGAAAGCATACCGGAATTTGTTTATTCATCGACACCCAGTTACCAAGGTTCGCATATGGACGGATTTCATGAAACCGTAGCTGCCATCACCAAAACATTTGCCACTAAAGTGGAGATGAACGATAAAGTAAACATCTTCCCTGGGTTTATTTCTACCGAAGATTTAAGAATGTTAAAGGATATTCTGGAGAATTTTGGCATAGATTATATTATGGTTCCTGATTATTCTGAGACTTTAGACAACCCAGTTTGGGATACCTACCATAGGATTCCCGACGGAGGAACTTCTGTGGAGGATCTTAAACTAATGGGCGGTGCCAAAGCCAGCATTGAGTTTGGCCCTGTTTTAAACAAAGGTAACCTTGCTGGAAGGATAAAAAGTAACAACTTATCACCTACAGGAGCCGAATACCTAGAAAAAGAATTTGGTGTTAAAAAATTCACCATCAATATGCCCATAGGTATTACACAAACCGATGAATTATTTCAACTTTTAAGCGACATCAGCGGAAATCCCATTCCTAAAAGATACAATATGGAACGCGGCCGATTAATTGATGCCTATGCCGATGGTCACAAATATGTTTTTGGTAAAAAAGCAGTTGTCTATGGTGAAGAAGATTTGGTAATTGCCATGACAGGATTTTTAGATGAAATTGGCGTTGAAGTTATTATGGCAGCATCTGGAGGTAACAGTAGTATGCTTAAAGATGAAATAGAAAAATGCGCTCCTACGCATGGTAAATCTATTCAGGTAATGGGAGATTTAGATTTTGAAAAAATAAATGAGCTATGTATTGATTTAAAACCTGATTTCATCATGGGTAACAGCAAAGGCTACTATATAGCACGCGAACTAGGAATACCTATTGTAAGAGTTGGATTTCCAATACACGACAGGCTAGGTGGTTCCAGATTAAAACATATAACCTACAAAGGAGCTCAAGAACTATTCGACAAAATTGGAAATGCAATGATCGAATACAAACAAGAACATTCCGATTTAATTTGGAAGTATATGTAAAAATTAGGCATAAGTATAAATACATCAAAGGAAAGAATGTGAAATGTTTTGTCTTTATACTTCATACTTTATTCTAAAAAAAACGCTATGATTGACTTTAAAAAACACCCCTGTTTCAATAAAGAAGCTAAAGGACAATATGCCAGAGTGCATTTACCAGTAGCGCCAAAATGTAATATCAGTTGTAATTATTGTAACCGCAAGTACGATTGCGTAAACGAAAGTAGGCCCGGAGTTACCTCAAATATTCTGTCTCCAGAACAGTCCATTATTTACCTAAAGTCATTGCGCGAAAAAATGCCGCAGCTATCAGTAGTAGGCATTGCCGGTCCAGGAGATCCATTTGCCAATCCGGTAGAAACAATGGATACATTACGTCAGGTGCGTAGCAATTTCCCTGATATGATTCTTTGCGTTTCTTCAAATGGATTAAATATTGCTCCCTATATAGAAGAGTTGGCAGAATTAAAAGTGAGTCACGTTACCATTACTATCAATTCTTTAGATCCCAAAATACTAGAGAAAGTATATCGTTGGGTTCGTTTTGAGAAAAAAGGATATTTCGGATTAGCTGGTGCAGAGCTTCTTCTGAGTAAACAATTAGAAGCAATAAAAAAGCTAAAAGCCGCAGGAATCACTGTAAAGGCCAATGCCATCGTCATTCCCGGTATCAATGACAATCATTTGGGAACCTTAGCTGAAGGTTTATCAAAATTAGGAGTCGATTTAATGAACACCATTCCATTGATTCCTGTAGCAGACACTCCTTTCTCTGA
>JBFHKL010000396.1:0-3407 GCA_041595375.1 Saccharicrinis sp.
AACGAATAAGGCTCCGCATCAGATTCTTTGCCCGTAATTTCACTTTCATTATAAAAACTTACACAAGCCGATTGAGCATCATCCTGGTAAAGTCCTCCAACATCTGCCACATAAGGCAGGTATTGTTGAGCTTCTCTGCCAAAATCGTCATACACAATAGGCTGTATAATATCGTTACCATTGGGAGTAACACCCACCTGTATCACCTGGCTTGGCCTACCCAGACCATCGAAATACTGTATTTCTTCCAGATGATCGAAAGCCTCTGATGGCTCCGATGTATAAGCTTCTCTATAGGTAATAGTTTGTATATAGTTTTGATCGGAACTGGCTGTTACCGTTTCCAATTCTGCAACCTTTATATAAGCATCGCTAATTGAGGTAGTACTTTCGTCGCTTGCTGTTGAATCGATATAAGCATAAAAGCTACATCCTGAAACAGCATAAAAACCCGATGATAAAGTAATACTGTTGGAGGCTGACACTACAACCTTTCCTGTGATAACATCATCGAGCACTATATCTTCTTGCGCATGCAAACATGGCATACTTATGACTACCAAAAACAAAAAGTTTAAATATATTTTTATGTTCATTATTATATTTTTAGGAGTTTGGTCGTAATAATACTGTCACCACTAATAATAGAGAAATAATAGATCCCGGTTTCATAAACAGAAATATCTATACTAATGGTTTCTTCTGAAATATATCTATCAAAGTATTCCGAGTACATTAATAATCCGGAAGAATTTCGTATTTCCACTTTTATTTTAACATCTATATCACTTTCTAAACTCCATGTAAAGGTATTCTCTACGGGGTTAGGATAGATCGTAATAAGCTCTGCTCCTTCACTAAGATCAGCATACACAGGCTCTTCGTAAAATTCAACTTTTAAACTATCAGTCCATTCACATCCAAGAGTATCGGTAATGGTAAGCACATAATCGTAAAATCCTTGCTCTCCGCTTTCACATGAAACCTCATTACTTTGTTGGTTACTACCATCGTGCCATAGATAAGCATAGGCATCATCTGGGCCTAATAGTTCTATTTGCGTACCTATTACCAAAGCAGTATCCTCACCAATGGAGAATTCTTGAACTACAGCTTCTAGTAAACTAATTGTATCTGTAACAATACAGCCAGCTTCATCAAGCATGCTTATAAAATAGTCTCCGGCCAGTTCCACCTCCAGTTCGTTAACATCTATTATAGAGTCATTCCACACAATATCACTATAACTATTACCAACACTTAATGTTACGGTGCTGCCCTGGCAAATATAATCAGGATGTACAATAGGGTTTTCCACATCAGGACAATTATAATATTTGGCCACATAAATATCTTCATCGCCCAACGATTCCAGTTTCTGTTCACCCGCTTCAAGAGTACCTTTAAAGGTACCGGTCAAGTATAAGTTTCCTTCGCTATCTATGGTAGCTGCGTCTGCTCTATTACTTCGATCACCCTGAAACGATTGCGCCCACATTACCTTTCCCGTGGTATCAAATTGCGCCACAAAAGCATCAGCACTATTGCCGTAAGCACTTAACTGCACTGTATCCATACTCAAACTATCCTGAAAACTACCCAGTACCATTGAACCACCCAATAAGTTAAGTTTAACCTGAGTGCTTCTATCGTTATACATTCCTCCATAGCTATTTAACCAAATAGAATTACCCGCAGAATCAATATTGGCCACAAAAAAATCAATTAAACCATTACTCTCATAACTAAGAGTATCAACCGTTAAACTATGTTTAAAATTACCGGTAAGCAATACACCGCTACTATTACAAACCATTCCGCTAATTTCAGCATACGACAAGCTACTCATAGTCTTTGCCCACTGTGTAATAAAGGAAGCATCTAGTTTAGCTACAAAACAATTTCCGCTTTTTGAATTGTTTACCGTGCTTATAGTACAGGTATCCAGGGTAAAGTCCTTGGTGTAATTACCGGCCAGATACAAGTTACCCAAGGTATCAGTTGCTAAGGCTGTAGGTTTTTCCTTACCGCTGGTTCCATAGCTCTGCAATTGATCCAACACTCCTTCTGGATTTAAGCGCAACAAAAACATATCCTTATGCCCCTCGCTTGTCAGGCTTGCTTCTCCGCAACTTAGTGAGTCGGAGAACACGCCCGATAAAATAATATTACCCAAATAATCAGTTTCCAGCAAGTAACCCGAAGCTGTTCCTGTGTATGGAAGCGTTTGAACCCAATCGCTCTTTCCTTTTGAGTTTATTCTGGATACAAACAGCTTTTTCGCATCTCCCTCAATATCCTCCTTACCAAAGGTCATTTCTCCCTCTATCATTCCGGCTACATATAAATCATTATCAGGTGCGCTTTTAATGGCCGTTATTTTGTCCATATATTCGCCGCCGGCCTGCCATAGCCATTCTAACTCTCCTTCTGGGCTAAAACGTGCAACATAAATATCACGGTTACCTTCACTTTCTATGCTTGTATCTCCATTGCCAAGACTTGTTGTAAACGCCCCGGCTATATAAATATTATCATCCTCATCGGTGGTGATCCCATTGGCCATATCCCAGCCTTCACCACCCAGTTGCTCCATCCATTGCCAAACCTTTTGATCTTCCTGACTATAGGTATGCATACAAATGCATAATAACAGCAGGGTATATATATGTGTTTTCATTATGAATTATTTTAGCTAATAAAATTTATTCTTGAGAAACAACAATTACAAAAGATTCATCATCTGTGGCAATTATTACTGTACCTGAACAAATATCATTATATATTGAACTTGAACAATCTTCTACTTTAATTGTGAAAGAACCGTCTCCATCCCCACTCGAAGGACTTACCGTAAGCCAACCAATACTTGTAGTAACACTCCACGAAGTATTAGATGCAACCTGGATTACCTGACTACTATTGGCTTGAACAGTTATAAAACTTGAGCCGGAAGTAGTGGTTATGGTTAATATATCATCAGTTTCGTCATCATTGTTCTCAGAGTCATCAGTAGAATCACTACTATCATCATCACTATTGGCATAATGATAATTGTACTGTTTAACAATATTACCATCCTGATTTTTAATATATTCTAACCGTCCAAAATCATCATACTCATAATAAACAGTACGCCTATTTAGGTCTGTTTGGGAAGTTATACCTATTAAAGGATTGTAAGTGTAGGTATTAACAACGGCATCATCTAATTGATATAGATCATCCAATGCAATTCTAAGTGCATCTTCTTTTGTACTACTTCCTCTGGAACCATTATCGTTATCCGCATTAGATAATGTATGAATTTCTGAGGTATCTACTACTGATATCACGTCATCGTAGGTTGCATTTTCTATTTTAGCTACAGGGTATTGGTTGTTGTATCCCCAAATGTATACTGTAGT
>JBFHKL010000397.1:0-3393 GCA_041595375.1 Saccharicrinis sp.
ACGCTCCCTGGTTTGCAATGCTTACTCAGAGGAGGAAAATAGATCTGAAGGTATTTTACACTTGGCCACAAGCTATTGAAGGCTTTGATGATCCTGATTTTGGCACCAAAGTAAAATGGGATATTCCCCTATTGGATGGATATGCATATCAGTTTGTTGAAAATATATCACCTTCCCCTTCATCAAAAAGCTGGAAGGGCATTAACAACCCAACTTTAATACCTGAAGTAGAACAATACAAGCCGGATGCCATACTGATCTTTG
This sequence comes from Saccharicrinis sp., assembly GCA_041595375.1. Lineage (GTDB taxonomy): Bacteria > Bacteroidota > Bacteroidia > Bacteroidales > Marinilabiliaceae > Saccharicrinis. Next base: position 265 of record JBFHKL010000397.1, read on the forward strand.
GCTGGAAGTTCAAAAGTCATTTTAGCTTGATGCGTCACTTTAAAGGAAAAGTACCCATTTGGTTCCGTGGCGATAGTACCCTTTTAGATTATGAAGTACGCTCAATTAAACAAGTGCTCTTTAGGCAGTCAGCAGACAAAGCCAATAACGCAACACTCAAAACTCACTTCTCAAGACTAAAAAGCTACCTAAAATTCAGGATAAGAGTCTTTATTCTTACCCTCGTATACCGCTATATCGACAAAGCCTTTTACGTGGGCACCAACAGCAAAGCTTATTTTTTAAAGCATGGATTAAAAGAGAATCAACTGGTATTTGCTCCCCATGCCATTGAGAACAATCGTTTTTTTGATTCTACAGAAAAACAATACGAAGCCAAGGCTAAACAGTGGCGGGAAGAATTAGGCATAAAAGAAACAGATAAAATCATCCTTTTTGTAGGTAAATTTGAGCCCAAAAAAAATCCTTTATTACTCATAAATGCTGTTCAACGCAAAACTGACCACTCACCTCTCACCACTCACAATTCACAATTCACTACTCACCTCCTCTTCGCCGGATCCGGCCCTCTGGAAGCAGAATTAAAACGACAAGCATCCAACAATCCTAAGCTACACTTTTTGCCTTTCCAGAACCAAAGCCAAATGCCTATTGTATATCGTTTGGCCAATATTTTTTGTTTACCCTCTCAGGGACCTGAAGAAACCTGGGGTTTGGCTGTGAATGAAGCCTTAGCCTGCGGACGGCCTGTATTAGTAAGCAACAAAGTGGGTTGTGCAATAGATGTGGTAAAACAACATATTGGAAGAATATTTAAAAGTGGTGATCTAGAAGATTTAAAATTCAAACTAGCTGAATTACTTCAGGCAAATATTTCAGCCCCAACCTGTCAGAAACATATTAAAGACTGGAGTTTTGAAGCTATTTGCCAAAGTATAGAAAAAGAGTTGGCAGACGGCAGTGAACAGTGAAAAATGAACAGTGAGCAGTGAGCAGTGAGCAGTATTCAGAAAATAGTGGGCAGTTGGAGCAGAGCGACATCCCGTAGCCGTATGTTTCATCTCTGCGGGAAAGCAATGAGCAGAGGCGGTACTTTCGCCAGGTAAGTTTCAACTACTAAAAAATCCCTATCTTCACCCAATAAAACAAAGCTGCATAAAACAAGCATGAAGAATAACAATTTTATCATAGTATCCATTATCCTGTTCTTTATTTTCCTGGTTTTCGGAGCAAATTTTTGGTCTGCAATAGGAGTTGCTATTTCCTTTTACTACCTGATTAAGGTAATCGATGATATGGGAGCAAAAATTCCTATTATTGATTTAATGACTGCCATGGCAGCTTTGCAATGGATTGTGGGTCCCTTTATTGAATATCATAATGATGTGACACACTACAAATATCATATGTATATTGATGAAGAAAGCTATATGTCATTTATCGTTCCTGCTGTCATCCTCTTTCGCTTAGGTAGTACTCTATTTAAGGATCGTATTAATTTAGAAGAATTGGGTGAGCGCGTGAATGGTTTATTAATTAACTATCCTCGTTTACCCTATATACTGATAGGAGCAGGATTTATAATGCCCTACATCGGTCTTTTCATGCCTCCTGCATTAGGATTTGTATTCTTTTTGCTATCGAATATGAAATATATTGGAGCCATTTACCTGATCTTTTCCCAACGACCCGACAGATGGATTATTTTTGTGACAACGATGGCTTTTACAGCCCTTGCCTCATTAACTGCAGGCATGTTTCATGATTTATTATTATGGGCAGTACTTACCTTTACCTTTATTTCCAGAGAATTAAAGCTTTCTTTCAATAGAAAACTTATCTTTGCTATTGTAGGTATCTTTTTTGCCATCACCATACAGTCTGTTAAAGCCCAATACCGCGAACAGGTTTGGGGAGGTTACCAGGGAAATAAATTGGCTCTTTTCACAGCTATGGCTATACAACAGTGGAGCAGCGGAACCATATTCACGCCCACTTCTGAAACAACCATGAATGTTCGCCTGAACCAGGGCTGGATTATCTCGGCCATTATGTATCATGTGCCAGCAGAAGAGCCCTTTGCCAATGGCTCTACCATTACCGATGCCATTACTTCGAGTTTACTACCTCGTTTTTTAGCCCCCAATAAGAAAAAAGCCGGAGGGCAGGAAAACTTTGAAAAATTTACAGGCTTAGATTTAGGTAGCGGTACTAGTATGGGTATTAGTCTGGCCGGAGAAGGCTGGGCTAACTATGGATACTGGGGTGGACTAACCTTTATGTTTTTTTGGGGTTTATTTATCTCCTGGTTCTGGAGAAAATTAATATTGCTGTCTGATAGTTACCCTACCCTTCTGATTTGGAGTCCCATCCTGTTTTTGCAAGTGGTAAAAGCAGAAACAGAATTTGTGGTGGTACTCAATCACCTGCTCAAATCGGCTGTGCTAATTTTTGCCTTACTATGGTTTATAAAAAGACAATGGGGAATTAGGGTATAGGGAGGGTATAGGGTATAGGGGTATTGGGGCTTATGTAGTGCAAGTTACTGTTTTGAGGAGATTAGAGCATTCAGCATTTTTAATATCTCAAATGCATCACCTTCCAATTTCACCAATTTTTCATTGGAAATATAATTCCGTCTTTGAAATAAATATAACACGGTTAATGATTCAAATAGTGAACCCCTTGAATAATACAGGAACTTAACAAAATCCTTATTGGAATTACGGCCTTTCCCTTCTGCAATATTTTGAGGAACTGAAGCAGAAGCCGCCTCTAATTGTTCAACCAAGCGATAATGACCTTTTATTTTTTCTGTAATATCAAAACAGTGATCAGTAAAGTCCATGGCCTTGTGCCAAACATTCAATTGTTTAAAATTAAACCTTTCCATAATTAAGTATTATAATCTGATAAACCTATAACCTATTTGATACACCCTATACCTTAAACCCTACACCTACACCCTATTGGCTATACACTATTTGCTATACACCTTCGCATACTCGTCTGACACCACATTTGCTTCAAAACGCTCTACATTCTTTAAGCCACGCTCTACTATTCCTTTTCTTAATTCTTCATCATATATTAATTTTTCAATGGCGTGCTGTATTTCGCTGATATTAT
>JBFHKL010000398.1:0-3356 GCA_041595375.1 Saccharicrinis sp.
ATAAACAGGTGGGTACTGGTAGGATTTGTTTAGTTATCAACACCTTATCAACACATGTTAAAAATACGTTTATACAAACAATGAATTTTTTATTAATTTTGCATTATGCTTAATCTAGAAAAACATATATCAGAGTTACTCAGTCAATACGATTGCGTTATTGTACCTAATCTTGGTGGATTTGTAGCCAATAATGTGAGTGCGCAAATTAATGAGAAAACAGGAGTATTCTCTCCGCCTTCTCGTGAAATTGGTTTTAACAGGAGCTTGTGTCATAATGATGGTCTGTTAATAAATCATATGGCTAAGTGTGAGGGGATTTCTTATGAGGATTGTCAGAATCGTTTATTGATGCATATCAAAGCGTTAAAGTTTCAGTTGTCGCAAGGAGAGGTGTTACAGATTGATAGTGTGGGTAAACTAAAGGCTGACTCTATTGGTAATACTGTTTTTATTCCAGGAGAGGAACGATTTTTATCGCTGGAATCCTTTGGGTTAGGGACTTTTCACTTTAATACGCTGGATCAGGAGAAACAGCAGAAAGAGAATACCCGTCGTCTGGTACGCAGAACCTTTCAGTCGAGGAGTGTACGACAGGTTGCCGCCAGTGTGGCCATTATGCTGGGCTTGATCTTTGTATCGCCCGAGCTGGATAACGGTGTGATGCACAATTCTTATTCAAATGTTTTACCTGAATTTGAAATGGTGTTAGGAATTGATAAGGCAGCAGCTACAGAAACTGTTCAAGAACCTGCTGAGGAAGAACCGACAATTATAAAAAACGATATAGAGGAAGCCGAAGTAGAAGTAGAAGAGGTTGTGGCTCCAGTTAAAAATACATATTTCATTATTGGAGGAAGCTTTAAATACAGAAATCAGGCTGATGAATTTATTGCGAAACTGACTACAAAAGGAGTTAGTGGAACTGATGTATTGAGCAGTTCAAATGGTCGATTTAGAGTATCGTTGGCTGGGTTTGTTGATAAACAACAGGCAGTTGAAGCCTTAGAGCTGTTTAGAAAGAAACACGGATTGACCTCGGCGTGGTTGTTAAGCCAGCAATAAAAATATGATTTATAAAATATAGAAAGGTTGTTCAATTGTTGAGCAACCTTTTTTTTGTGGTCCTAAAATACCTCTTATGACGAGTATGGTCAAAATTCTAATTACGCATAAGAAAATAGCAGCCTTTTGGCAGTTAGCTTATGCCTCGTATCAGTAAAGCTTTCTTTTAATGCTCATGCTTAAGTTCTAATCTATAATTCAGATTTAACAGAGCATATTCATGAGTATAATAATATCGAATGATATTTAAATTATAGGGCTTATACAATAAAAAAAGGCTGCTCAATGGGCAGCCTTTTTTGTATATTTATTTTATTCACTTAAACTATCGAACTTCAGATCCTGCTTTTATTTCTTTTGAAGGTTGAATAAATACAAGTTCTCCATTTGCATCTTCGGCCATCAAAATCATTCCTTGCGATTCAATTCCACGTATTTTTCGGGGAGCAAGATTCACCAGGATACTTACTTGTTTACCTATAATCTCATTAGGATTAAAATACTCAGCAATACCGGAAACAACAGTTCGTTTATCAATTCCTGTATCAACAGTTAACTTCAAGAGTTTTTTGGTCTTTGCCACTTTCTCTGCATCCACTATGGTTCCGATGCGGATGTCCATCTTGGTGAAATCATCGAAGCTGATGTTTTCTTTTGCTGGCTCTACTGTTTTAGCAGCAACAATATTAGCTGTCTTAGTAGCTTCCAGCTTGTCCAGTTGAATCTGAATGGTTTCATCTTCAATTTTGGCGAATAGTAACTCGGGTTTATTGATGAGGTGTCCGGGAGTTAATAAATCAGTTTTACCTAAATCAGCCCATTTTAAATCGGATAGATTTAACATCGTTTGAAGTTTTGCTGCACTGAAAGGTAAAAAAGGTTCCATCAATACTGATAGGTTGGCCGTAATTTGCAACGAGATATACATGATGGTTTTCACCCTTTCTTCATCGGTTTTGATTAATTTCCAGGGTTCTGTATCGGCCAGGTATTTATTACCTAGTCGAGCCAGGTTCATCATTTCCTTAATGGCTTCACGGAATCGGAAGCTATCCAGACTGGTCTCCACTTTTTTTACAATCACATCAATCTCAGCGAGGCTGTTTTTATCGAACTCCTCAATTACAGCACCCATTTCCGGTGTTTTACCATTGTAATATTTGTGGGTAAGAACAATGGCACGGTTAACAAAGTTACCTAAAATAGCCACCAACTCGTTATTGTTACGAGCCTGAAAGTCTTTCCAGGTAAAGTCATTGTCCTTTGTTTCGGGAGCATTGGCGGCAAGCGTATATCTCAATACATCTTGCTGGTCTTTAAATTCTTCCAGGTATTCGTGCAACCATACTGCCCAGTTTCGTGAGGTTGAAATTTTATCTCCTTCCAGATTTAAAAATTCATTGGCAGGTACATTCTCAGGTAAATTGTAGGTTCCTTCTGCCTTAAGCATCGATGGAAATACAATACAGTGAAATACAATATTATCTTTTCCGATAAAGTGTAACATACGAGTTTCTTTATCTTTCCAGTATTTTTCCCATTCAGGTGTTAACTCTTTTGTGGCAGAGATATAACCAATAGGAGCATCGAACCATACATATAATACCTTACCATCTGCTCCTTCTACCGGCACGGGAACGCCCCAGTCCAAATCTCTACTCACGGCTCGGGGTTGTAATCCCTGGTCAATCCATGATTTACATTGACCGTAAACATTAGCTTTCCATTCTTTATGATCTTCTAAAATCCATTTTCTCAAAAATGGCTCATGTTTATCCAGAGGTAAATACCAGTGCTTGGTTTTTTTAATGATAGGAACACTTCCTGAGATCATTGAAACAGGATTGATCAGGTCAGTGGCATTTAAAGAGGAACCACAACTCTCACATTGGTCGCCATAGGCTCCTTCGCTACCACAGCTGGGGCAGGTACCGGTTATATATCTGTCGGCTAAAAATTGATTGGCCTCTTCATCATAATACTGATCCGATTCTTTTTCTATAAACTCACCTTTTTCGTAGAGGGTTTTAAAAAATTCTGATGCGGTATCGTAATGTGTTTTATTGGTTGTACGGGAGTAAATGTCGAAGGTGATACCAAAATCTTCAAATGATTTTTTGATGATTCCATGGTAACGATCCACAATATCTTGTGGTGTTACTCCTTCGTTTTTTGCTTTTAGAGTAATGGGAACACCATGCTCATCAGAACCTCCAATCAATAATACATCTTCACCTTTCATTCGCAGGTACCTTACGTAAATATCGGCTGGTACATAAACACCGGCAAGG
>JBFHKL010000399.1:0-3347 GCA_041595375.1 Saccharicrinis sp.
CCTGCTCCCCAAAAATCTTTTCCGCAAAGCTGAATTACTTTCATTCACTTTAATTTATTATGCGTATTTATACCAACATTTTAAACCTCGTGGGAAATACTGTAATTGTTATTGTAATTGTACTTGTACTTTTTACCATCCATATTACTGCCATTCAGAATAAGACCTATGTTAGTAAATCCTTTACTCCTAATCTCGGCTAATACCGAATCCAGAATATCCTGATGTGTAAAACGCTCACGAACAACAAATAAATTTACATCGCTATATTTCATAAGCATGAAAGCATCACTTAGTACGCCCAAAGGAGGTGTATCAATAACAATATAGTCATAAAGGCTATTTAACTCTTCAAAGAGCTGCTTGGTCATTTCACTGCCAATAAGTTCCAATGGATTAGGAGGGATAATTCCAGGAGCAATAAAATCAAGATTTTCGATATGCGACTGACATATTACCTCATTCAATTCTTTCTCTTTTATATAGTAAGAACTTAAGCCAATCGCATTATTGTGCTCAAAGTCAACAAATTGTCCTTTTTTACGCAGATCAAAACCAATGACTATAGTCTTTTTACCCAGATTAGCTAAAGAGGTAGCAAGGTTGAATGACACAAAACTCTTTCCTTCACCAGCCACGCTAGATGAAATTAAAATATTTTTATGCTCCTCTCCTTGCATAAAATAGAACAAATTAGTTCGTATAGTTCTAAATGTTTCTGCGATAGAAGAAGATGGCACCTGATGAACAACAAGATTATTTTTATCTAATGGCTTTTTAATAATTGTACCTAAAAATGAAGTATTTACATACTTTTCGGTTAGCATATCTTCATTTTTAATCCTGTCGTCCACTATTTCATAGAATGCCATCACACTCCCGGGAATAATTAGACCTAGGAAAACCGCAAAAATCAGATTGATCGATAGTTTAGGAAATACTTTATCCAGGATACGAGCAGGCTCAACAATTTCGTGCTCGGGTAAATTACTGGCTTTTGAGATTTGAGCTTCTGCTCTTTTCTGCAATAAAAAAGTATAAATAGCATCGCTGATCTGAAATTTTCGTTCCATACCCAACAGCTTTCGCTCTGTTTTAGGTAGGTTCTCAACTTGTTTTTCCAACTCAGCTATTTTCTCCTGATAATCATCCAGTTCCTTTTGTAAAGATGATAAAGAGAAGCGAATATTTTCCTCAATACTTTTGGAAAGGTTCGTAATCTGAATTTCCAGATTTCTCAGAAAAGGGCTTTTCTCTTGTTTATTGGCTATTAAATCATCACGCTTTTTAGAGAGGATAAGCAAATCTTTAATCAATTCACTGAGTGTTAAATTTTGCACGCCCATTGAAGAAGGAACAACCACATTGCTATAATCGGAACCTGTTGTAAAGTACTCCTCTAAATTTTCATAGTAATTAAATGTTCGCTGTGTAGTTTCTCTGCCTAATTCCAACTGTTTAAGTTGTTCCAGCACTCTGGTAGACTTGGTATTAATACTAATCACCTGATTTGATGACCTGAAATTTTGTAAGGTGTTTTCAGCAAAATTTAATGAATCACCAATCTCTTCCAATTGCGTATTGATATAAGAAATTGTATTACGTGCAAGATGGTTTTTACGATCTAAATTTCGCTGCAAATACAGGTTAGTCAGTGTATAAATAAAATCGACATCCTTTTCAGGAGTAGGTGTTTTAATAGAGATTTCAACCACACTAACATCAGGGTTTACAGGAACTACTTTTAATTGTTCCTGATACTTCATTACCAGATCTTCTTTATCGTAAAACTTAAATCTGTATTGCTTACCAATGATATCACTCAAATTAACATCCTCATTTAAAAATACTTTAAACTTAAACCCATCGGATTCAACAACATCAGATTGGAAAAATACACCCTCAAAATCGAGCTTATTCTTATGTTTTTTACGATTTCTTGTAGTATAATTAATTGTGTGATACTTATTTTTATCTGCTCTCACCTGAAAGGTTCCATCCTCATTAAAACTGATATCAAAATAGGTGTCAATAATTTGAGGATGCAATGAATCTATACTAACAAAAAAGGGAGAAGCTTTATAAATCTCATTATAAATAAAATTCTCCTTTAAAAAATAGGCTGTTTCCAACTCCAGTTTTGATATGGTTTGGCGTAATAGTGGTGAGGATTTTAAAAACAGCATTTCATTTTGATAGTTCATTTTTCTATCAAACAGACTGAAGCTCTGCATAAACTCCATGGCCTTTTCTCCTGTTAGCCCCATATCCTCTTTAATATACACACTTGAGTACACCTGGTATTGAGGTCGTAATAGTTTATAGGCTCCAACGGCAAGGATTAGGCAAAAGATCACTGATCCTGCAAACCAATACCAGTTTGAATAGAGTGATTTAAAGACTTTCCTTAAATCAATATGCTTTTCATTGGGAATTTGATTCTTAATACTCATTATTTAACATATTCTGCAACCAAAACAAAGGCTGTAATTGAACTTATAATAATTGACCAGGGAAAAGCCTGGAAACCCCAATGACGTCGTTTTAAAGGAGCGACATAAACGATATCATCTGATTGTAAATATAAATCAGATTTTGCGAGTAGATCCACTAGTGTGAGATCAATTTTTTTTCGGCTAACATTATCTTCCGAGTCACGAATAATCATCACTTCCCTTCTATTCCCGTATTCAGTAACATCTCCTGCTAAACCAATGGCCTGAAAAACATTTAAATACTCCGAAGAATAGAAATATCTACCCGGATTACTCACACTTCCTAAAACGGTAATGCTCTTATTCACAAAAGAAATCCGAACAGATGGAGTGTTCAAGTAGGACTCCAGCTCCTTACGAATCTTCTCTGCAGCATCATTAGGGGTTAAATCAACCACCTTTGTTTTTCCTAGTATAGGTAACTTAACCGTTCCATCGCTATCAACAGTATAGGATACCATGGCAATATCTGCCTCTGTTCTTCCCCCACCGTAACGATTGGCATCATTACTCATAAAATTAACTTCCCCATTATCAAAACTCGATACCTGGATATATATCTGATCGAAATTTTTTATTTTATTTTGAGACTTTTTATTCTCAAAAGTCTGTTCTGTATAATCGTTATCTTTATCCTGAAGATATAATATCTCTTTTTGAGGAACACATCCTACTAACATAACAACAATAAATAACAGGTATAAGGTTTTTCGCATATAAGTAAGGTTTAAAAAAATTAACGTTTAAAAGTATCTATATTTTAATAAACATTACTTATTTTTTTACTAAAAACTTATTTTTTGTTACCAATGTTTCAATCACCCTCTAATAAATAAGCTTTTCATAATCAGA
>JBFHKL010000400.1:0-3330 GCA_041595375.1 Saccharicrinis sp.
ATCCAGAATATGATAGTTATGAACTTTCTTCGCGGACGATGCTAAATGATTCGGTTCATTGGGAGATAAGCAGTGGAGAGGCTGCTACAATTGATGGTACGTTTCAAAGCTCTGATATTACTTTATTGGTGCAGCAAATTGTTGATAGAGAAGATTGGGATTCAACGAGTGTAATGTCCTTATATATAAAGGGTGATAAGGGTGCCCGAGAGACTTATGCGTATGAAAGTGATGAATCTAAGGCTGCTAAATTATATATATCGTATGTGTTAAGCGAAGCAGATGAACTAAAAATAAAAGAAGACTCTATCCAAGCGCTTGCCGATTCATTATTAGAGGTAAGTATTGATTCGGTACTCGTTTTAAAAACGGGTGCTTTAGCCCAACAAGATTATACTATCCCAACCTGGACCTTACTCGAAAGGGCAGCAGTAACATTTGCTTCAGATTTCAATTACGATACTGAATCGATTACTGATTTAGAGGAAGCCGTAGATTCTTTGCAGTCTGGTGATATGCCTTATAATGTATGTATGACTATTAATGGCGATCCAGAAACTAGATTGGGATTTACATGGTTTACAAATTATGGAAAGGAGACTGGAGAAGTGCAGATTGTAGAGGGCGAAGTTGCTAACTCCAATGCATTTAATTCTTACCAGTATTATTTTATTGCCGATACAACCAATATTATTGATTTGCCTTATTGTACTAGTGATAATGAATTGGACGAATTGGCAGGTTTTGAAAATGGTGAAACCAGAAGTTATACTACGCATAAAGCATTGGCAAGCGGGCTAACTGCTAATACAACTTACTCATATCGTGTAGGAAAAGAAGGAGCCTGGAGTCCAATCGGAACATTTACCACAGGAGAAAGAAAGGGTGAATCTCTTCGTTTTATGTATTTAGCTGATACGCAAGCAATGAACGAGGAGTATTTCGAAGCGTCTAAAAATACGGTTTTATCGGCATACGATTCTATTTCCGATGCTCAATTTTGTTTAATGACCGGAGATTTAGTGGAGTCAAAAGGAAGTTCAAACTCCGAATGGGAATGGGAACAATGGTTCGAATTAATGCAGCCTGTATGGAAAAATGTACCCATTGCTCCTGTTGTAGGTAATCATGACATATCAACTAACAAAAACTTTACTTATCACTTTAATACCGATTCTGTGGGTTTCGACCATGAATTATCAACTTCTCCAGGTGGTGTATATTCTTTTGTACAGGGCGATGCTCTTTTTATTGCCATGAGTACTGAGGATTATGATACGGAAGGATTTCTTGATTCGCTTAAACAATATATTTACGATGAGGTAGAAGCGAATCAGGATGTACGTTGGAAATTTGCATTCTATCACAAAACAATCTATACAGGTAGCTCAAGCCATCAAAGTGATGCAGATAGTAGAATAGTTCGTGAAGCCATGGTTCCCGTATTTGATTCTTGTGGAATTGATTTGGCTTTTCAGGGACACGACCATATTTACGAGGTGATTGGTGCAACACGCGATTATCAATTAGTAGATGGAACTGTTATTGCGGTTGATTCAACTTCTGAAGAAAGTGGAGTGCGATCAAATATGAATGGCAGAAATGGGGGAGTTTTTGATGTAAGCAATGGTACACTTTTCTTTTTAAACTGTAGTGCTGGTCTAAAGAAGTATAGTCCTCGTACGGAAGATGAAATGGAGGCTGCTCAGGAGGAGACGGGTATTACTAATTACTGGGGCTTGTTTACAGGAAAATTCGGACAGCCAGATCTTCCTACATTTAGTGATGTTGTAGTTACTTATGATACCGTTACGGTTACTACTTATACTGTTGATGATGATGGAGAAAAGATAGAAGAGTATGATTCCTTTCAGGTAGTAAAAAGTACCGAAGCTATTGATCAGGAGGATGATTCAGAAAATATTTCAACAGCTATTAATGAACAAGAACAGACTGATTTTACTATTTGGCCTAACCCGGCAAGTGATGTTATAAATATAGCTGGTTTAGATACTATTGATAGAGTGTCGGTATACTCTTTATCTGGAACCCTACTTGAAAGCGTTCGAAATACTAGTTCTATTAATATATCTGATCTAACTACAGGGATTTATCTTGTTAAAGTTAAGTCAGGTAATAATTTATATGTGGAGCAATTTTGTATAAAATAATAAGTATAGCTAAAGTATATTTGTAGTTAATACTAAATGAAAGAGGCTGTCTAAAAAGTTTAGACAGCCTCTTTTTTGTATTGTAACGTTTCTCTAAATTAGAAAAACTTAGCTCTTTCGTCAGTGATTTCAGCTTTATCGTGAATTGACTGTGGTAACATACGATCAATCTTAAAGCTATTACTTTGCTCAAGTTGTTTCTTAGTTGTTTCAGTGTCTGGTGTAGTTTCAGTACTCTCCGAAGTAACTTTAACCACATAAACACCTCTGTTTCCTTTTACAGGAGATGAAATTTTATCTACATCCGAAACGGTGGCTAAGGCTACCAAAGCTGGCTCAACGCCTGCTCCAGATACCTGGAATGATCCAAAGTTAATATTACTGGCTGTTTGAACTTTACTGTCCATTTTTTGTGCCACTGATGATAAACTTTGACTAGAAGCAATAGTTTCATTATATTTCTTCATAATGATTTCAGCCTTTTTATCTTTTGCTAAAATCGTTTTGATACGGTTTTTCACCTCAAGGCTATTTATGTCTTTATAACCATCTTCCTTAGCGTCAGTAACAATTGCAATTACAAACTGATTCCCAAATTCGTAGATAGTTGGTGACATATCATTTACCTCAGCTTCAAAAGCCCATTGAACTAATCTTCTGGAGCTCTCCAGACCTCTTACGTTCTGGTCATTTGCGCCAAGAGTAGCAAAACGTGGCGTAAGGTTTTCGGCTTTGATACCTTCCTTAAACTTGTCGGCAGTATTATTGTTAGCGGCAAATTTATTTGCCTCCGAATAAATTTGTTGATAAGTCTTAGAGCTGTATTTTACGGTGCGTGCTAAAGTAGCAATATTGTATTTTGTTACTGATTGACCTACATCCTGAGTATTCACAATGTGAACGCCATATTGTGTTTCAACTTTAAATACATCTCCTTTTTTGCTGCTAAAACAAGCTTCGTTAAAAGGCTTAACCATTGTTCCTTCCTTAAACCAATTCAGGTCACCTCCGTTAATGGCCGATCCGCTATCTTTAGAAAATTTACGAGCTAAGGCTGCAAAATCTTCGCCTTTCGTAATTAAAGAAATTAAGCTATCGGCAATAGCATTGGCTCTAGTTGCATTTTGTTCCTGAATAAGGATATGACGAGCACGAACAG
>JBFHKL010000401.1:0-3327 GCA_041595375.1 Saccharicrinis sp.
ACCAACTCTAACATGGATATTTTTTTTTGAATCACTCCCACTGAATATAAAAGACTCATATAATTACGGATATAAAAATAAGCATCCGGGCGATTGAAAACCAGCTCTTCCGAAGAACCTTCTTCAAAAGTCAGATTATAAAGAGGAGGGTTAATCAGGTAGCGGGTGTTTTTAACCAAATCCCAAACCTGATTTTCAAATATAGGATGCAGACTATTAGCCGAGGCAATATCTGCAAGCAGTTCCTGTTCTTCATATTTCACCTGCCTAAAAGTACCCAGATTAAACCACAGCCTTAAACTGGCATAAAAATCCCCTCCTCTTTCTATTCCATCCTGAATTAAATCGAGCTCTTCTTGAAACTTCACATTTAAAAATAACAAAGGACATTTAAATTGCAGTCCCATTTCAATCAGTTTGGTTAGCATTTTAAAATGAGCCTGCAGAATAAACGGATCACTTAACGAAGCATTCTCGTCATTCAAATTACAATTTTGGCTTAAATGAAGATCACATATCACAACAAGATGATGATTTGAAGCATTTTTAAGAATACTTTCAAACTCATCGACCTTCATACTCTCAAGCATAGAAATATGAATTAAAAAGGTAGATACTCCTTCGTGCAAATAACTATAATCAAATGCTTCTGCTGAATCTTTCTTTAGTTCAGAAAAAGTTAAATGAAAACTATAATCGATTAAATTGATTTTTGATTTTTCCTTGGCAGTTAAAATATTATAGATGTAATTATTATCATAACAGTTTTTTACTGTATCAATCATTGTTGTAGTACCATTGAAAATTTGAGCCTGATTTAATTTTTTTAGTTCATTGGCATCTGGTTTTTCATCCAACAGATCTAAAAAGTGACGATTCATATCAATTGCGCCCGGCAAAATATATTTACCGGAGGCATCAATAACAGGAGTTTCGCTGGTTGGTCTTTCTATATTAAGCCCCATCTGTAATATCTTATTTCCACCCACCAAAATATCTTCGGTAATAATAGTAGTACCTTTTACAACAAACCCATTTTTTACTAATAAGTAATTCATTATTATGTGGTTTTTTTGATATTGCTTTTTACTCCGAATGCATGATATCTTACCTCTATATAAGATACATCATTATCCACACTTCACAAAACATTTGCTAATTAACTTTCTGGTTTTCATCTTTTATCTATTTTTGCCACATCAAATAAAATAAATTCAATATGTGGTGGCTTCTAGCACTTATTTCGGCAATATTTCTTGGGGTATATGATGTGGTTAAAAAGGTATCGGTAAATAGCAATGCTGTTTTACCGGTTTTACTGTTCAGTTCCTTAAGTGGAGCTATCCTTTTTATTCCCCTATTGCTGTTATCGCAAAACAACCTGTTACCTGCTACGCATTTATTTTACATTCCACCTATCAGCGGCAAGGAGCATGCTATGTTATTCCTTAAATCAGTTATCGTAGTTACATCATGGATATTTTCGTTTTTCGCACTCAAACACCTACCGCTCACCATTGTATCGCCTATTAGAGCAACAGGACCCTTATGGACCTTAATTGGAGCCATCCTTATTTTTGGAGAACAATTAACCACGTATCAATGGTTAGGTATAATTACTACACTAAGTTTTTTTTATATGTTCTCCATAGCAGGCAAAACCGAAGGTATTTCTTTCAGGCATAACAAATGGGTCTTATTTTTAATATTAGGAACCTTATTTGGGGCCGTAAGTGGCTTATACGATAAATTCTTATTGCGCCACATTAACCGCATGGCAGTACAATGTTATTTTACCTTTTACCAAGTTGTGCTATTTGTACCAATTGTATGGGCTATTTGGTGGCCTAAACGAAAAAAGACCTCCCCTTTTATCTGGCGATGGAGCATTCCGCTGATAGGCATTTTCCTGATTATTGCCGATTTCTTTTATTTCTATGCTTTGCATATTCCTGATAGTATGATTTCAATCATATCAGCCTTACGACGAGGAAGTGTAGTGATTGCTTTCGCTTTTGGTGCCTATCTTTTTAAAGAAAAAAATATTAAAACAAAAAGCATCTATTTAGCAGGGATTTTAATTGGAATTGGATTATTAATATTTGGAACAAAATAGCTACAAACAGCTTATCTCATAACTTTTTCAAACACTACATAATCAGCAAACTAACTTTTCTGTTAGATAAAAATTGCAAATATTATTAACTTGCAACAATAAAACGAAACTATTGAACACGAATAAGCTGGCAACACAAAAGCATGAAAACAACAGATTTATCAAAATACGACAATAGCTGGTATCAACCTGGAGGTTTTTTTAAAAGAACATTATGGTATTATATCAATATTCTTTTTTTCATAAATCCCTTAAATCCTTCATCGGCACTAAAAAAATTCTTTTTAAAACAGTTTGGTGCTAAAATAGGCAAAGGCGTTGTTATTAAGCCTGGAGTGAATATTAAATACCCCTGGAAATTAAAGATCGATGACTACTCCTGGATTGGAGAAAAAGTGTGGATAGATAATCTGGAGGAAGTGCGAATTGGCAAAAACTGTTGTCTTTCGCAAGGGGCTCTTTTACTTTGTGGCAATCACAACTACAACAAATATACTTTTGATTTAATAATAGGTTCCATTACGTTGGAAGATGGCGTATGGATTGGTGCACAATCTATTGTAGGTCCGGGAACAATTTGTCAATCTCATACCGTTCTTGGGGTTCTTTCATTAGCTAGTGGCGTTTTAGAAGCCTACCATATTTACAAGGGGAATCCTGCCGTTAAAGTAAAAAAGCGGGAAATAAATTAGCTGATCATTTCTTATGCAAATGAAATAGTTGAACCAGCGTCATACACAAATAAAAAAAAGCATGAGTCCATTACAACTCATGCTCCTCTCATTTAAACCTAAACCTAATTGTATGAAAAATAACACATTATTTCAATTTATTTTCCTCCCAAATATTTTTTTGTCTCTAATCACTAAAAAATAATAGGGAGCCAAACCTTCTCTTATTTCAATTACTTCTGAACACGAACGACTCGGTTTCTTTATTTTTTCACTGGAAATAGTATTTCCATCTTTATCCAACAGTATAACTTCCATTGGTTTTTCATCATTAAAATCAAGTGAAACAGTTACTTCTTTAACCTTCTTACTATATTCTTCTTTTACCTGAATATTCACTTCTGTATTAATGGGATTTAAGGCAGGTGAAACAATAATCTTGGGTGAGATACCGGCTTTAACAAGCAGCTCTGCATCTTTTAAAGTTATTTCTTCAAAATGTTTATTGATATCATTACTACCCTTCCTTTTTATTTCTCT
>JBFHKL010000402.1:0-3291 GCA_041595375.1 Saccharicrinis sp.
GATATGGGTTCGAATCCCGTTAGGGTCACTATAGATTGTCTAAAATTAGGCTAAAGCGTTTATAACGAAAGTTTTTAAACGCTTTTTTTGTTTGTGGGTAAAGATGATAATTGCAGCGATGACTGTAAATTAGATATTTATACCAAAATCCCCATGTGATGATTGTTATCATTCTATTTTGAACCTTTTATTCTGCGTTACAAAATTTTGCCGTGGCTATGACTCAATTTTGAGTATTGCCTATAAGGCTCAACTAAAAAATTATTTAAGCTTATATTTATGATTAAATGGTTATTATACCGGTTAATATATGAAAAGTAGTGGATTATGACCACTAACTTTTCCTAAAGTAAGATGCTTAATTAAATACAAAAGCGATTCAGGTAAGAACTTAAACCGCTATTTTTTTTATAATTGTTGGCAATAGTTTTTAGATGTTTGACTAAAAGCCTTTCAAAGTAACTATGGAAGTCATATCCATTATTTAAGGTAATTATGTAATGTAGTTCCCCAAGTTAGTATCCAGTCATATTTCATATAATAAGACTCAAGAACTTCTTTTACAGGTAAAGCACGACCAGTATCTAAAAGTATATCTCCATTAATTTTTCCTTCTAGAGGTCTCATATCCTTCATTTTTAAAGAACCATCAACCATATTTGGTGTATTAATCTCTAAAACATCCCAACCGTTTCCGCTAACATTAGGAATCGCTTTACAAAGTAATAATGGCCCTTGGGGAACTGCAGATCCAAGATTTGCTGGTGCTTCTGATGTCCAAGGTTTAAAGGCTACATCACATAATGTTTTTCCATGGCGTTTTTTAACAACGCTTACATCATCCTTTCCAAATTCACCATTTATTGAAAATATAGCTTCTCTTTTAGGATACCCATACAGTAATTGACCGCTTAAAATAGGAGAGATATCACTTTCTGGTTCAATAGAACCTAAGTATAATTGCGCAGCATATTCACCAATTACAATTTCTTTATCTACTTCTATAGAAGCAGGAACAGATATAACAGACTCCCAATAAGGTCTAATTTTTTTCTCTGTACATTCAAACTTATTAATTCTTAGTAATACAACATCTTCGTAACCTGGTACAAAACTCAAACCTTCAGGTAAAAAACCTTCAAGTGCAGCTTTATTTGTTTTAAAAGCTATTGCATAGGTTTCAGAATTTGGGAATGAATAATCAGGTCTATCAAAATTTGTTGTTATTTCATTTGGTATAAAAAAATGTTTTTTCATGGTCTCCATTGTATTATATTTTTATTGTTTTAATATGATACAAATGTAGGTGTGCGAGAAGAGAACTTTATGAAATTAATTTCAGATTTCACATGCTTCGTTTTATTTTACTCAACCATTGTGGAGTAACTCCCATAAATTCGGCGATGTACTTAGAAGGAACATGTTTTGTAACAGGATTATGATGTGTGATAAGGTAAGCGTATAGTTTGTCTTTAGGTAAACTAATTAATTTAGACTTACTCTGACTTTCCTTAATAAGTGCTTCTATCGTTTGTAACGTAAGAAATTTATCATACGCTTTGTACTTCGCACCCAAAGCTTCTATATCTTTACGATGAATTGCTATAACTTCCGAATTCTCAAATGCTTTTATTCGACTATCCGAAAGTGTTTTCTTGAAGAAACTTTCAGGATGTGTCATATAGCTTTGGTAATTTTCTAAAAAGAACGAAGTCGTTCTATATTCCGACCGATTTTCATCAAAAAATTGACTAACAAATCCTCCTTTGGTAACGATATAAACATAATTACAATATTCACCAATATTAAGTAGTAAATCGTTTCTTTTAATATTTACCTGTTTTGCAATTGCTGTTAAATCTTGAATTATCTCTTCTGATAATTCATGTTGAGTGGCATATGTTATAAGGCTTTTCATTTGTTATATATGAGGTTTCTTAAATATACTGAATTTGTTAATTATTGCCAACTAATGGGTATTAAAACAACTGCTTCTTTATAATGGTTTTTTTACCAGACAAAAGTGGTTTAAAGACGTATAATGAGCTGGCGGCGGTAGTAAGGTTTTGGTTTTTCTGATTTGGAATAGATAATTGAAATGCCCGGTAATACTAGCTTTAGAGCCTATTAATTATGCTTATTGCACGAAATATTAAACGAATTGATTATATTAAACAATCTATTAGGGATGGCTTTATATAATTTTGTTTTTTAAAAGTAAATACGTTTTTAATATGATTAATTTTTCTAACCTGAATTTGATTTTAGTAAGTATTTTACTTGCTACATGTAACCTTTCAATAAGTGCAAAAGGGAAAAAAATAAAGTCAAATAGCCCAAATATTATTTACATTTTGTCTGATGATTTAGGCTATGGCGATGTGCAGTGTTTTAATCCGAAAGGAAAAATCCCTACGCCAAACTTAGATAAGATGGCTGCAAATGGTGTTCGGTTTACCGATGCCCATACATCCTCGGCTGTGTGTACACCCACCCGTTATGGAATATTAACCGGGCGTTACAATTGGCGTACTTCCTTAAAAAGTTCTGTCTTGGGAGGATATTCCAGATCATTAATAAAACCAGATCGTACTACTGTTGCCAGCATGCTTAAAAAGCAAGGTTATACGACAGCTTATATAGGGAAATGGCATTTAGGATGGGACTGGAAAATGAATCAGGAATATGATGATGAGTCCTTAAAGAGTCTTCATACTATTCGCGATGTAGATTATACAGCACCGATAAAAAATGGTCCGAATACGCATGGCTTTGATTATTCATTCGGTTTTTGTGGTTCGTTAGATATGCCACCTTATGTTTGGGTTGAAAATGGGATGCCTACCATGGTGCCAACAAAAACAACCCGATGTGTCGATAGTAAAGGCTTTTGGCGTGAGGGACCAACGGGCGAGGATTTTAATCATGCAACAATACTTCAGGATGTTACTGATAAAGCTAAATCATATATCGAAGAGCAGGCCGGAAAAGAGAAACCCTTCTTTTTATACCTTCCCCTACCTGCACCACATACCCCTATTTTGCCTACAACAGAGTTTTTAGGAAAAAGTAATACCAATATGTATGGCGATTTTGTAATGCAAGTAGATGATGTGGTTGGTCAACTCAGAGCAGAGCTGAAAGAACAAGGGATTTCCGAAAATACACTTTTGGTGTTTACCAGTGATAATGGCTGTTCGCCAAAAGCCAATTTTGATGAGCTGGCTAAAGTTGATCATGACCCAAGTTATACCTTTAGGGGAACCAAAGCCGATATCTTTGAAGGTGGAC
>JBFHKL010000403.1:0-3260 GCA_041595375.1 Saccharicrinis sp.
CTCCACAAGAATATCAAAAGCGTTTTCTGGATGCGGGCTACGACAAAAAAACCGCTGTGCGCTATGGAATGATCGAGAACATCGACGACAACTTTGGTGCAATGATGGCGAAACTAAAGGAGTGGAATGCACTGGAAAATACTTTGGTGATTTTTATGACCGACAATGGAATGTCTATGCCTCCTATAACTCAGAATGGAGAAAAAATGTTCCCCTATAATGCAGGAATGAAGGGGCACAAAAATACTCCGTACGAGGGGGGAACTCATGTGCCGTTTTTTGTACAATGGAATGGGGTTTTAAATCAGGGAGTTGATATAGAAGCTCTTGTAGCTCACATCGATCTTTACAAAACTTTTTGTGATTTGGCTGGTGCAAATCTACCTGATAGCATACAAAAAATGGATGGACGCTCTTTATTGCCACTACTCGAAGATAAGAATGCAGAATGGTCCGAAAGAGAATTGTTTGTGCATTGTGGCCGATGGAATTCAGGCGAGCGGGAAGGATTTAAATATACTAAATGTGCGGTGCGAACCGATCAATGGCGCTTTTCAAATAACAAAGAGCTTTACAATATAGCTATAGATCCAGGAGAAAAAAATGAAGTCTCAGCAGCTAATCCCGAAGTTGTTTCAGAATTGCAAAAATCGTATCAAACATGGTGGAAGGCAGTAGTGCCATTCATGGTGAACGAAGATTTACCAGAGGTGAAGCCAGAGGATCAGCCTTTTGCAAAGCGATATTACAAACAGTTAGAAGAATATGGAATTCCTGAATGGGCACCAGATTCTATTGATTAAGTCATTTAATTGTTCGTAACCAATCGGGTCCTAAACGTTTTAAAGAATAGCTTAAATTTTATTGATTTAGATGTTATTAGGGTGTCTGATTTTTTTTAGGGGTATTTTTAAAATTACAGGTTGAGTGGCATCTATTTTAAAGAGTTTTTGTTTTAGCTCTGAGATATAGTAAGACCGAGAAGCTGAGAACTTGTTCGAAGATCACTCGGCCGCACTTAATCTTGAGGTAAATAAGGAAGTTTTTTAAAATGTAGCCTTGATTTTTTTTATTCGTAAATGAAATTTCGGGCACTCATGATCTCTTTTCGTTCGGTAGCTTCCGTTTTTTGTATTAAGACAAAAAATGAAGTCGGGTTTGGGCGGATAGTCCAATACAAAAAATAAATAGGACAATATTGGTTCGTAACATTCAATCATCTTACCAAATCAAGTCATAAATGAAAAAAATAAATACAAAAGGAGGAGTACTATTACTGATTTTTTTAGGGTTGTTCCTAAATGCAGTATCAGCTCAGAAGAAGTTATCTGTAACATCAGATGATGATTTGATGGAATGGTTTAGAGAAGCTAAATTTGGTATGTTCATCCACTTTGGTGCATCAACATCAGAAGACTATTTAAACGAAAGTTTGAATAAAACAGAAAGGTATGAAGCATCTGTTAAAAACTTTAATCCGGTAAATTTTGATGCTAAAGAATGGGTTAGAATAGCCAAACAAGCCGGAATGAAATACATTGTTTTTACAACAAAACATCACGATGGCTTTTGTAAATGGGATTCTAAACTAACCGATTGGGATGTTATGGACCAAACAGAGTTCAAGAGAGATATTGTAGCAGAATTAGCGGATGCTTGTAAGGAAGCAGGAATTGAACTCGGATTTTACTACTCCATTGCCGATTGGCATCATCCTGAATATGATCCTTCTTATAGCAACCGAAATGGATTCCATTTTAAGCCAAACTCAAATGCTGATATTACCAAGTATATGGATTTTATGTATGGCCAGACAAAGGAATTATGTGAAAATTATCATCCTCGTTTGTTTTGGTTTGATGGTTCATATGGTTTTAGGGACAAGAATCGTAAGCGACTTTTAGGCCAACAGGAAATGGTTGATTTACTGAAGTCTTACGGAGCAATTTGCAATAGCCGTTTGGGCGATGATGATGAGTTAAAGTATGTCAATTATCTATCGATGGGCGATAATATGTCTCCAGCAGGAAATATTGGTATCGATTTTGAATCGGCTCAAACAATGAATAAGAATTGGCATTATAAGAAAGGCGATGAGAATTGGAAGTCAGCCAATGAAATGCTTGAAATGCTAACTCAAATTGTGGGGAATGGTGGAAATTATTTGTTAAATGTGGGTCCCAATAGTAAAGGCCTTATACCTCAAGCATCGCAAGACAGACTTAAAATAATGGGCCAATGGCTTGATAAAAATGGAGAAGCAATTTATGGGACTCAGGCAAGTCCTTATCCTTACGAATTAAATTGGGGTTCCATAACACAACGCACCGAGGGTGACAACACAAGCTTATATCTGAATGTAGTAGATTGGTCCGAGGATGGAGTATTTAAATTGTATGGACTTAACAATAAGGTTGCAAGTGCTTCTCTTTTAGCAAGCGGCAAGACTCTTTCTTATGAGTCGAAATATAATGCAGCAGCAGGTTTAAATATAATTTCTATTACTATACCCAAAGTTGCCCCAGATCCTTATGTCTCTGTTATTGCTTTAAAAATAGAGGGTACTCCATTAATGGAGCAGTCATTTTTACAACAGCGTGATGGTACAGTTATTTTAGATGCTTTTAGTTCTACTATTCATGATAAAGAATTTGTTGCTAACAAGCCACTTTGTCCTATGGATCAAAGAATATTCACAGTCCTAAAAAAGGGCGAAGGAATTATGCCGGCAAGGGGATTGACTGTTGCTCTTGATCAGGCTGGCCAGGCTCTGACTTGGAATTTTAAGTTGGTTGAGCCCGGAACCTATAAAGTGGCTGTTTTTTGTAATGTTACAGAAGATGAGGAATGGAAAGCGGATGGTCGAATGCGTGCTACTGTGGCCGGACAATCGGTTGAGAATAATTTAGAGGAATACGAACGTTGGGAAAACCCTAGGATGGCAACCGAGGTTATGAGTTCAGTATCTGTTTTGGGAACGGTAAAAATTAATACCCTTGGAATGCATACACTCACGCTCGAAGTAATATCGGATTTTATCAATTCGAAACCTAACCTTCGAAATGTACAACTTATACCTATTGGTTATAAATAAGGAATTATCAAAAGATGTGGGAATTCCTGCTAGTATTATAGAATTGGGTGCCAAGCCTGAGGATTTTGAGCTAATGGCAAAAAATGCATTGGCCGATGTATGTACAGGAGGTAATCCTAAAGCGGTGTCTCTTGAAGATGCTGTGAAAATATATCAGAATGCATAC
>JBFHKL010000404.1:0-3250 GCA_041595375.1 Saccharicrinis sp.
AGACTGTTTAATAGTCTGATGTAAAAAAAATCAATTTTTCCTTTAAAACATAAACTTTAAGGCTTTTTTTTATGAAATAATTAAAAAATTAGTTTGCTGCAATTATGCCCATTTGTTTCATCAGAAAAGAGGCATTGTGGTTTTGCGTAATTCCTTTATGTAATTTGTAATCAAATTTTAATTCATTTCCGATGTTTTCTACTTCAAAACACTGGTTTATGATTTTTCCTTTGGTTTCTTTTTCTAATATTCCTAATTCCAAATCATGAGTGGCAATCATTCCTGTTGCATTGAGGGATAATAAGTTTTTTATGAGCTCCAGGCTACCGTAGGTCTTGTCTTTTGAGTTGGTTCCTTTTAGTATTTCATCTAAAATAATGAAAATAGGAATGCCTTCTTTTAAATGATCAATAATAAATTTTAACCTTTTTAGCTCTGCAAAGAAATAGGACTCATGTTTTATTAGTGAGTCTGTGGTTCTCATATTGGTAATCATTTGCATAGGGGTAAAGGTCATGTCTGTGGCACAAACGGTCATCCCGCAACGTGCTAAAATCATGTTTAATCCTACGGTTCTTAAAAAAGTACTTTTACCAGACATGTTGGCACCAGTAATCAGGGTGAAGATGGATTTGTCAAAATCAAAATCATTACAAACTCTCTCCTGTCGATTAATTAATGGATGGCCGATATTTGATACTTTTAGTATGATTTTGTTATCCGGGTTGGGGAAGGTATAGTCGGGGTGGTTGTATACAAAGCCGGCCATGCTATTAAGTGCATCTATTTCATATACAATACGTAACCACTCTTTTATGTTGTTGCTGTATTTGTTTAGCCATTTTTCTATTTTTAATACATATATAAAATCCCAAAGAAGAAAACCGTTTAACAAAGGACCTGTAATCATGCCTTTTCGCTGATCGAAATGTTTCATAAACGAACTGAGTTGCGAAATTTCCTGGCTGGCACTTCTGGATTGGTTCTTTAGTCTTTCTTTGTTTGCTAACAGAGTTTTGGACTTAAATTCTTCTTGATCGATGAGTGATATGAGTAAGGCAAATTTGTTTAATATATTGGAAAGAGAGGTGAATTGTGCATTGATGATACTTACCTTTTTAGAATAAGCACTTGCAAAAGTTATGTTCAGTAAAAATAGAGTGACGGGCACTGCTGAGGGTACTCCAATAAAAGTTAAACCTATGGATAATAAACAGAATACAGGTAATACTGTGATTAATAGTTTAAAGCTTTTTCCTTTGTTTATTAGCAGAGGATGGTAGCTTTCAAAGGTCTTGATCTTATTAATGTCTTCCTGTGTTTCATTTAACGATCTCCCTTTAGCATAAAAATGTTGGCGAAAGATTAATTTTTCGGCCAGTTCCTTGATTACAGATTGATTTTCTTTGATTATTTCCGTATCTGTTTCCGGAGAGCAAAGACGGGCTTGAAGTTCTTCTTCTCCTTTTAGGGTGGTTGTTCGGTTTATGTACTGAAAAAATGATCCCGTACCAAATAAATCAAGATCGTGAGAGTAATGGTGATGAGGGTTTATGAAGTGTTCTCCCGAACAAAAAGAACTCCAGTCTCCTAATTGAGCTTGAACCTCCTGTTGGTTTAAAGAGATTAATGAAAGAAGTTCGTTTTTCTTCTTCTTTAGTTTGTTAAATCGTCTGATTAGTAGAAAAAAAGCAAAACACAGGCCAGTGAAACTTGCTATAGCTAACCATGTGTGAAGAGGGTATAAATAAATTGGTGCAGCAAATAAAAGTACAAACACCAAAACCCGCATCCATCCGGATTGAATCATCTTTCGGGATATGAGTTTTGATTGTTTTTTATAGGTCTGAGCTAACTTTTCATACTGCCAAGTTAGCTGTTTGTATTCTGGTTCGAAGTCTGTAATGCTTTCCATAACATATCTTTTAATTCGATTATTCCTATATTGGCGACCGAAGATATAAAAGTATGCGGAATATCGGGTAAGTCAGCTCTTATTTCAGCTGTTAATTCATCATCCAGTAAATCACATTTCGAAATAGCTAAAAGGCGCTCTTTGTCGAGTAGTTCAGGATTGTAATTTTTAAGCTCATTTAGTAAAATGTGATATTCTTTTTTAATGTCTTCGGCATCAGCAGGTATCAAAAACAGCAAGATAGAGTTTCGTTCAATATGGCGTAAAAAACGAAGTCCAAGCCCTTTACCTTCACTAGCGCCTTCAATAATACCTGGGATGTCGGCAATAACGAAGGATTTATAGCCACGATAATTCACAATCCCTAAATTAGGAACCAGGGTAGTAAATGGGTAATCTCCTATTTCGGGTTTGGCTGCCGATACAACAGAAAGAAGGGTGGATTTACCTGCGTTAGGGAAGCCTACTAAGCCAACGTCAGCCAGTACTTTAAGTTCCAGAATGACCGCTGTTTCTAAACCATCCTGACCTGGTTGAGCATATCTTGGCGTTTGGTTTGTAGAGGTTTTAAAGTGCATATTACCTCTACCTCCTTTTCCTCCCTGCACGAGAATGAATTCTTGTGTCTCTTCTGTTATTTCGTAGATTACTTCGCCCGTTTCGGCATTTTTAGCTATAGTGCCAAGGGGTACATATATGGTTTTATCTTCTCCTTGTGCACCAGAGCTTCCTTGGCCTCCTCCTGACATTCCGTGACCTGCAAATATATGGCGTTGAAACTTCAGGTGAAGAAGTGTCCAGTGGTTACGACTTCCTTTGATAATAACGTGGCCGCCTCGTCCACCGTCACCACCATCAGGTCCTCCCTTGGGAATAAATTTCTCGCGGCGCATATGTGCAGAGCCCTGTCCGCCTTTTCCTGAGCGGCAGAATATTTTTACGTAATCAACAAAATTGCTACTTGCCATAACCTTTAAAGTAAAAAAAAATAAGCCACGGAGAGGCTAATTGCTCCCGCGGCTTAAAATTGATATTGTTATATTATTGAACCGAATCAATGGCCTCTGCAATAGAGCCAAAAATTTCATCAATAGAACCTACTCCTTGTATTGATTTGTATACTTTCTTTTCTTTATAATAATCAATTACCGGCTTAGTTTGAGATTCGTATACCGAGATTCTTTTTTCAATGGTTTCCAAATTGTCATCTGAACGTCCGGATGTTTCACCACGTTTCAATAGTCTAGAGACCAATTCATCTTTAGGAACCTCAAGGTTCACCATTACGTTAACCTTTGTATTGTATTCGTTTAAAAGCTCATCGAGTGCTTTGGC
>JBFHKL010000405.1:0-3244 GCA_041595375.1 Saccharicrinis sp.
ATACATATAAACAATACCATAATCACTGCAAGCACTTCTCTTTTTATCCGAATCCAATTGATGAAAGGTTTCTTCTATCCCGTTCCATATTTTCAGTATCACATTATCCACCATATGGCGCATTCCGCTGACTTTTTCGTGCATTTTTTGGGTAGTAACCTGGAGATTTTTATGATTGTGATAGCAATCCAAAAACTTTTCAAATTTCACTTTCACCATGGCAATAGATGGGTTATAGATACGCGAACCACCTTGCATCATCCTTTCCTCCTCACCCTTAATTACCTTTTTGCCCCAGTAAATCAATTGCTGTTCTGTTCCCAATTCAGGAACCGCCTTATCCTCCACATCAAAACCAAAACATTCTCTAACTTCAGGTTTAATTTCTCTACGTATAATACAAAAATTCAATACCTGAATAAAGTGAGACAAATAAATACGTGCCTCTTTAAATTGTTCGCCCAATAACTTCCCATATTTAGCTTGTCGTTCCAGACTATAATTATATTGTGAAATAGCTTGTTCAAATTGAGGAAGTACGGATTGAAGTTGATGATACATCAACTGAGGATAAGCTAAATCATAAGGATATTGCTCACGGCCTTTGTCCAAAGCGGCCTTCAGTGCACGTAAACGCGCCTGATCTGTATTAGGAAGACGTCTGTAGGGCATTAAAACATGTTTTGAGGTGAAGTATTCGCATCGAATTTATGAAAAATTATAAGTAACTACAAACCATCTCATAAAACAATTCCGAATGACTTAACAATCTTACCAGCAAAACATTAAGAAAAAACTAATTAAATGCTTGATTATCTATATATTAATCTCATTTATTTGATTTCATAAACAGCAAGTCTTTTTTGAAACCAAGGATCCAAAATTCCAATCCTCTGCTTATCAATTATATTTTTATATATCCTTTTGTTTAAATCTTGTAAAGATATTCTAAACTCATCTATAGAGTACACCTTAAATGAGTTTAGAACATATAACATCTTGGTACTTATGCCTTATTTATGTAAAAAAAGATTACAACGAAAAAATAAGCGATGAACCTGGCAAAAGTTCTTTCCCTTTGGCATCACTTTCTTTTGCATCGAAAACAGCATGAGCTTTTACGTCGAGAGAATAAATAAGCATACGATCATTCTGTATCTTCACATAAATATCACAAGGAGATGATATTTTAACATGCATATTACCATAACTTAGCTCCTTTGCTCCAATGAATACAATTTCATTATCCCTATCAAGAGAATACTTATATTCACCTTGTATACTAATTTCCTTATTATTCAATTTCCATTGACCCAGATCCGGATTTTCCTTATCTTCATCAATACGAACATTATAATTTTCATACGGATACAGAACTGTAACAAAAGAATACTCTGCGGCATCATTCTTTTCCACAACAGACCATTGCTTACCGCGCCTTCCTGAATTAGTAACCGAGTCTACATCATTAAGTTGATAAATATCCAAACCAGCTCCATTCACAAAAGAAGAACGTAATAGCTTGGGACTATTTTCAAAACTATAATGCCCTTGCCACACTTGTTTGTAGACATGTTGCTTGTCCGATGAAAAATTATCTTTTACAATCCACAAATCATCTTTTAAATAAATTACCTGACGCATATAATTCACTCCTATATTCTGAAAACCATTATGGCTACCTGCGAAAAAATCAAAATCTGCATTTGACTCCCAACACAGCACTTTGGGTTGTGGTAGTTCTTTAAACTTACCAAAACCGCTACCTCCCTGATTACTTGTCCACTGTTTGCCTTGCAATTCATTATCAACTAAAGCCACATTCTTAGTCAAGGAGTTTTTAAAGATTTCCAAATCTTTTAACGAATAACGCACCTGATAATTAGGTAAAATAACATTTCCATAGAACATACCCTGAATACCCAGCATATCACCATGCTGATGATCGGGTTTCAAATCGTCAAGACCGCCAGAAACGATCAGCATTTTATCATTCTTTTCCCAACCCTCGCGCATAATATAATAACCTGTATCCGGAAAATCTAAGGACCCATAAGAAGGTACTTGTTTAGACAATCCGGCTAATTTTTCCAGTTGATCATTGGGCAAAAACCAATACATAAATGAGTTTACTTTTTCATCGGCAAAATAGGCCAACTGATTATCCTCAAACAACAAATAACCCAGCGTAATGGCAGGTGAAATAATATTCTTCTCACCCCAGGGAATATCGGTATCATCCTGCAAAACAGGAGCTGTTAAATCGGGATATGCAATTTTTGATAAAGTAGTAAATAAGGACTTTAGTTTACGGGTCCATATCTCATTAACGGGTAAGCCGCTTTTTTTAATCAATCCATACACGAAAAAATAATTGTCAATATCACTCATATGATAGTGCACCGATCGTTCGAATTGAAAGCCATCAGGATTAATTTCCTTTTCCATATGCTCTTGTAACAAAGACATGGCCTTATCATACCATTTATCTGTACCTTCAAAATCGCGTAATAAGATAGAGAGCATAGCCAATGCCGATACTCCTCGGGTTTGATGATTACCTGACTTAAAAACCTGATTGTTTTCATAAAGATGAGCACCGTGTTGCAATAGGGTAGCAATAGTAGTTAACTGATCCTGATCGGAATAGTCGGGCTGCGAAAGAAACATCGCATGTATTTGTAACCAATTTAATACGCGATAACCGCAGCGAAACGCCTCGTAAACACCATTCCCATCCGCAATAGTCTCATACTCTCCCTTATCAAGGGCTGCATTAAGCGATCGCATCTGACCGGTAAAATACTCAATTGCATCACTTTGATTATCTGAATAAAAATATTCCAGAGCAATATCCACCATTTTATGTTGCCTGGCCAGATGACGCAATGCATAAGCATTAACAGCCTGACCATTCAAATAATTAAAAGGGAGCTTCCAATTTGTTGAGTCGTTATACTTACCCCTATGATCTTCTGCCCTTGATAAATGATAGGCTTCTTCATCAGGATACATATCTTTATAAGTATTAAACTTATCCTCAAAATTCTTCCAGTTGTAAAAATAACGCGAAGAGAATTCCTCACGGAAATAAGCTGCCAATGCAGGTAATTCACCTGACTTACTATTTGACACTTCTTTTTTAGCCTCATCGGTAAGATAATGTGAAAGATGCTCAATAGGAATTACTTTTTTATACGGTATTTCTTTTGAAAAGGCATTGATAGACAACAGTAGTCCACAG
>JBFHKL010000406.1:0-3228 GCA_041595375.1 Saccharicrinis sp.
AAAAGAAAATGGGTCATCAACAATAGGCATAAAAAAGTCAGTAGTACTAATCACCGCAGTACCATCACCCATATCATACACCGCAGCATCATCGCGACTATCGTTACCCACTATTAAACGATGATCTACAATAGGATTAACATTACTGACTAACATAGCATCCAAAACCTTAGGAGATATTTTACAGCCACATCCGGCTCCATGACTATATTGGGTTAGTTTTATATTTTCCATTCTTCTATATTATAAATTTCTGATTTTATTCTAAATTTAATCAAATCGTTTTTCTTAACCTACAAAGGTTTCTGAAGCCTGCGGACTCTCAATATGCTTTTTGATCAATATAGCATTGGCATCCGGATTAGCATCCGACAGTTCTATCTTCTTTATTTTATCTTTATCTCTACGCAACACCCCACGAAGATAGCTCTTATCGTAATAATTAAGAGTAAGCATGGCAACCTGAAAATAATCTTCATTCTCCAAAGCTTCGAAAGCCTGTTTGGTCACAAAGCCACCTAAACGCTTCTCAATCCTCTGTATTCCTGCTTTAATCAATTCGTTATCAAAACCTGCATAATCCTTTACCAGCACATGCGCCCTTACTTCCTTGGGTACTTCTAAAAAATACACCAGCCCATTTCTTAATTTATTGTATAAATTCATAGGTAACTTCACTCCTCCTATATTATGACTCTCGTCTTCAATATATACCGGTTTTGAATAGTCAAGCTGCAACCAATGCATAAACAAATTATTCTCAAACTGCTCTACTGTAGGTTGTATTTTCTCACCAATAGCACCAAAGGCCGATCCTTTATGGTGAGCCAAGCCCTCTAAATCAATCACCTGGCAACCCAATTTCTGCAATGATCGCAGAATATGTGTTTTGCCACTACCCGTGTATCCACCGATGATCTTTAAATCAACCTCTGTATCAAATAAATCGAGTACATAATTACGAAAAGACTTATAGCCTTTATCAATCACCATCACATCCTCAAAACCATTATCTTCCAAATGTTTCGCAAAGGCATGACTGCGCATCCCTCCCCTCCAGCAATGAACTACTACCTTTTTGTCGGGTGCTACCTGCCGAGATTGCTCAATAAAAGCTTTTAACTTAGGTGTTACATAAACATACCCTACTTCTATGGCTTTCTCTTTCCCTTCCTGCTTATAAACAGTACCTACATGGGCTCTTTCCTGATTATTAAACAAGGGAATATTAACGGCTCCGGGAATATGTCCTTTATCAAATTCCCCTGATGATCGAACATCAATGATTGGATAATGATTAAAGGCTGAGAAGTATGTTTGTATTGATATGTCTGTCATAGCAACAAATGTAAGATTTTTGATTCATAATATTCATCAATTTTATTTATGATTACCAAATGGAAGAATAAAGAAGAAAAAGATGTACTTTGACATTCTTTCTGACTTGACCTTTTTTATTTCGATCTATATCCGCATGAAAAATAGTTATCCCAAGCTTCAAACGTTCATGTATGTATTTGGTCAACGACTATAAATACTTTCGACTGATGTAAGGTATCTTTCGACGTGATTAACTTTCAACTTTATAACTATTACCTATCTTTGCAAAAAAAATAACCATGACACATAAAAAGGTAAGGGTAAGATTTGCCCCTAGTCCAACAGGACCATTACATATAGGAGGTGTGCGCACTGCTCTCTTTAACTATTTGTTTGCTAAAAAACACAATGGAGATTTTATACTTCGCATCGAAGATACCGACCAAACACGTTTTGTAGAAGGTGCGGAAGCATATGTTAATGAGTCATTGGGATGGCTAGGAATGAAGATTGATGAAGGTGTTGCTCAGGGTGGAGCATATGGCCCCTATAAACAATCGGAAAGAAAAGATATTTACGTACAGTATGCCGATCAACTAATCAAAGATGGATGGGCTTACTATGCCTTTGACACCCCTGAGGAACTGGAGACTTTGCGAGAAAAGGCAGAGGCTGAAAAAACACGCTTTTCCTACGACATGAATACCAGAAATGGACTTAGAAATTCCTTGTCCCTTTCTGCTGAGGAAGTGGAGGATCTAAAGGCGCAAGGACTTCCCTATGTGGTTAGGTTTAAGATGCCTGAAAACATGGAGATCTCTGGTGTTGATATCATCAGAGGTGAAGTAAAGTTTAATACTGCTATTTTAGATGATAAAGTAATCTTTAAGTCGGATGGTTTGCCTACCTATCATCTGGCCAATGTAGTGGATGACTATTTAATGAAGATTTCTCATGTTATTCGTGGTGAAGAATGGCTCCCTTCCCTGCCTTTGCATATTATGCTTTATAAGGCCTTAGGATGGGAAAATGACCGTCCTGAGTTTGCGCACCTGCCACTAATACTAAAACCTACCGGTAAAGGTAAATTAAGTAAACGCGACGGCGACAAGGCAGGCTTTCCTGTTTTTCCACTCGAATGGACATCCCCAGAAGGAGAAATAGCATCAGGGTATCGCGAATCAGGTTATGTACCTGAGGCTGTAGTGAATTTACTAGCTCTTTTAGGGTGGAATCCAGGAACAGAGCAGGAAATGTTTTCTATGAACCAGCTAATCGAGTCCTTTTCTATTGAACGCGTAAATAAAGCAGGAGCCCGTTTCGATCCCGAAAAGGCGAAGTGGTTTAATCATCAGTATCTCACAAATATGAGCGATGAAGATTTGGCAGCTATGCTTGTGCCTGTTTTAAAAGAGAAAGGAATAGATGCAGATATAACTTTGCTTACAAAAACTGTAGGTCTGGTAAAAGAACGTATTAGTTTTGTGTCAGATCTTTGGGATCAGCTCTCTTTTTTCTTTATAGCACCTACAACATATGACCCTAAGCCCGTTAAAAAACAGTGGAAAGGTGATGTGCCTGCTTTCATGAGTGAATTGCCCGAAACTTTAAAGAGAATAAACCACTGGAAAGCAGATCTGATTAAAGAAGAAATTGCTCAACTAATTGAACAAAAAGGACTAGGATTTGGACTGGTGATGAATGCATTCAGACTTACCCTGGTTGGAGGAAGCTTTGGTCCTGATTTAATGACCATAGCAGAGTTACTTGGGCAGGACGAGGTGATTGCTCGTATTCAAAATGCAGTAAATAATTTGGCTTAACCATAAAGGAGTAAATGACTATATTTGGCTGGCATAATTGTTGTTGGCCAAGAATGATTTTTTTTGTTAATTGCATATTAATTAA
>JBFHKL010000407.1:0-3225 GCA_041595375.1 Saccharicrinis sp.
AAATAGGGGCAATCTCTCGTGATGATTTACTCAATCTGGAGCTCAAAAAGGTAAATGCAAAAATTGATCTGGAGCAATCGGTGAACGATTTAGAAAGTGCCCGACTCGATTTGTGTGTTTATCTGAACTTACCTTCTGATACACAAATAAAATTGGTTATTCCGCAAACAGGGCGGTTGGAGTTTATTGATGTAGCTAAAGCACAACAAACTGCTATAACCAATAACCCTGACTTTGACGAGTATAATTTAAACCTGATTGAGGCCGATGAAGATCTGTATGATGCCAAACAGGATAGGTTCGATTTAAGCATGAGTGCCGGAATCGGTTACAACCAAAATACCAACGATTTTAAAGATTCATATGAAGACCTGCTGTCGAAGCAAAGTTTCAAAATAAGCATAAGTATGCCTCTGGTTGACTGGGGAGAGTCAAAAAGGGAAATAAAGGAAAAAGTTTTGGATAGAGAATTGGTAATACAACAGAACGAATATTACAAAAATATTTTATTGGCATCTATACAAAAACAAACTAACGATTTCAATTTACGAAAGAGTGAGTTGCGATCCACAGAATTGGCAGATAGTATAGCTCGGTTAGCATCGGAAGCTACTGAGCAACAATTTAGGTTAGGAAAAGTAAATGTGACCGACCTTAATAATGCTCAGGAAGCTAAGGAAAGTGCAAGATCAAATTATATTGATGCCTTGCACGACTATTGGTCGCAGTATTATTACATGCGTAATCTGTGCCTGTACGATTTTGAAAACGAAGAAAGCCTGATAGATCAATTCGAAAATTTATTGGAAGAGTAAAAGGATACGATGTTATGGCAATTAATTTTCAGTTATGTGAATCAATTCTCCTCCTTCAAAAGGAGGAGTACGGTGAGGAACAAACCGGGAGGTGGTTTTCAACAAGTTCTTTATTGCGGTTTATAAAATGCTTACATATTGGGTCATATCACATCCCCTCTCCTTTGTTGAGGTACTCCTCGGCTAGAAGTAGGACTGATTTATAGCATGTAAATTGTTGTTTAAAAACAACTTCTTATCTAAATCTAAGAATCTAAAAAACAATGGTAAAATTCTTAATACAACGCCCCATTGCCGTAACAGTTATATTTATCGCTTTCGTGGTGATGAGTCTGGTGGCAACAGGGCTGATACCCGTATCATTGATGCCGGAGGTGGACATACCGGAAATCATCGTTAAACTGAACGTGGCCGAAAAGCCCGCTAACGAGATGGAAGAACAATATGTCCGCAAGGTTAGGAGACAGCTTTTGCAGGTTACCCACCTCGAAGACATTGAGAGCACCGCTACCAACGGTCAGGGATATATCAGGCTCAAATTTAAATACGGAACCGATATCAACTATGCCTTTATCGAGGTAAACGAAAAAGTAGATGCCCTGATGTATTCCATGCCCGAAGGTTTTGATCGACCCAGGGTTATCAAAACTTCGGCCACCGACATACCCGTTTTTTACCTCAACGTGAGCCTGAAAGATTCTGCCGATGAGGAGCGTTTTATGCAGCTCAGCGAGTTTTGCGACCAGGTGGTCAAAAAAAGGGTAGAGCAATTATCTGAAGTGTCCATGGCAGATATTAGTGGCACGGAATACCCCGAACTGGTCATCAACGTAAACATGGACAATTTAAACCTGATAGACGTGGACCGTTCCAGCTTTGTGGATGCTTTGGAGGATAACGATATGTCCATCGGTAATATCAAAGTGCGCAACGGATTGTATGAGTTTAACGTTCGTTATGCTTCGCTCCTGAAAGACCGCAACGATATTGAGGAACTGTTTATTCAGGTGGGCAAAAAAATATTTAAACTAAAGGATCTGGCCAATATTAGCATCCGCCCTGCTCTTGGCAAGGGAAGTTATTTGGCTAACGGCCATAAGGCGGTAGTAATGGCGGTGATCAAAAAAGGCAATGCACGCATGTCGGCATTAAAAGAAAAAACATCGGAGTTGCTGGAAGTGCTCAGGGAAGATTATCCCAGGTTAAAATTCGAAGTTGAACGCAACCAGACGGAACTTTTAGATTATTCCATCGGCAACTTGGAATCGGGACTCCTGCTCGGCGGCCTGTTGGCTTTTTTGATTATGTTCTTGTTTTTAAAGGACTTTAAATCCCCTTTGCTTATCGGTATATCAGTTCCTCTGAGCTTGGCCATTAGTCTGCTGTTTTTCTTTTTGTTCGACATCTCCATCAATATTATTTCCTTGTCGGGATTGATATTAGGCGTAGGAATGATGATCGACAACTCCATCATAGTCATCGACAATATTTCGCAATACAGGGAGCAGGGAATGTCGGTATTTAAATCGTGCATCAAGGGCACCAACGAAGTAATCCGTCCACTTATCAGTTCGGTTTTGACCACCTGCGTGGTCTTTGTGCCTCTGATATTTTTGAGTGGCATATCCGGTGCGCTGTTTTACGATCAGGCCATGGCCGTAACTATCGGGTTAGG
Source organism: Saccharicrinis sp. (assembly GCA_041595375.1). Taxonomy (GTDB): domain Bacteria; phylum Bacteroidota; class Bacteroidia; order Bacteroidales; family Marinilabiliaceae; genus Saccharicrinis. Next base: position 2,491 of record JBFHKL010000407.1, read on the forward strand.
CGTTTCGCTGATTGTTTCATTTACCATCATACCTGTTTATTTTAAATTGTTTTACAGAAAAGATGGTCAAACAAAAGATAAAACATCCAGCTTAAGTACCTTGATGGAAAACATAAGCTTTTATGGTCATATTGAAGATACTTATGCACGTGTTTTCGATTCTGTTTTTTTACACAAGCGATGGTTCTTTTCCGGCGCCATGGTTTTGATGATAGGAGGCGTGTTTTTGTTCCGTTTTATAGAAAAAGAACGTTTCCCGGCTTTTAAACAAGCCGAAATGGTTTATCATATCGATTGGAACCGAAATATCAACACTGCAGAAAATTTTAAAAGGATAGAATCTTTGCTGTCAGCCAGCGATTCTTTGATCGCCCAATCTTCCTGCCTGATAGGTGAACAGAATTTTGTACTGGACAAGTCGAACAAGATGTGCGCTTCGGAGTCGCAATTGTACATAAACACAAAAACAGAGAGTGATTTGGCCATGCTCAATCGTATTATCTTAGAATTTGTTCAGGAACACTATCCCGATGCCATCGTTAAAGCCTCACCGCCCGAAACGGTATTTGAAAAAGTTTTTGATTCTCAATCTGCTCCTCTGGAAGTCCGTTTTAAGAGCAAAAACAGACAGGAACCTCCCGATGCGGAGGAAGTTAATACCTTGATAAAAGAGGTTACTAAACTCTCGGGCATCGCACCCGAAGACAAGCTCAACCTGCAAAAATATTACGAGCT
>JBFHKL010000408.1:0-3214 GCA_041595375.1 Saccharicrinis sp.
TAAGGAAATCAATATAAATCGCCCACAAAATTTAGCAAAACCGTTACAAACCATTTAAGAAAGAGGCACAATGAGAAAATTGATATTATTATTCGTGACAACATTTACTTTATTTGCCTGTAAAAATGCCAAAGAGGAAATGAATCACAAAGCATTTCTAAAAAATCAAACCCTTTCAGCAAAAGACTATGTTATAAGCTTATTCGAAAGTAATGATATTGTTATTCTATGTGAACGAAACCATATGGAATTTACACAATATGAATTGTTCTTAGAAATAGCAAAAGATTCATTCTTTATTAATAATGTAGGTAATATTTATACAGAAGTTGGAGTTGTCAATATGAATGAAGAAATAAATTCATTTTTACAAAGTAAACAACAAGACTCTATATCCACCAGAAAAAGAATCACAAGAATTTTTAGAGACATAGATTTTACCCCATATTGGCATTGTTACAATTTTCCATGGTTCTTGAATGAGTTATATAACTTAAACCAAAACTTACCTATAAATAAAAAGATAAAGCTTCATCCTGTCGATGCCTCATTCAATTGGACTAATTACAAAACTGCTTTGGAGTATGAGAAGTTTGATAATAGTCTTGATAATCGTGACAGTATAATGGTTAATAATATAATTCAACTTTTCAATGAACAGAAGAAGGATTCAACAGGACGAAAAAAAGCTTTGATTATAATGAATTATAGGCATTCATTTTTAGAAGATTATGAATATATCAATCCCGAAAATGGGAGTCGTGAAAATGTGGGAAGATATTTGGCAGATGAATATGGAGATCAAGTATCAAGTGTTTACATTATGGGACTTGCTTTTCCAAAACAAGATGAATATACAGTGGTTAAGGGAGGGAAATGGGACGCCCTGTTTGAAAATTCAAATAAAACAAATATTGGTTTTAATTTGAAAAATTCCCCCTTTGGTACTGAAGGTTTTGATGTAATTCCGATTGATTCGATTAAAAAGAAGTATACTTATGAAGATATGTTTACAGGGCTTGTCTTTTATAAACCTATTCAAGAACATAAACTAATGATTGGTTGGAAAGACTTTGTAACTGATGGCAATGTCCTCGAAATGAAAAGGCGAACTATAATCTTCAATGAAGCTATGGGAAGGAATATGAACGAAGAGCAATTGAATAGCAGAATCTGGAAAAATAACATCGAAAAAACATTTCCTTATCCTAACATAGATACATTAAGAAAACAGATTGACTTTTATAAAAACGGTTTGTAATCGAGTAGATGGTCCCGACTAAAATAGTCGGGATGCACCTCTCACACCACCGTACGTACGGGTCTCGTATACGGCGGTTCGTTAAATTATGGGGAATAAAGAATCACGTCTAACAGGCGTAACTTGTTTGTAAATGTCGAGCATTGATTCGTAACCTCGCTTCTTCAACCTTTCTAGCGTAATGGTCGTTCTCAGAATTGGACTCTGAGCAATCGACCAGCCTCCCATTCGTGAACGAGACCATGCATAAGCTTGTCCTTGCTGAACGCCCAAGCGGATAAGGCTTCGCCTTTTCTTTTCGGGTTTCTTCCAATGATGCCATATGCAATACCTTAGTCTATTACGAAGCCAACCATCAAGATATTCGAGTTTGTTTTGAATACTTGCCATTCGGAAAGCATTTACCCAACCTCGTTGAATCTCTTTCAGTTTTTGGATTCGCTCCTCAAAGCTCATTGGTGTTGTTTTCCGAGTGATGGTTTTTAGCTTTTGTTTCAGCTTTTTCCAACTCTTTTCTGATACCACCAATTGATACTTGCCTCGTTCACCTTTCTTATAGGTCGGCACAAAGCCAAAACCTAAAACGGTAAAATGAACAGGTCGTCGAATGCCACTCTTTTCTCGATTAATTGTCAACTTAAGTTTATTTCGTAAAAACTTGTAAACCTTGTTTCCAACTCTTCGGGCGGTAGCTTTCAATTTTGTATAAATGCTAAAATCATCGGCGTAGCGGATGAATTTAAGTCCCTGTTTTTCCAGTTCCCGATCCAATTCATGCAACATGATATTGGATAGTAACGGACTCAATGGACTACCCTGCGGTACGCCTTTTCTGCGTTTGACCAACTTGCCTTCGATTAAAATCGGAGCTCGTAGCCATTTGCGAATCAGGCGCATCGTTTCACGGCATTTTATCTTTCGGTAAAGCAGTTGCAACAAATGGCAATGATCCACTTCATCAAAGAAGGTCTTCAGGTCAATATCAACAATATGCTGATAGCCATCGTTGATATATCCTTGAGCTTTAATCACTGCCTGATGCAAGCTTCGGTTCGGTCTGAACCCAAAGCTAAAGTCCGAAAATTCGAACTCAAACTTTGCCGTGATAATTTGAAGTACCGCTTGCTGAAGCAAACGGTCAGTTACAGTCGGAATACCCAGTAAGCGCATCTTTCCGTTTCCTTTTGGAATCTCTACTCCTAAAATGGCTTGAGGTAAATACTTCCCTGAGTTAACCTTTTCTTTCAGTTCTTCTCGATTGATCAACATGAGTTCTGATAGTTTAGTTACGGGCATGTGATCAACTCCTGCCGAACCTTTGTTCTTTTGGACTTGATACATCGCTCGCAACAGATTCTTTCCTGTTAGTATTTGCTCAATCATTTTAGTTTAATTTACTTTTCCCTGTTCCGCTTAATGCAAAGCTAGAGTTGTAAACAACAGCTTCTTTGCAGCATTTGGAACAACTTAACGTTCAGCCCTTCACTACTTGTGAGCACTCCACGGTATCTATTCGTGGCTCAAGTCCTGTAGCTACTATGGCCTCGGCTGACTTCTTGCCATAACCACATCGTGATTGACAAGATCTCCCCTGGTAAGAGCTTTTTCCTTCCTCCAATCACTGCCTGATCTACTACTTCGTTTATTCTCTTGAAAAAAAAAGAGCTGGGACGTCGACATGATGTGCTGCCTTATCCAAACTTATAGCCTCATATCAGATTCCTGTTCGTCAGTACCGGATTTTGTAGGCTCGCTTCCTTCACTGCATACCTCACGGTAAACCAGCTTGCGACTTACTAATGCTTCTGAGAGTCACCTCAGTGCATAAGGGACTTACACCCTCTGGAAAAAAATACATCCCTCCGATAATCATTGTTTATGCTAAATTTGTATATTTAACATTTTTACTGACCTTTCGGTGGGTGTGATCATGCTCATGCAGGGCACACACAA
>JBFHKL010000409.1:0-3210 GCA_041595375.1 Saccharicrinis sp.
AATCTTTTCTGCAATAATATTATAAATCTGTTCCTTAGTTATCATAGCCTAAAGGTAATAAAATAGGGGACTTCCGCCCCCTACTTCTAAGACATTTAATTAAAATCCGGTGCAAAGATAGTTATAATGCACGTAATATGCAACTAAGGCAAAATGATTTGTATGTCAAAATGGTTTTAGTTCTGTTTAAGAACCATCTCTTTTCCGAGAATGAAATTACCCTCCGGAAGTGACCATTGCAACTGCTGTTCATTGATAAAGCAGACTTCAAATTTAAGACTCATAAACATGAAAAATAAATTGACAGACGCTACATAATCAGGATGTAAGCATTACAGTATGATAATAGTACTGTTAAGCCAGTAAAGGTGTATATTTTTGTTACCCGAAAAGTCTGTTTGTGGAATAAAGACTGCTTACCTTATTGTGGTGTATATAAAATAAAAAGAGGCAAAATAGTCAAGTTTACATCCTATGAATCTATCTTTGCATCATGAATATAAACAAAAGGCAATCGACTTATTTAAAGAAGTTAGGCATTGAGATGCTTAATACCATGCAACTTGAGACCATTAAAATTATTGATGAGCATAAAGATCTGGTATTATTATCCCCAACAGGATCGGGTAAAACATTAGCCTTTTTGCTTCCTTTAATTGAACAAATTAATGCCCAATCAGAACAAACCCAGTTGTTAATATTGGCTCCTTCGCGCGAGCTAGCCATCCAAATAGAACAGGTAATCAGAAGTTTAGGTGCCGGATTGAAAACTCTTTGTTGCTATGGAGGTCATCTTATACAAACTGAACGAAACAGCCTAAAACACCCTCCTGAAGTTATTGTGGGCACCCCCGGTAGAGTTGCCGATCATATCCGACGAGGACATATATCTACACAATATATTAAGCATTTAGTTTTAGATGAATTTGACAAATCACTGGAGCTGGGATTTCATAATGAGATGAAGGAAATTATTGCTGATCTGCATAGGGTAAAGCAACGCATCCTTACTTCAGCCACTGCAATGGACGAGATACCAGATTTTGTTCGAATCAAGGATTATGAAACGCTTAATTTTTTGCCCCAGCAGCAAATACAGGATAATTTGACTTTAAAGGCTGTACGCTCAGAAGGGAAGGATAAACTGGAAGCGTTTTTTCAATTGGCCTGTCAATTAGGCAATGAACCCATGGTTGTTTTTGTTAATCATCGCGAAGCTGCCGATAGAATTAGTGGTCATTTGAAGGACATGGGATTGGCACACGATATATTTCATGGAGGATTAAAACAAGAAGAACGCGAGCGAGCATTAATAAAATTCAGAAATGGCAGCCACCATATTTTATTAACTACTGACTTAGCATCTAGGGGGCTGGATATTCCAGACATTAAATATGTAATCCATTACCATTTACCCAAAGAAAAGGAAGTTTTTATCCATCGCAACGGCCGAACTGCCAGAATGAAAGCTTCGGGAATGGCCTATCTTATCCTGGCTGAGGAAGAAGCCATCCCGGAATATATTGAGGCAAGCATTACTTTTGAAACACTAAACACCACTCATCCTCTTCCTGAAAGTCCACAATGGCAAACCATTTATATAGGGCATGGCAAAAAGGACAAGGTTAATAAGATTGATATTGTAGGTTTATTTATTAAGAAAGGAAAACTGCAAAAAAATGAACTGGGCATTATAGATGTATTGGATCATTCAGCTTTTGTGGCCATTGAACGAAGCAAAGTAAACAAGGTTATAGAGCTATTAAAGAACGAGCGTATTAAAGGCAAAAAATTAAAGATGTCCATATCAAAATAACATAAGGCCGGGATAGAAAGACATCTTTCATTCCTGGTTTACCTGCACTCCAGAACCTAACTCCTGCTTTAGTAAATAAAAACAAACACCAGTGGCAATTACTCCTCCACTAATTATTAAAACAGCAGGTAAAGGTCCTCCATATGAAGCGGCAAAGCCTTGAGCTATTTGATCATCACCCACAACAAAAATACTCATAACAAAAGATATGCAGTTATTAACAAAGTGAATTAAAATGCAAAGTAACAGATTATTTGTTTTATAATACACCCATCCAGCCAGCATTCCCAATAGCATTCCTGCAATAAACTGCCAGGGATTCAGGTGAATAAAACCAAATAGAAAAGCCGAATACAAAATAGCCTTCTTAGGAGAATATTTTTTTAAAAGCCCATCAAGAATAACACCTCTAAATATTAGTTCCTCAAAAATAGGAGCCGCAATAACAATAGTGATAAACGAAAATACCCCTTTATTGCCAACCATAGTTTCAAACATCTGCTTAAAGAAATCCGGCATAGGAATTAAGTTAGCCAATGGGTCAGCAAAACCAACACCGACAGCAATAGTTAACAAGACCACTAAAATAAACACCTTGAGAGAAGCCTTTCGTATTGGATAATGGCTTAAGGTTGTTTCCTTTTTTCGGATATAGTGTGCAAAAGCAAAAGCAGCTCCCATGGAAAGAACATATAGAACCAACATAGCCACTTCCTGATTTAAAACCCCGGTTAAAGCCAGAAAAACAGGCGTAAAGATAATTTGTGCCACGATAGCAATACCTACAATTCCCCAACTCTGAGCAATATTTGGATAAGACCTTTGATTTGAAATTTCCATCAGATTATTTCCCTATTAGATTATTTAAACTTTGAAAGATATAAAAAGTAATAATGAAACAAAAAAAGAAACAATCAATTAATACCCCAGTATCTTTCAGAAATAGCTACTCCAAAGCCTTAAACCGAATAGCTTGCCCACCTCCCGGAGCAAGCTTCAAACTGAGTACATCATCATGAGTAAGCTCCTGTGTGGTAATATCAATAGGGTATGGATTTGTTTCCCAGTCACTATCTTTAGTATCAGCATAAATTTCGGCCTGATATTTTTTGTTGATCGATAAAAAATCAAGCTTTATTAGCAACTCCCTCCCATCCTTATTGCTTACTGCTCCCAAATACCAATCATTACTATTTATATCTTTGCGCACAATGGTAATATACTGTCCTATTTGAGCATTTAACACCTTTGTGTATTCCCAATTGACAGGAACATCATGAATAAATTGAAAAGCAGGCTGATCCTTATAATTATCAACCAGATCGCAGGCCATTTGCATAGGACTATAAAATACCACATACAGAGCCAACTGCTTAGCCAAAGTAGTATTGATA
>JBFHKL010000410.1:0-3209 GCA_041595375.1 Saccharicrinis sp.
CATCTTGAAATTTCTGAAAGAAGGCAAGACGGAAGAGGAAAATCAAAAAGCCATTAAAGACATTCTCAGCCAACTTCCCCAAATCAGCAGAGAAATGCATCTCTTTGTGAAATCATTGGATACACACAGCCAAAACATCCAGAAATGGATCTAAATTATCACCCCCAAAATTCCTACAAAATGGGGAGGCTATATCTTAAAGTCACCAACAAAACAATTTCTCAGTTTGCTTAAATCCTCTAATTCGTTTGAATCATGATAAGCTCGCCTATATCAGATCGGGTAGAGGGGAAGAAGATTCATATGGAGGATATGTGCCAGCTCATGGAAAGACTTACAGAGTTTAAATACCGGGGATCTAATGAACAAATAGGAAAAGCGATTCAGAAATATTATTTGGTCCAGGTGTAATTGTTGTAACTATTGCATAGCTTAAAAGTGGGATGAGTAATGCTTGATTCATATTATACTGACTTTTAAATATTAATTTTGCAAATGCAAATTGAATCAATTGACAATTCAATAAGTTACCTATGAATAACGGTAGGAAAATAAATTCAACAGACTATTCTTTATCAAAACACGGAATAAGTTTGCTGCCAGTTATTGAGCAATTAAAGGATTGGGGATTAAAAGTAAAACCACAGATTGAAGTAATTGAATAACTTTGCATAACATTTTGTATAGGTAATAGCAGACAATGCGCTAAATATCAAGATTTGTAACCCGCTCAAATTGCATAATAGTTTAACAGGAAAGTAGCACTCTAACTGCCACTACTAATACCATTCAACGTAAAATATCAACTAAAAGAAATAATTAGTATATATGAAAAACACAGTAAATAGTATAAGAAAATTTTATCCGATATCTGATAAATCTATTGAAGAATTTACTGCACAACTCGAAAAAAAAACCGTAGCTGCAAAAGAACTATTTATTGAGGGAGGCAAAATGAACAACTATGTTTATTTTATCGAAAAAGGACTGTGCCGCTCTTATTGTATTATTGATGATGAGGAGATTACCACCTGGTTTAGCCGCGAAGGCGATATTACCTTTGCTTTATTAGCGCTGTACCGTAATAAACCCGGATTTGAGTATGTTGAATCATTAGAGGAAACGACAATGTATGCAATTAAAATTGATAGCTTAAATAAGTTGTATGCCACTAATATCGAAATTGCAAACTGGTCGCGTGTGGTGCATCAGGAGTGCGTATTAAGCTTGCAAACTCGTCGCATCGAACGGCTTCAAAAATCGGCAAAGGAACGTTATGAAATACTTCTAAAAGAACAAGCTGATTTGTTTGCACGTGTTAAGCTAAGCTATTTGGCATCCTACCTGGGAATGACACCACAACACTTAAGCAAAATGCGTGCTGAAAACAGCAATAATAATATTCACCCAATTTTTTAATCTACATTAATTTTTTCCAGCCGTCAATTGCGTAAGTTTGCCCCTCTTTCAAAATAAATACTGACTAATGAAACAAAATTTGTCTCTAAAAGAACGGATTGCTTACATGGATGTAATACGGGTGATGGCCTGTTATATGGTCGCGATGATTCATGTGCGTTTTGCCTTCGATCTCAACACTGATGTTGCCACACAATTTTATGTCGCATTCTTACGCCCATGTGTTCCCTTTTTTATTATGATTTCGGGCGCTTTATTGTTGCCCATAAAATATGATACACGAACATTTTTCAGAAAACGTTTTTCACGCGTGCTTGTGCCATTTCTTATCTGGTCAGTCGCTTATGTTTTTTTACCGGCTCCTTCTAAAATAAATTTTGGAGGCATAGAAAATGTGCTTACTTCGAGCACTCTTAATTCCGTTGCGAAAAGTTTATTAATGATACCTGTAAATTTTACCTGGGTAAATGTGCATTTCTGGTTTATGTACACCATTATTGGACTGTATCTTTTTATGCCTGTTATTTCGCCCTGGATTGAGAAGGTATCGAAGCGAGGTATCGAAGCCTTTTTAATGGCATGGTTTGCTACCACAGTATTGTTTTATACACAAATATGGTTTCCGCAAATACATGGTGTTTGTGATTGGAATGAGTTCGGAATGCTCTATAATTTTGGTGGTTATCTGGGCTATTTGGTATTGGGCTTTTACTTGCGAAAATACAATACACTTGCAACATTCAAATCGGTAGGGTTTGGACTACTTCTTTTTATTGTTGGTGGATATTTTACACACAAGGGATTGTTGTATTCCTTATCTCATGCCGACCAGATGATTTGGATTGCCGTTGAAAGTAAAAAGGTAGAATTCTTCATCAATAACCTATCGGTTAATGTAGTAATGATGACAGCCGGATTGTTTATGATGCTGCAAAAGGTAAGGCTAAAAGGAATTGCAGATAATATCATTAAGGAACTATCTAAATATAGTTATGCCATCTTTCTGGTTCACTACATTGTAAATATTTGGATGCTTCATTATATCGGTAATGGCGAAGGTATTGGCGTTAGTTCCTGGCTCGGGCAACCTCTGCTGGCACTATTGGTATTTGTTATTTCTTACCTTATTGTAAAGCTGATATCATACCTTCCAAAATCTAAATACATACTGGGTTAATCCAAATTCTTTCATCAATACAAAAATATTAAATAATGACATATCAAAAGAACAGAATTATTTACCTCGACGTACTACGTGTACTTGCAATTTTTATGGTTTTACTAATGCACGCAGGTGACCCCTATTTATGGAATGCCGCGACAAAAATCTTTGGTACCGAATGTTCATTTTACAGTGCCTTGTTACGACCCTGTGTGCCTTTGTTCATCATTATGTCATCTATTTTACTTTTGCCGTTAAAAACTGATACCACAACTTTTTTCAAACGACGATTTACCCGCGTGTTGATACCATTTTTACTTTGGTCTATCATTTGTGTTTTTTTGCCTACGCCAAATAATATTGTTTTTGGTGGCCCCGAAAATGCTTTTTCAAATTCGGATATGAATGTGTATGCTTATAATTTAATGATGATCCCAATAAGTTTCACTTCTACTAACCTGCATTTCTGGTTTATTTATACAATTATTGGTCTGTACCTATTTATGCCCATCATTTCTCCCTGGATTCAACAAGCCACAAAAAAAACACTTTTGGTTTTTCTAATGATATGGTCAGTTACTTTGTTTTTTCCTTATATACGACTTTGGTTTCCACAAATTCAAGGTGA
>JBFHKL010000411.1:0-3185 GCA_041595375.1 Saccharicrinis sp.
ACTGAATTTGAACAAAATAATATTGAATTGATAAAAAACTGGCTACAATCGAATAGGTGGCTGACGACCAAATGATCGCCAGTGCACCTTTCACACCACTGTACGTACGGGTCTCGTATACAGCGGTTCGTTAAGCTGTGGGGAAGTTCGTTTGTAAATGTCGAGCATTGTTCTACATCGGCATAAATGACACATTAAACTTTACAGAAAGCAATTTGACTTTCAAATTCATTTTTTCGCTAAATTCACCACAAGCTTTACAACTGCAACTAAATGGCACTCTCATCTAAATTTAAACAGAGGTTTTTAGACAGACTGCCGTTGTATGTAATTTCCCAAATCTGAGAAATGGAAGAATTAATAAAAAAAATAAAAGACAACATACATTTAAGTATAGAAGCAGAAGATTATCTTATTTCTATTTCAAAAGAAAGAACAACTCCTAAAGGCTCAACTCTTATTCGACAGGGACAAAAGGTGGATAACGTATATTTTGTGAAAAGTGGATGTCTTCGTTCGTATCTAACCGATAGACATGGGAAAGAACACACCCTGCATTTCGCGATTAAAAATAACTGGATCAGCGACTATATTGCTTTTCATGATAATCATCTTGCAACGTTGACAATAGAAAGTCTTACCGAATCTAATATCATAGAATTTAATGCTGAAAATATTTTTGGAATGCTCTCTAAATTCCCAGAATTAGAACCCTTTCAAAGAGGAAATTTAGTACGCCTTTCCATAAGTCTAGAAAAAAGAATCTTAAATCAGTTGCAATTATCCGCAGCCGAACGCTATGACCTATTTTTAAAGGATTACCCTGATGTAGAACAGCATACTCGAAACTATCACATAGCTTCTTATTTAGGTATTACACAAGAAAGTTTGAGCCGAATAAGAGTAGAAAAAGCAAAAAAATAGCTTTCTTACCATAGGTCAATTTTTTTCAAGAGCCCTCACCATATCTTTGTATTAAGTTATTAGAAATAATTTAATAGATATAAAGATGAAAGCATTACAAATAGAAAAATACGGTGAGATTAAAGGTAGTTTAGCTTTTAACGAAGTAAGTAAACCAAGCATTCAGGTGAATGATGTACTTATTGAAGTTAAGGCTGCTGCTATTAATCCAATAGACAAACTTATTATCCAGGGACACCTTCAAGGCATGCTTCCTGTTCCACAGCCGAGCACAGTAGCCTATGATGTTAGTGGAATTGTAGTTGAAAAAGGAGATGACGTAAGCTCTTTTGAAATTGGAGACTTGGTTTATTCCAGAGTGCCACAGGAGCAAATGGGTACAATTGCTGAATATGTTGCTGTAACCAGTGTTGCTGTTTCAAAAAAACCTGGAAATATTTCTTTCGAGGAAGCCGCAAGTTTACCATTGGCAGGGCTTACTGCCTTACAATCCTTGGAAAACGCTGGGATAAAAGAAAACGACAAAATACTTATTCATGCAGGTTCAGGTGGTGTGGGTAGTTTAGCTATTCAGTATGCCAAGACAAAAAGAGCCTATGTATATACTACCACAAGTACCGACAATGTAAACTGGGTTAAAGAGCTAGGGGCAGACAGAGTAATTGATTATAAAACAGAGGACTATAAAACCATCGTTAAAGACGCAGATATAGTTTTTGATACACTTGGTGATAGTTATACTTTGGAAGCTTTTGAGCTTATTAAACAAGGTGGGAAAGTAGTTAGCGTTAAAGGTGTTTTAGATGAGGAGACCGCTAAAGCATTTGGAATGGCTGACTATAAATTGCCAGAAGAATTAGCTAAGCTAATTAGTGCTAAAGACGCCACTTACAAATATATTTTCATGCACCCGAATGGAGCTCATTTGAATGAAATTAAATTGTTGGTTGAAGATGAAAAAATCAAACCAATTATTGATAGAGTCTATCCTTTTTCATCAAGTATCGAGGCATTTATACATCTTGCAACGGGGCGAGCAAAAGGAAAAATAGTTATTACAATGAATTCGTAAACTCTTAAAAATTAAACATCATGTTAAAAAAAATATTAGGCATTGCGCCACAGTTAGAATCAGATGGATCTTACAGTCCTTCAAAGCTTGCTTTAAAATTAGGAACTGTTGCTAAAACTGATTTTGAAAATATTTCATACACCAAATACCAAGGAGCCAAGTCGAAGATTTTAGTGATTTTCACCGAACAAAAAAACATGAAAATGCAGAATGGTAAATTATTTTCTACAGGAAACCATCCAGTGGAAGCCCTTGTACCTATGATGCATCTTAAAAATGCTGGTTACGATTTTGAAATAGCTACACCAACAGGAAAGCCTGTTGTATTTGAAATGTGGGCTTTCCCCGAAAAGGATGAGCAAGTAAAAGCCATTTTTAATGAACTTAAAGCTAGCTTTGAAAAGCCATTGAAATTAGCAGATTTTATCGATTCTTCTTTCACTGATACAGCATCCTATGCAGCTGTATTTGTTCCAGGTGGACATGGATCAATGCTAGGTATTCCTGAAGATAAAAACGTTGGGGAAATTTTGAACTGGGCACACCAAAATGATTTATTTACCATTAGCCTTTGTCATGGACCGGGGTCATTTTTAGCAACAACCCTTTGTAATCAGAAATTTATTTATGAGGGCTACAACATGTGTGTATTCCCGGATTCTGTCGACAAACAAACTCCAATGATTGGTTATTTACCTGGACACATGCCTTGGGGCTTGAGTGAAAAGATGAAAAGTTTAGGCGTTAACCTTATGAATAGCAAATCAGACAAAACCGTCTGTTTGGATAGAAGATTAATCACGGGAGCAAGTCCTTTAGCATCAAATGAATTAGGAAAGTTAGCAGCTGAAACTTTATTAAAGGAATTGAAGTAAAAACTACTTACAATCGAATAGGTGGCTGACGACCAAATGATCGCCAGTGCACCTTTCACACCACTGTACGTACGGGTCTCGTATACAGCGGTTCGTTAAGCTGTGGGGAAATTCGTTTGTAAATGTCGAGCATAGATTCATCACCTCGTTTTGACAATCGAGCAAGCGTAATTGTTGTTCCAAGAAACAACGTTCGACGAAGTCAATCGGACTCTGGGCAATTGCCCAACCGCCCATACGTGATCTACTCCATGCATAAGCTTGCCCCTGTTCGATGCCTAATCGGATAAGATTTTTCCTTTTCCTTTCGAGCT
>JBFHKL010000412.1:0-3184 GCA_041595375.1 Saccharicrinis sp.
ACCACTTCTCCCGCAACTGACTTGTGATATCCAAACGACTTTCCTTCGAAAACAGTGCCGTCTTCGAGTACCAACTTAATTCCTTTTACTTCAGGCATAATAGTAAGATAATCCATTATTAAAGAAGAATTTTGCTTGTTGCTTCTGCAAGCCAAAATTCTGATTTTTAAATCCGGCTGCAAAGTTAGCAAATATTTATTAGCACAACTAATAAAAGCAACCCTAATGTATAAATATAAACAATATTGACATAAAATGAATATTTATACAGAATAGTTTCTGTTGATAATATTTTGCTTACAAGCTTGCGCTTCAGGATAAGATTTTATTTTGATGAAAATGTAGGGGAGGAGCTGAGAAAGTGATGTTGCTTATTGTTAATAAATAGTAATAAAAGAAGAGGATGTTTGGAAAAACTGTATTTGAAGAAGAGAGGTCTCCAAGGATAGGTTTTTATTTTAGAGAGAAATAATTTTTTAAAAAAGGCTGTCTGATGTTTCCCCCACAGACAGCCTTCATTACCCAATCAACAAAAACACTTATCTGGATTCCAAAGGAAGATAAGTAGAGCGATCAATTACACATTTATAAGCCGGACGGATGATGCGTCGGCTTGAGAATGTAACCTCCTCTATACGATGCGCTGCCCAGCCGGCAATACGGGCAACAGCAAATATTGGAGTATATATTTCTTTAGGTATTTTTATACATTCGTATACAAATCCGGAATAAAAATCAACGTTGGCACAAACTACTTTAGCATTTTCACCTTTAAATTGATAGAATACCTCAGGAGCAAGTTCCTCAATCAAGGCATACAGATTAAATTCATCCATACGTCCTTTTTCTTCGGCCAATTCTCTTGCTTTTTCCTTTAAAAGGACAGCTCTGGGGTCGGAGAGAGTATATATGGCATGACCTATTCCGTATATTTTTCCAGTATGATCAAATGCCTCTTTATTTAATAGTTTTAAAAGGTATGTGGATACTTCTTTTTTATCAGTCCAGTCTTTAATGTTAGTCTTGATGTTTTTCATCATGTCAATCACTTTCAGGTTGGCCCCTCCGTGTAAACCACCTTTTAGCGAGCCAAGAGCTGCTGCAATGGCTGAATAGGTATCGGTTTGAGCCGAGCTTACTACTCTGGTGGTAAAGGTAGAATTGTTACCACCACCGTGTTCAGCATGAATAACCAACGATAAGTCCAACAAGTCGGCTTCCAATTTAGAATAGTCTTTTCCTTTTAACATGTAAAGGAAGTTTTCGGCTAAACTTAAATTTTTTTGTGGGTGGCGAATAATCAATGACTTACGCTGAAATGAGTGACGCATACCATAATAGGCGTAGGCTACAATAACCGGAAATTTGGCAATTAAGCTGATGGCCTGTTTCATTAGGTTTACCTCGCTAAAATTCTCAGCTTCTTCATCTGCAGCATAAAGCCCCAGTACTGATCGTGCTAGCATATTCATGACATCTCTTCCTCTTAGTGAAAGAATCATGCTCTTGGAGAAGAAAGGAGGCAATTCACTCTGTTCGGCTAGATATTCAGTAAAGTCACTAAGTTCTGTTTGGTTTGGTAACTGACCCGTTAATAATAGATATGCTGTCTCTTCAAATCCATGACGACCGGTAGAAAGGAATCCTTTGGCCAGGTCTTTTAATTCGATACCACGATAGAAAAGTTGACCTTCGCGAGGAACTAATTTTCCATCTATGTTGTCGTATCCAACTACATTACCTATGTGGGTTAAGCCAACCAATACACCAGAGAAATCGTCATTACGTAAGCCTCTTTTAACCCCCATTTGGTCAAAAAGCTCTTTTTCGATTTCACATGATTGTACGGCCATCTTAGCCAAATTATCCAATAAATCCATACTCAAATATCTTAGTTTACTTGTTATTACTTAATGCTTGAAGGGCTTGAGTTACTTTTTCGAAATGAAAAGA
Source organism: Saccharicrinis sp. (assembly GCA_041595375.1). Taxonomy (GTDB): domain Bacteria; phylum Bacteroidota; class Bacteroidia; order Bacteroidales; family Marinilabiliaceae; genus Saccharicrinis. The sequence goes on from JBFHKL010000412.1 coordinate 1,954, forward strand.
TTGAAGTAGCTCATCCATTTTGTCTTTCACCTCTTTGGTACATAAATTACCTATGGTTCCTTCGTGCGTGTGTTCAACTTTTAATTCAGGGTTAAAATTCCCTTCTTCAATTAAAGCGCCTATCTGTTTATAGGCATCTCTGAAAGGAACTCCCTGTAAAACGAGTTTGTTAACCTCTTCAACGCTAAATGCATACTTATATATATCGTTGTTCAGAATATCTGCTTTAACAGAGATGTTATTTACTGCAAATGTGGCTATTTCTAAACAGTCTATCAGATTGTCAAATGCCGGTAAAAAATTCTCTTTAATTAATTGCAGATCGCGGAAATAACCTGAAGGTAAATTTCCTGTTATCAGACCAATGGTTTCGGGTAATGCCTGAATTTGGTTACATTTTGCCCTGATTAATTCAAATACATCAGGATTTTTTTTATGTGGCATAATACTCGATCCAGTGGTTAATTCTCCGGGTAAAGTAAGAAAGCCAAAATTTTGACTCATATATAAACAGGCATCCATGGCAAATTTACCAAGGGTATAGGCTACTGAACCTAAGGCCATGGCTACGTTCTTCTCTGTTTTTCCCCTCCCCATTTGCGCATAAACTACATTGTAGTTCATGTTATCAAAGCCTAATAGCTCTGTTGTTAACTGGCGGTTTAAAGGGAAACTGCTACCATAACCTGCTGCGGCACCCAACGGATTTTGATTGGTTATTTTCCAGGCTGCTTTTAGCATGTGCATGTCGTCTGTCAGACTTTCGGCATAGGCACCAAACCAAAGACCAAATGAAGATGGCATAGCTACCTGAAGGTGTGTATATCCGGGTATTAAATAATCTTTATATTTTTCGCTTTGTGATTGGAGCGCCTCAAAAAAATCATTTACTGCCTTAACAACTTCTTCTATTTTATGGCGTATAAATAGTTTGAGATCCAGCAGAACCTGATCGTTTCTCGATCGACCGCTATGTACTTTTTTGCCTATATCTCCTAAGCGTTTAGTGAGTATCATTTCAACCTGAGAATGAACGTCTTCAATGCCATCTTCAATGCTAAATTGATGAGTAATGGTTTGATTATAAATAGCTTTTAACTCGGTAAGGAGTTTCTCCAGTTCGTCTTTTTGAAGTAAGCCCACACTTTCTAACATGGTAATATGAGCCATTGTACCTAATACATCAAAAGGAGCCAGGTATAGATCCATTTCTCGGTCTTTACCTACTGTG
>JBFHKL010000413.1:0-3174 GCA_041595375.1 Saccharicrinis sp.
CCATAAACTGGCTTATTTGAGAAAAAACGAGATTTTTTTTTTGATGGTATAATTGCCAGTGTGCTGAATTAGTTGTAATTTGAATCACATCAAAAAAAAACAAAGTACCTTTTTTTTAATAAAGCTATTGCATCAATCAGTATGAGGGGACAGCTATTTGTCATGTGATAGAAATGAGAAGTATTTACTAAAACACAACAGCTATGATATTAGAAGGGAAGGCTAAGAAGCTTAAGATAATTATTCAGGAATCGGATAAAGTTTATCAGCGATCGTTATATGAAGCCATTGTTTTTGCAGCCAAAAAATATACCTTGGCAGGTACTACTGTGATAAGAGGATTTATGGGGTATGGGGCTAATGGCTTATCTGACTCAACCAAGGCTTTTGATATTTCTTACGAACCTCCGATAATTATTGAAATTGTTGACCGTATTGAAAGAATAGATGACTTTGCTAAAGTAGTGGCAGGGCTCTTGGAAAAGGCAGATGGTGCGGGTATTATTTATACCGAAGAGGTCGATATTGTTGCTTATCGCAAACATGAAAAAGAAAAATCTTTTTCAAAGTAATGTGAGTCTTTTGGTTTATCATGCTTATTTTTGTTGCCGTTAAATTTTGTGAGGCAATAAAATATACAGGATCCAGTTTAGGATAGTAATAGAATGGGGTAGAGTAAGATGGTAAGCCCCGACGTATTATATGGTCCATCATCCTTTTTTAGTCTCCTGTAAATATATTTTATTGCATGAAGAATACATGGAAAATTATTGGTGCAACATTTTTAATGTGTAGCTTTTTTAGTCTGGTATGTGCCCAGTCGGTTGTACAGGGTAAAGCACCAAAACTAGTTGTGTTTGTAAATATTGACGAACTGCATACCGAGCATTTATTGGCGCTTCGAAATAAATTTAGTAAACATGGTTTTAATCAATTGGTTAACCAAGGCGCATTCTTTCATCAGGCCGATTATGGAATTACATCCAGTTACAATGGGGCAAAGCAATTAAATATGTACACAGGAACATATCCATGTGTTCATGGTGTAATTAGTGATGCTTGGTATGATTTACATAAAAATGAAATAGTTAATGCTTTTGCGTTTAAGGCTGAGGATGAGGTAAATCATCCAGATTCAGGCTGTGTGGCTTCGGCCAGCGTATTATCTTCTACTTTTGCCGATGAGTTGGGTTTGATGCATAGAGGATTGTCCAAGATTGCTACTGTTGGTTTTTCTCCTGAAGACAATGCTTTTTTTACGCATTCAAAAAAAGCTGTACATTATTGGTTCGACAGGACAAGCGGTAAGATGGTTTCGAGTGTAAATGATTCTGTACCTCTCTGGTTAAATACATTTAATTCAATGGGCTTTGCCGATCTTTATCTGGAGAGACAGTGGGGACCGGTTTCTGATTTAAAGCAATATCACGAGTATATGTCGGGACAGCAATCTGAACTTAGACATTTTCTTTACAACATGAATGGCGTATCAGCTAAGGGACTACGGTATCAAAATATTCCAGGCTCTCCCTATGGAAATGTGTTATTACGTGATTTCGTGGCGTCCTTATTAATTAATGAAGATTTTGGTAAAGATGAACATCCCGATATGGTAGCCGTATCGTTTTCGTGTAAACCTTTTGTTAAGTCAACTCATGAGCTTTTTGATGCAGAAGTGGAGGATATGTTAATCCGTTTGGATGGACAAATAGAATCATTAATTCAGGTCATTAAAGATAACATCGGACTGGAACATACTTTGTTTGTCTTTTCTTCAACTCCTGCTGTGCGTTGGCAGTCAGAAACATTGCAGAAGAGCCATATTAGTGCCGGAAATTTTAATGGAAAAAAAACATCGGCCTTACTTAATCTGTATCTAATGGCTATTTACGGCCAGGGTAAATGGATAAAAGGATACCATGACAAGCAATTTTACCTGAATCATGAGCTTATTAAGGAGAAGAATATTAATATGGATGAGTTTGAGGATATAGCAGCTAAGTTTTTATTGGAAGTATCGGGTGTTCAAAACACCATAAGCGCCGATGATTTACGCACGAATAATTACGCATCGGGTATTTATGATACAATGCAACGATCCTATTATTATGGACGTTCGGGTGATTTATTGATTACCTTAAAACCGGGATGGAAAGAGGAGGTAGAAGTTAGTCAACACCAAAGCTCATTAAGTCAGCATCTGAGTGTGCCTCTAATTTTTTATGGATGGGAGGTGCCTGCAATTCAAACATTCAGAAAAGTGATGATGACAGAAGTGGCGCCCACTATCTCAACCATACTTGAAATACCTCAACCTAATGGATGCGATAGTGAAGCTATCCTAGAGGTTTTGCCCAATAATTAGCTTGTGAGTTAATTATTTTATTCTTATTTATTTACAAAATGTACCTTTGCAAAAAAAAACAATGGAGATAAAACAAGCTGAATTTCTTACTTCGAGTGCTAAACCAAGTCAATGCCCGAAGCCTGATAAGCCAGAATATGCATTTATAGGCAGATCTAATGTGGGTAAATCTTCGTTAATCAATATGCTATGTAATAAAAGTTCATTGGCAAAAACATCATCTACACCTGGTAAAACTCAATTGATTAATCACTTTACCATTAATAACGAATGGTATCTGGTCGATTTGCCGGGTTATGGTTATGCAAAGGTGTCTAAAACCCAAAGAAAAGAATTTAAGCTTATAATAGATGGCTATTTAAGACATCGAGGAAACCTGATGTGTTTATTCGTTTTGGTCGATATCAGACATAAACCACAAAAGGCTGATATTGATTTTATGTGCCAGATGGGTGAGTGGGGTATCCCTTTTGTGATTGTTTTTACAAAAGCAGATAAGTTAAAAGAGGAGGAAATTAAACAAAATACCGACGATTATAAAAAAGCTTTGTTAGAGGAATGGGAGGAATTACCTGATTATTTTGTTACTTCAGCTATAAAAAATGCGGGTCAGAAAGAAATATTGACATTTATTGAGCAGGTAAATCTTAGTTGGTAGCCTAAGTTGTATTGAATTAATGTTTTTGTAACAATAAGGAAACATTTTAAATTGAGCGTTTGCCCCAAAAAAAAATAATGATTTTTATATCTTTGCAGCGTCTTTAAAATAATTAACAGATAAACAACTTTTTACGATGCCACCAAAAGCA
>JBFHKL010000414.1:0-3160 GCA_041595375.1 Saccharicrinis sp.
CTCTTGGTGCAATGAAAAAGGATGCATCTTCCTGTGGTAATTACATGGTTCTTTCTGCTTTGCCTTCAACGCAGGGCTTATATGGCTTTGTTGGTTTCTTTATGATGCAACCAATGGTCACTTCTGGTAATGTGGACTGGGTAGTTGCGGCCACCGTATTTGGTGCTGGTTTAGCAATGGGACTGGCTGGTTTGTTTTCTGGTATTCGTCAGGGACAGGTTTGTGCAAGTGGTATCGCTGCAATTGGTTCCGGATACAAAGTATTTGCAAATACTATGATTTTAGGTGTTTTTCCTGAGTTATATGCTATCTTAGGATTGCTAGTTGTAATTTTATCAGCTGCTTAATATGCCTTAGGTTTATAATATAAACCCCGATAACATTTGTTATCGGGGTTTTTTATTTATTCAATCCCCTTTCTCATGTTTGCCTTTCTTGGTTTGTTGCAGTTTTTTGTATCTTTTATACCCAACTTCTATCCGTGGATATGCTATGATATATCCGTTATCACAGATTAATTAGATTAATTTGTGATAATTCCATAACTTTGTATGAATGTTATATCAAATGTATATCAAAATGATGGGCAAAACATTTTGCCTATTACAGTTGGTTAATGCCGTTACAGAATTACAGGTTAATGTGTAATCGGTATTAAATTAATATGCCTAACCTCTAGCCAGGTAATCAGTGAATAATTTTTTATTAATTTGAATGGTATGGTTACGGACTTTAAAAAGATAAGATATCCGGGAGTTAAAGAAGAGATCAGTGTTGGAGAAGATGGGAAAGTGGTTGAATATAAAGGGAAAACAATTCATCAATCATTGGTTAAGTCTCAGAAAAGTCGGCATGGTTATTATCAAATTTCCATTGGAGGTGTGGTCATTTATGTACACCGATTGGTGGCAATGGCTTACATTCATAATCCCAAGCCGGTTTCCTTTAAAATGGTTTTGCATAAAAATTGTATTAGTACCGATAATCATTATAAAAATCTTGAGTGGGGAAATCAAGCCTCCCTTATTCAAAATCGTATTAAAAATGGTCTTTCAGGTGCCTCTTCGCCTGAAAATAGAGGAAGTTCAACTATATCACATAAGGAAGCGGTGTCTATTGCAAAAAGATTAGATAATGGTGAGTTTGCAAAGGACATATGCAAAGAGTACAATGTTTCGGAAATGAGCATTGCCAGAATTCGAAAGCGTTATTGTAAAACAAATGTTAAAAGCATTCGATACCCCAAAGAAATTAAAGAAAATGTTGTTAAGCTCTGTAAAAAACATGAGCCTTCACATGTAGCTATGATTACCCAGATTCCTTATCATACGGTATGGCGTTGGTATAAGCAAAGCCTAAAATAATTCAAGCAAGCCCTAATTGAAGAAAAGCTTTTGAATACCCTTTAAAAGCTTCTGTGTTTTTATTACTTAAAAATGCAACTTTTCATGTTGATTTGCGTATACATGTATATACGTGCTCTGATAGGGTCAGTTGGAAAGTTATACTGTTATCATATTATCTTATCAGAGGTTCTCCTACGGTATGATGAAGTGCCGGTATTGTATTGTTATTAGTTTGATCTAATAAAATTAAGTGGCTATGAAAAAGATACTGCTCTTAACAGATTTTTCAAATACAGCCAGAAACGCCGCTCTTTACGCATTAAAAATGTTTGCGGATGAGAATATTTGTTTTACATTACTTAATGCTTACGATTTAGAATTTAGTGGAAGTCCCTATGTAATGCAAGTGAAGGAAGAGATGGCGTATGAAAGCGAGAAAGGATTAAAACAAGAACTCTCTATTCTTAAACGCGTTTATCCTGAGGCTGTAATTAATGTTGTTTCCAGATTTGGATCTCTTATTGATGTTGTTCATGAATTGATTAAGAAAGAACATCCTGACCTTGTTGTTTTAGGTTGCCGGGGTGAGTCGGCATTAGAAAATTTTTTACTGGGGTCGAATGCATATGAAGTCATAAAAAATATTAAAGCTCCTTTTTTAGTTGTGCCCAAAAGTGCTCAGTTTAAAAGACCAGAAAGAATTGTTTTTGCAACCGATTTGCAGGATGTGAAGAAAGATGAAATGATGAATCCAATAAGGGATATCGTGGATAGGTATCGTTCTGCATTGATGTTTGTTAATGTATTGGATGATGAGTATGTTAATAGGTTGGATGCAGAGAGTAAAATTGAGGCGCATTTTCCTGATGTTGATTTAAGCTTTAATTTTATTGAAGGTGAAGATGTAAGTAAAAGCATTCATAAGTTTGTAGAAGAAAATGATGCCGAAATGGTTGCTTTGGTGCGCCATAATGCCAGTTTTTTCGATCGAATATTTCATCCAAGTATTACTAAGCAAATGGTCTTACATCCAGAACATCCTATGTTGATTTTACATGATGAAGAAGATTGATTTAGATTAGAAACCTAATCTTGCCCTTGTTTGATAAAACAATAGGACAATAAAAAAGCCAACCGATAAATCTTCGGCTGGCTTTTTTTATTAGTCATCAGGACTAGTCATCCTTATTTTTTAATAAGCAAATAACGGAAATTTGTTCATCATTTTATTTACTTTTTCTTTAACCGTATTTAATGTTGACTCATTTTCAACATCAGAAAGTACCTGGTCAATTAAATCAACAATAGGAGCCATGTGTTCTTCTTTTAAACCTCGAGTTGAAAGAGCAGCTGTTCCTACACGTATTCCTGAAGTTGTGAATGGGCTTCGGCTATCAAATGGAACCATGTTTTTGTTAATGGTAATATCAGCTTTCACTAAGGTGTTTTCAGCTACTTTCCCTGTTAGTTCAGGAAACTTAGTTCTTAAATCAATTAGCATAGAATGATTATCAGTGCCACCTGAAATAACTTTATACCCTTTGTCCATAAAAGCTTTTGCCATTGCTCTGGCATTTTTTTGAACCTGTTTTTGATAATCAATATACTCAGGTTGCAGAGCTTCAAGGAAAGAAACGGCTTTGGCAGCAATAATATGTTCTAAAGGACCACCTTGAATACCGGGGAATACTGCCGAGTTTAACAACGAAGACATTTTACGTACAACTCCTTTAGGTGTTTTTTTACCCCATGGGTTATCAAAATCTTTGCCCATTAAAATAATACCACCTCGTGGACCACGCAATGTTTTATGA
>JBFHKL010000415.1:0-3155 GCA_041595375.1 Saccharicrinis sp.
AGCTGTTGTTAATAAAGTAGTCACTTTTTAATTTACAAGAAATGAAGTTAGATTCAAAGATACCTGAAGGGCCAATGGCTCAGAAATGGGAAAATTATAAGGCTGGCCAAAAATTGGTTAACCCTTCAAATAAAAGAAACCTTGATATTATTGTTATTGGTACAGGATTAGCCGGAGCTTCTGCTGCAGCTTCTTTTGGCGAGATGGGTTTCAAAGTAAAAAACTTTACCATACAGGATTCTCCTCGTCGTGCTCACTCTATTGCTGCACAGGGAGGGATCAATGCCGCAAAAAACTATCCTAACGATGGTGACTCTGTTCATCGTTTATTTTATGATACCATAAAAGGAGGTGATTATCGTGCACGTGAGGCTAACGTATATCGTTTGGCTGAGGTTAGTAACGATATCATTGACCAATGTGTCGCTCAGGGTGTACCTTTTGCTCGCGAGTATGGTGGTATGTTAGATAACCGTTCTTTTGGTGGAGCACAGGTAAGTCGTACTTTTTATGCAAAAGGACAAACAGGTCAACAGTTATTAATTGGTGCTTACCAGGCTTTAATGCGTCAGGTAAATGCAGGTACTGTTGAAATGCATACACGTACAGAGATTGTTGATTATGTAATTGTAGATGGTAAAGCACGTGGAGTTATTGCCCGTGACCTTGTAACCGGAGAATTTTCCCGTCACTTTGGTCATGCAGTTGTGATGGCTACCGGAGGATATGGAAATACCTTCTTCCTTTCTACCAATGCAATGGGATCAAATGGTTCGGCTCTAGTAAAAGCCTTCGAAAAAGGTGCTGCTTTTGCCAATCCTTGTTATGCTCAAATTCACCCAACATGTATTCCTGTTCATGGTGAGTTTCAGAGTAAATTAACTCTGATGTCGGAGTCTTTACGTAATGATGGACGTATCTGGGTACCTAAAAAGAAAGAGGATGCAGAGGCTATCCGTGCTGGAAAATTGAAGGCTCAAGATATTAAAGAAGAGGATAGAGATTATTACTTGGAAAGAAGATATCCTGCTTTTGGTAACCTAGTGCCTCGTGACGTTGCTTCGCGAGCTGCTAAGGAAAGATGTGATGCAGGTTATGGTGTTGGTGCTACTGGTTTAGCCGTATATCTGGATTTTAAAACCGCTATTGAGCGCTTAGGTGAAGATACCATCCGTTCACGTTACGGAAACCTATTCCAGATGTATGAAAAAATTGTAGATGATAATCCATATCAAACACCTATGATGATATATCCAGCTATTCACTATACAATGGGTGGTATCTGGGTTGATTATGAATTACAAACTACTGTTCCTGGTTTATTTGCAGCAGGAGAAGCTAACTTCTCTGATCATGGTGCTAACCGTTTAGGAGCTTCTGCTTTGATGCAGGGTCTGGCTGATGGTTATTTTGTTCTGCCATATACTATTCAGAATTATTTAGCTGATGATATCCGTACACCTCGTATGACAGGTGACGAAAAAGAATTTGTGGAGGCAGAGAATGCTGCTAAAGCTAAATTCGAAAAACTAATGTCGATTAAAGGTAAGCGATCTGTAGATAGCCTACATAAAGAACTTGGTTTAGTGATGTGGGATTTTGTTGGTATGGCTCGTAACAAGAAGGGTCTTGAAGAAGCTATCGAAAAAATCGCCGCTGTTAAAAAGGAATTCTGGTCAAATGTTAAGATTCCTGGATCAAACGAAGGTATGAATGTTGAATTAGAAAAAGCTTCTCGTCTGTCCGACTTTATCACCATTGGTGATTTAATGGCTCGGGATGCCTTACATCGCGAAGAATCTTGTGGAGGTCACTTCCGTGAAGAGTACCAAACTGAAGAGGGTGAAGCCTTACGTCAGGATGATAAGTTTACTTATGCCGGATGTTGGGAATACCAAGGTGAAGATAAAGCACCGGTGGTACACAAGGAAGAGCTTAAATTTGAGGTAGTTAAAGTTGCTCAACGTAACTACAAATAATGTTCATTAGTTAAAAAGAGAAAAATGGAAAATTCATTAAATTTGACTCTTAAAGTGTGGCGTCAAAATGGCCCACAGGATAAGGGGCACTTCGAAACATACAAAATAGAGGGTGTATCAACCGATAGCTCATTCCTTGAAATGATGGATGTGTTAAATGAGCAATTGATCGGAGAAGGAAAAGAGCCGGTAGCTTTTGATCATGATTGTCGTGAAGGTATTTGCGGTATGTGTTCATTATATATTAATGGCCGTACTCATGGACCTGACGATGATGTAACTACTTGTCAGTTACATATGCGTAGGTTTAAGGATGGAGAAACAATTACCATTGAGCCTTGGCGTTCAGCAGGTTTCCCAGTCATTAAAGATTTAATCGTAAACCGTTCTGCTTTTGATGAGATTATCGCCGCAGGTGGTTATACCTCGGTAAGTACTGGCGGGGTGCCTGATGCTAATGCTATCTCTATTCCTAAGGAGGATGCCGATGAGGCTATGGATGCTGCTTCTTGTATTGGTTGTGGTGCTTGTGTAGCTACTTGTAAAAACGGATCTGCCATGTTATTCGTATCTGCAAAAGTAAGTCACCTGGCTCTATTACCTCAGGGTAGAGTGGAAGCTGCTCGCAGAGCAAAGAGTATGGTTGCAAAAATGGATGAACTTGGTTTTGGTAACTGTACAAATACAGGTGCTTGTGAAGTTGAATGCCCTAAAGGTGTTTCAATTTCTAATATCGCTCGCTTAAATCGTGAGTTCTTGAAAGCTAAGTTGCAAGACTAATTATAATAGTCGTTTCTTACTGGTGAATTGTCATTGGTAATTACTTACAATATTTCAGCCCCATTCAATGGAAGTTTAGCTTCTCTTTGAATGGGGCTTTTGTTTATTATATATACGATGAATGTATGCTGGTTTTAAAATAGTTAGCCTATGAGTATACTATTGTTGTGTTACGCTAATTGTGTGGATTAGTGCTTACAAATAAATTAAGCCTTTATTGCATGCTGTTTAATTTTTGGAGATCGTAATTATTCTGTTATTTTTGGACTATATCATATTCGTGCCCTCGATATGTAAATGTTACTTAATTCGCGATCATGAAAAATCTCACCATTATTGTCTGTGGACTACTGTTGTCTATCAATGCCTTTTCAAAAGAAATACCGTATAAAAAAG
>JBFHKL010000416.1:0-3134 GCA_041595375.1 Saccharicrinis sp.
ACCTGCTCGATGCTTGGGCGCAACCTGAAAATAATAAGTGTTACATGTATGTTCAAACCACAGACAGTCTTGATTTAAGTATCACTAACGATACATTATTTATTCAACAATGGAGTGCACTTCAGATCAATCTGGATGTGCGTTTTAATCATTCTGAGTTGGGTTTAAGTTCAACTTCTTGGAGCGAATATAGTCAGCATATTAATAATTGTGGCCCCTTAAACCTGGCGATGTTTAGTGGAACGAAAATTCGTATTGCACTACATTTCTGGAATATAGATACTAATTCAGGCATTTATAAAATTATTGGGGTAAGCGAAGTAACGCTTGCTGCTTTAACAGAAGATACAACGGCTCCAGTTAGCTCAATTGAAAAGATAGATAGTGTTGGTAATACATTTATGCGCGGATGGTATAATGGAGATGAAGTTGCGAAAGTTTATTGGGCTGTGATGTCTAAAGGACAAAGTCCTGCATCTTTTGATGATTTGAAAGCAAAAGTAGGGACCTCAGACTTTATAAATTCAGGGACATTTAATTTTAACGTTCCGGGAATGGCAAAATCATTCTTTGTTGACGGACTGGAAATGGATACCGAATATACAATCACATTTGCTGCTGAAGATTATAAGAACAATGCTTCTGAACTACAAACCCTTGATCAAAAAACAATTCGGGATTTGACTGCCCCGGTTATTTCTAAATTGGAAATAACTGATATTACTGAGATAACAGCAACTGTTAAATTACTGGCTGATGAATTGGGTAACATTCGTTATCGTATTTATGAAGCGGGTTTGGAACCTGAAGATTTTGATCAGTTTATGTCAGGGACTGGCTCTGTTAAAAGCGGTTATATTCCTTATGATACGATAGCGGAAGATGAAGATTGGCTCATCGAATATTTAGATTTAAATACAGATTATATAGCTTATGCAACAGTAACCGATATGACTGGTAACGTTTCTGATATCGCAAAATCAGATTACTTTAAGACGCTTTCTGATGAAGTGAAACCTAACATTACTGAGATTTCTGTCACAGATATTTCAAATCATGGCGCAACATTAAACCTTACGGCAGATGAGCCAAGAGATGGTTTTGGTGGCGCAATTTGTTATTGGAGTGTAACTAATTCCGATAAAACTCTGAGCAGCGATGACGTCCTGAATAGAGTGAGTTCACTGGCAAGTGGAATGTCAAATCTGGATTCTGCAACATATTTAAGTTTGATTGCTCTGGATAATCTTGCTAAGGATACCGATTATAAAGTGCATGCAGTTGTTGTTGATGGAAGCGAAAATGTTTCCGATGTAAAAGTTGTCGCTTTCAGAACTGCAAACGATTTTGAAGAAGTGCCAGCATTTATTCAGGAGTTTGACGTTGAAAATCAAAACTACCATTTTGTTGAGGTTGTTCAGTTGGAAGATAAGGTGGGTGTAGATCACTGGGAATCAAGGCCAAATACTGTGAAGAATGATAATGTTGGCGGTGTTTATGTGGCTAACAAAGGTGCTAGTGATGTATGGCAAGAAGCATGGTGTATGGTTGGTCCAATTGATTTAAAAGGCTTAACAGACATTAGATTTCAATCGGAATATGTAAATAACTGGGGAAGTTATGAAGATCACCTTACTCTCTGGATTTCCAAGAAATATAAAGGAGATGGAGTGGTGGAACCTACTGACTGGGTGAAAGTTTCGCAACCGGGAGATTTTCCAAAGGTGGCATATCAATGGAATGATAAATCATTTGTGGTTGACAATGAATTAGGAATGGATACTTCCGGCGTGTATGTTGGATACAAATTCTACCATAACAAGTATGCACATAACTATACTGTTTATAGCTTAGAGGTATTTGGTGTCGCAGGTGGTGTACAGCCTGTGCCAATTATTGACTGGGTTGAAGCTGAAGGGCTTTCTAGTACAACGGCTAAAATGACCTTAACTTCCGATAAATATGGTCGCGGATTCTATTATCTGCTGAAAGATGATGGAACAGGTGTAACTGCACCAAGTATGGAGAAAGCAATTTCAGGTGAGGGAGCGGATGCCTTCGGTTATGTGGATTATACTGCCGGTAACTATATTGATCAGATCTTCACAATTGAAAATCTTGAACCAAATACTAAGTATCATTTGTTTACTACATTCAGGACTTTACTTTACCAATGGGCAGATGAAGTATTTTACGATTCGGAAAGCTGTGTTTTCGAAACAACAAGTCTGTCTATGTCCACGTGTGAGAAAGTCAGTGAATTGGCAACATCGGTAACATTTAAAACAGTAGCTGAGTCTGCTGGTAGAATTCACTACACTGTGAAACCATCCGGATCGGTTGCACCTATGGACTTTGACGAATTAACGAGTTCATTTGATAAGAAAGGATCTGTTAGTTACAATATTTCTGACGGAACAGAAATGGAATGGGAAATTAGCGGATTGGCTCCATTGACTTCTTATGATGTTTACATTGCATTGGCAGATCCTGATAGCGAGTATGCTTCAGAAATTAAAAAGGTTGAAGTCTCAACCAGCAGCTTGGCTGTAACCGATGTAGTGGCAGGTGATTCCTTACGGGTGAATGATACTACATTTATGTATAACATTACATTCGAGGTTGATGCTACTAGTAAAGGTCGTTTGTACATGTTAATGACAGCTGCTGATGCACCTGTTCCAACTGTAGATATGATTAAGGCAGCTGCAGACGAAAACGATACATTGCCAAGAGCGAATGTTAGTGTTGTTGATACCTCCGAAATTCTGATCTCTGCTGAGAATTTATATCCTTCTCAGGCTGGTGAATATGAAGCGTGGTTTGTGTTGACATCTGGTAGTTACACCTCAAAGATATTTGCTTTGAATCGTACATTAACTTATACTTATGCACTTGAGTTTAAGATTACTGATATTAACGGAAAACCATTGCAAGGTGTGGGTGTGAAGGTTGGTCAACTTGAATCAATTACCAATACAAACGGGATGGCTTACCTTGTTGAGCTTGAGCCTGGCGATTATCAATACGAAATAACAAAAGGAAACTACACCGAAGTTGGCGAGGTGACAATTGCTGAAAATGATGAAAAGCTCGAAATTAAAGTTGTTGAGAAATACGACTTGTCGTTTACT